>NZ_JBHXRD010000054.1:0-33375 GCF_042717325.1 Streptomyces sp. NPDC058637 | reverse complement strand
CCCCACCTGGCCGCCCCAGCGCCCGCCGGTGTCGCCCCGGTCAACGCCACCGGGGTCCCCCCGCCCGCATCCCCGGGCACCGCACGCACCCGGCCGGGAGCCGCCCGGGGCGACAACGCCCGGGGCGGCTCCCGGTGACCGGCGTCAGCTGAAGATGATCATCGAGCCCTGGGCGAGGCTGCGGGTGGCCGCCGCGTGCAGGCCGAGCCAGACGTGCCGTTCGCGGGCGAACGGGCTCTCGTCGTGCAGGATCGGCCCGGCCGGCTCCTCCAGCGTGGTCGGTCCGATGGGCGGGAGCGGGGCGGCCGGAGGGTTGGCCGGATCGATGCCGATGGCCGGACCGACGAACTCCAGCTCCCGCAGCAGGCCGTGCGAGGAGCCCAGCGGGCCGCCGCCCTCCAGCAGTCGGTCGTTGGAGAGCGGTGCGGGGAAGTCCAGCGGTACGTAGGCCCCGGCGTGGTCGTAGTGCCAGACCAGGTGCGACTGCTGGGCGCTCTGCTCGAACATCTCCAGCAGTTGCTCGTAGTCCCCGCCGAGCGCGTCGACGGGTGTGACGGCGAGCCCGCTCAGCTGGAGCAGGTAGGCGCGGCGCAGGAAGTGCAGGGCGTCGTAGTCGAAGCCGGCGACCGGGGCGACGTCCCCGGTGAGGCCGGGCATGTAGGCGTAGACGGGGACGGGCGGCAGGCCCGCCTCGCCCAGCGCCTTGTCGTAGACGGCGATCTCTTCGGCGAAGGGGTTGTCGGGGCTGTGGCACAGCACATCGACGAGGGGGACCAGCCACAGGTCACAGGCCACGAAGTCTCGCTCTCCAACGGGTTCGTGCGATGGTCGGGACAGCGTAATGCGGCCCGTGCCCGGCGCACAGAGCGCGGGTCGGACACCGCTCGGCGGGGGTGCCCGGTGCTCCCGGGCCGGGGCGCGCCCGCGGGGTGTGTGTGCGGCTCAGCCGTCCCCGTGGCCGGGGTGCGGGGGGTTGCCCGCGGCCAGCCGGTCCGCCCAGTTCAGCCCGTGCCGGTGGTAGTCGTCCAGTACCGCGCGCACCGCGGCGCCGTCGACGGCCGCGATGGCCTCGACGAGGTCCTGGTGGCGGTTCCACAGCCATTCCCGCACGTCGGCGTCCCCCCGCAGGTAGGGGACGGCGAAGACCCACGCCTGGACGCGCAGCCGGTGCAGGAAGTCGGTGATGTAGGTGTTGCCGGCGATCACGCCGAGCTCCCGCCAGAAGCGCAGGTCGTAGCCGATCAGGATGTCGAGGTCGCCGCAGCGCGCGGCGCGGGCGGCCTCCTCGGCCCGGCGGCGCACGGAGACCACGGCGGCGCGGTGGGTGGCGAGCAGCTCGGAGGCGGGACCCGCCCCGTCGACGATGCCCCGGAACACCCCGTCTATGACCAGGGCGCGTGCCTCCACCATGGACCGGTAGTCGGCGACGGTGAATTCGCGGACCCGGAAGCCCCGGTGCTGGTCGGATTCGAGGAGGCCCTGCGCGGAGAGGTCGAACAGCGCTTCGCGTACGGGCGTCGCGGACACCCCGTACTGCTCGGCGATCTGTTTGACGGTGAATTCGACCCGCGGCCGGAGACGCCCCGCGAGCACCTCGTCACGCAGCGCGTCGGCGATCTGCTGCCGCAGCGTACTGCGGGTCACACCTCCGCTCGCACCCATGACGCCCCTCCCGGTTCTCGGCTCCGGTCACCTTAGACCGACCGGCAGGGGCGTCCGGTCCCGCGCCTACCGGACCGTGTGCCCGTCGGCCACCGTGAGGGCCGCGTCCAGGGCTGCGAGGCCCTCCTCGGCCTCGGCCTCGGTGACGTTGCAGGCGGGGACCACGTGGGTGCGGTTCATGTTGATGAAGGGCCAGAGGCCGTTCCTCCTGCAGGCCGCCCCGAAGGCCGCCATCGGGGCGTTGGCGCCGCCCGTCGCGTTGTACGGGACCAGCGGCTCGCGGGTCTCCCTGTTCCTGACCAGTTCCAGTGCCCAGAACGCGCCGAGGCCGCGGACCTCGCCGACCGAGGGGTGCCGTTCGGCGAGTTCGCGCAGACCGGGACCGAGGATGTGCTCGCCGAGGTGTGCGGCGCTCTCGACGATCTTCTCGTCCTCCATCACGTTGATCGTCGCGACGGCGGCGGCGCAGGCCAGCGGGTGGCCGGAGTAGGTGAGGCCGCCGGGGTAGGGGCGGGTCTCGAAGGTGGCGGCGATCTCGGCGCTGATGGCGACGCCGCCGAGGGGTACGTAACCGGAGTTGACGCCCTTCGCGAACGTCAGCAGGTCCGGCACCACGTCGTGGTGGTCGGCCGCGAACCACTTGCCGGTACGCCCGAATCCGGCCATCACCTCGTCCAGGACGAAGACGATCCCGTACCGGTCGCAGATCTCGCGGACGCCCGCCAGGTAGCCCGGCGGGGGCGTCATGATGCCGGCGGTGCCGGGGACGGTCTCCAGGATGACGGCGGCGACGGTCGAGGGGCCCTCGAAGGCGAGGGTGTCCTCCAGGTGCTGGAGCGCGCGGGCGCACTCCTCGGCCTCCGTCAGCGCGTAGAAGGGCGAGCGGTAAAGGAAGGGCGCCCAGAAGCGGACGACACCCGCGGACCCGTTGTCGGACGCCCAACGGCGCGGGTCCCCGGTGAGGTTGATCGCGGTGGAGGTCGCCCCGTGGTACGAGCGGTAGGCGGAGAGCACCTTCGTGCGGCCGGTGTGCAGCCGGGCCAGCCGGACTGCGTTCTCGACGGCCTCCGCGCCCCCGTTGGTGAAGAAGATCTTGTCCAGGTCGCCGGGGGTACGCCCGGCGATGAGGCGTGCGGCCTCGGAGCGCGCCTCGATGGCGAACGCGGGGGCGAAGGTGGCGAGCTTGCCGGCCTGTTCCTGGATCGCGGCGACGACCGTGGGGTGCTGGTAGCCGATGTTGGTGAAGACGAGGCCGCTGGTGAAGTCGAGGTAGCGGTTGCCGTCGTAGTCCCAGAAGTACGCCCCCTCGGCGCCGGCGACGGCGAGCGGGTCGATCAGACCCTGGGCGGACCAGGAGTGGAACACATGCGCACGGTCGGCGGCCTTCACGGCCGCGCCCGCGGCGGAGTCGACGTACGGAGCACGAGAGGCATGAGGGGTCATGCGGCGAGCGTAGGCGTCCGCCCGGTGTCGCTCCATGGCCACTGTGTACGGCCTGGGGCGTGGCGCTCGGCAGGGTGTCGGGTCCACGGTCGCACCACGTTGACAGCATGCTGCCTTCATGACAGCCTTCTGTCATAGAAGCGGCGGGTTCCGTACTCCCCCAGGAGGTCACCATGACCGGCACGACCGTCCATCTGGCCGTCTACGACACGTTCGCCGACTGGGAGCCGGGCTTCGCGACCGCCCATCTCACCCAGCACGGCCACACCGTTCGGACCGTAGGGCCGACCAGCGCCCCGGTCACCACCATGGGCGGGCTGCGGGTGGTGCCCGACCTCGCGCTCGACGGCCTGCGCCCCGAGGACAGCGCGCTGCTCGTCCTCACCGGCGCCTCCCTCTGGGACACCGGCGACACCCTCGCCCCCTTCGCCCGCACCGCACGCGCCTTCCTGGACGCGGGGGTTCCCGTGGCGGCCGTCTGCGGGGCGACCGCCGGCCTCGCCCGTGAGGGCCTGCTCGACGACCGGACGCACACGAGCGCGGTGTCCTTCTACCTCGCCGCCACGGGATACGCGGGCGGCCCGCACTACACCGAGGCCGACGCCGTGACGGATCCCGGCGGGCCAGGGACGGGTGCGCTGATCACCGCCGGGCCGACCGAGCCCGTCGCCTTCGCCCGCGAGATCCTCGGCCTGCTCGGGGTGTACGGGCCGGAGAAGCTGGACGCGTGGTTCCGGCTCTTCCACGACTCGGACGCGAGCGCCTACGAGGTGCTCCAGGGATGAGCGGCGGGGATCAGGACCGGTTCAGCCGCACGGCCCTCGGGGTGTTCCGCCTCAACGGGCAGTTCCTGTCCGTGGCGGAGGAACTGGCGCGGCCGGCCGGGCTGACGGCGGCGTGGTGGCAGGTGCTCGGCGCGGTCCTGGCCGAGCCGCTCCCCGTGTCGGGGATCGCCCGCGCGATGGGGATCACCCGGCAGAGTGTGCAGCGGATCGCGGATCTGCTGGTGGACAGGGGCCTCGCGGAGTACCTGCCGAACCCGGCCCACCGCCGGGCCAAGCTGCTCCGGCCCACCGGGGAGGGGCGGGCCTCGGTGGACCGGATCGGCCCGGGCCACGCGGAGTTCGCGGCGCGGCTGGCCGAGGAGCTGGGCGAGGAGGGGTTCGCGGAGACCGTACGGGTGCTGGAGCGGCTGTCCGCGGCGATGGACTCGGTGACGGCGGATACGCGGTGAGGGCGGGGCCCCGCTGTACTCGGTGCCACCGGGCCACAGGCCGGTGACGGCGGTACACGACGCGGCCAGGGCAGCGGCCCCCGTGACGGCTGCCATGGCGGAACCCTCATGACCGCGCACGGCGGCCGCGTCGGGCCACGGACGGGTTCGGACGGGAATCGGACGGACACCGGGGCCCGGACCGGGCCTGCGTCGCTCCGCCCCGTCAGCCGGCCGACCCACCCGTCCGGCAACGGCTGACGCACCGTCCGTAACGGGCGGCGGCCCTCAGATCAGGCCCACCTGCATGGCGCGGGCCCCGGCCTGGAAGCGGCTACGCGCGTCAAGTGCCTCCATGGCGGAGGCCACGTCGTTGCGCACGGTTCGCACGCTGCACCCCAGCCTGCGGGCGATCGCGTCGTCCGTGAGGCCTTCCGAAAGGAGCCGCAGGACGATCTCCGAACGGGGGCGGCGGGTCGGGGCGACGGGATGCCGGCCCGTCTGCCGTACGGTCGCTCCACGCTCCCAGAACCGCTCGGCGAGGGCGCTCAGCCGCTCCAGCTCGACCGAGGACCGGACGACCCGGATCCCCTCGGTCTCGTCGACGACCACGGCGACCGCCTGGTCCATGATCATCGCGCGGGGCGGCAGGGTGCCGACCGAGCGCAGCGCGGCGCCCTCCTGCGTCAGCCACTGGGCATGGGCCATGGCGGCCGGTGCCTTGATCACCGAGGAGGCCCACACCGCACGGAACTTGGCGCCACGCCTGAGCACCATGTCCACGACGGGGCGGGAGAACTCGAAGCCGCCCTCACCGAAGTGCGGGACGAGGAACACGACCTCGCGTTCGACCTTGGCGACCAGCCGCTCGATCACGACGGACACGTCGTGACGGCTCTCGCCGCCCTCCCCGGAATCCCCGAAACGTTCCGCCTGCTCGTGCAGCGCGATGAACCTGCCGATCCGGACCGGGCAGGGCTGCGGCGAGCGGCCCTCCCGCATGCGACTGGCCAGCAGGGCCGGCAGGGCTATGCACGGCTCGACGGCCCGGAACGCCGCCCCGTCCTCTCCGGAGGCGCTGGCGAGACTCTCGGAACGCAGCGCGTCCAGCACCCGCAGCACCTGGTCCACCGGCCACGCGAGAGCCTGCGCCAGTTCCCGCGTCCGCCATACCGCGCGCTTGAGCATCGTGCGGTAGAGCAGCTCCGACCGCACATCCAGACCGATCCCCGTATCCGCCACGTCGACCTCTCGGAAGTTGCTTCCTCCGGGCAGAACCGCGCCCCTCTGAGTGGTCAACTTAGGCCGCCTCCAGCACAGACCGTGTGTTCGAGAGCCGGTTTCGACAGCTTGGTGCCACGGCCACCCGGGTTTCCCACGGTCACACTCGGGTAAACGGCACAACCGGCCATTTCCCACGGCCACTTCCCCGCCCCCCGGAAAGAGAAAGCGAGATTTCCGGGCAAGGGGACAGAAACGCCGTGCGAGCACCTGTTTCGGATGCCGAGGGGGAGCAACCCCGCCCCGCCCCACTGCGTCGCCTCGCACCCCCCGAGCCGCCGGTCCGGACGGCCGACCCAAGTCCGGTGCGGACGAATATGCCTTGCACCCATGCCCCGCACCGTCACCGTTGCACGTTCTTGCCAGGGACGTCGCCCTGTCCACATCTGCAGTTTCCTGAACGGGGGTCCGGTGGAGTGGTCCGGCCGCAGCCGCACAGAATGGCCGCGGGCGCCCGGAAGAGCCGCACAGAATCGCCGAAGGGAATGCGGCGCCCGGCGCGCCGACGGCGAAATCCCCGTACCCGCACCGCACTTGGACTCCGGTCCGGGAAAGGCTCCGTCCATGCAGCACACAGCATTCCTGATTCTCATTCCCGTTCTCTTCGTCTTCACCCTGGTCGGCCTCTCCATGGGCGCCCGGCGGCTGCTCGGCATCAGAATCGGCAAGATCCGGGCCGCGCTCGGCGGGACGGTCGGTGTCCTGGCGACGATGCAGATCATCTCGGCCATGGGCCCGAGCAGTCACCGGCCGGCCATGACCTCCGTGCAGGTGGGCTGCGGCATCCTGGTCACCATGATCTTCCTGGCGGTCTCGGAGGTCATGCTGCCCAGCAGCACGCTGACCGACATCGTGCGACTGCCCGGCGTGCTGCGCCGGCGGGTAGTACGTACCAGGCGCTACGCGGAACTCAGCGCCATAGCCATGCGGAACGGCCTCTCGCCCTCGCTGCGGGGGCTGTCGAAGGCAGGCGGCTCGCCGAAGGAGACCTCCGCGGGACGGCGCCACTCCGCACAGCGGCTGCGACGGGCGCTGGAGGAGGCGGGCGCGACGTTCGTCAAGCTCGGTCAGATGCTCTCCACCCGCTACGACCTGCTTCCCGCCGAATACGTCGAGGAGTTCTCCCGGCTGCACCACCAGGCCGCGGCGGAGCCCTGGGAGCGCGTACGGGAGCTCCTCGCCGAGGAGCTGGGCTGCGAACCGGAGGCCGTCTTCGCCGAGTTCGATCCGCGGCCGCTGGCCGCCGGATCGATGGCCCAGGTACACCTGGCCCGGCTCATGGACGGCCAGGAGGTCGCGGTGAAGATCCAGCGCCCCGGAGCCGGGCAGGTCGTGGAGCGCGACCTGGACATCCTGTTCCGGATCAGCCGCAAGCTGGAGGAACACACGCGCTGGGCGCGGAGTCTGGGGCTCGGTGAGCTGATGAACGGTTTCGCCGTATCGCTCAACGAGGAGCTGGACTTCCGGACCGAGGCCCGCAACATGGCCGCCATCATCGCCGGGGCCGCGGAGTCGGGAGCCGTCCGCACCATCCGCACGCCACGCGTGTACGAGGGGTACAGCAGCAGGCGGGTCCTGACCCTGGAGCGGCTGCACGGCGTTCCCCTCAGCTCCGCGAAGGAGCTGATCGCCGAACGCGGCCTGGACGGTGCGAAGCTCGCCGAGCAGCTGCTCGACTGCGTCCTCGAACAGATCATGCTCGGAGGCGTGTTCCACGCCGATCCGCACCCGGGGAACGTGCTGCTGCTGAGCAGCGGGGAGCTCGGTCTGATCGACTTCGGTTCGGTCGGCCGGCTCGACCGGAGGATGCGCTCCGCGCTGCAGGACCTGCTGCTCGCCCTCCACCGCAACGACCCCGCGGCGCTCAGTGACGCGCTCCTGGAGGTCGTCGAGCGCCCGGAGGAGATCGACGAGCGGAAGCTGGAGCGTTCGCTCGGCCGGTTCATGGCGCGGTGCCTGAGTCCCGGGAGCAAACCCCAGCCCGACATGTTCTCCGAGCTCTTCCAGCTCGTCGCCCAGCACGGTCTGACCGTCCCGCCGGAGGTGGCGGCGACCTTCCGGGCACTGGCCACCGTGGAGGGCACCGTCGAACGGCTCGTGCCGGACTTCGACATCGTCGCGCAGGCCCGTACCTTCGCCGCCGCACGGGTGAAGGAGCAGCTGAGCTACGAGCGGGTGAAGGAGTCGCTGATCGAGGAGGCGGTCTCGCTCACCTCGGTCCTGCGCCGGCTGCCGCGGCGGGTGGACAGGGTCAGCAGCGCGCTGGAGGGCGGCAGGCTGGGGATCCGGATACGGCTGCTGGCGGACGAACGGGACCGGCGCTTCGTGCGCGGCCTGGTCCACGACGTACTGCTGACCTTCCTGGGTGGGGTCATCGCGCTGGTCGGCTCCGTACTGCTGAGCATCGACGGCAAGCCCACGATCATCGGGTCCGTCTCGCTGAGCCAGCTGATCGGCTACAACCTGCTGGTGGTCAGCTTCATCCTGGTGCTGCGGGTGGTCTTCTCCATCTCCCGGGGCCGGGGCTGATCACGCGCGACGGCCGGGATGCGCTGTGTGCGCCTCCCGGCCGCGGGCTGTCCGGTACCGGTCACGAGGTGAGGGGGCCGTGGGTCACAACACCCGGAAGGAGCGGTTCGCGATCGGTGCGCAGACGGCGACCAGGACGCAGGAGACGCCCACGGTGGTGAGCAGTTCCGTGAGCGAGGTCTGCCCGGCGACCATGCTGCGCATCGCGTCGTTGGCGTACGAGATGGGGTTCGCCTCGGCGACGACCCGCAGCCAGGACGGCATCGACTCCGGGTCGACGAACGCGTTGGAGGCGAAGAGCAGGGGGAAGGTGCACAGCGTGGTGATCATGCGCAGGACGTCACCGTTGCGCAGCACCGCGGCCAGCGCGATGAAGATCCAGCTCATGGACCAGCCGACGAACAGGCTCAGGAGGATCGAGCCGACGACCCCGGGTATCCCGCCGGGCGGGTTGAAGCCGAAGATCAGCGCGGCCAGGACGGCCACGGCGATCAGCTGGTACAGCGACCGTGCGGCGTCCGCGAGGCTCCGGGCGAGCAGCACACTGAACCGGGAGATCGGCATCGTGTGGAACCGGGTGATCACATCGTTGCGCAGGTCGTTGATGAGACCGTTCCCGGCCTGGGCCCCGGCCGCGACCGAGGTGATGATCATGATGGCGGGGGCCAGCCCGGCGATGTACGACAGGTCGCTCCCCTGCGGGGCTACGGTGTCGCCGAGCGCGCGCAGCACGCCGCCGAACATCAGCAGCATGACCAGCGGCTCGATGAACGTGACGATGAGCACGCCGGGCTGCAGGTAGGGCCGTACGGAACGGCCGGTGAGCGCGAGGGTCTGGGTCAGCAGGCTGCTGCCACCCCAGTCCTCGGACACGCTCACGCCCGTCCGGGTGCTCGGGCGGGGTTCGGTCTCGGCGTCGATGACCGTCATCGGGACGCTCCTTCTTCGGTGAGGGGGATCGGGACGGTCATGCGGGCACCGGCTTCCTGGTGGGCTCGTGGGTCAGCTTCAGGTAGACGTCGTCCAGGGTCGGCTCGGAGAACGCGAGTTCGGCGATCTCGGTGTGCGCGTCACTCAGGATGCGTACGACGACGGCGAGGTCCGCGGCGGCCGCCACGGGGGCGATCAGCGCCGTCCCCGAGGCCTGCGGCGTCGCCCGGATGCCGGCCGCTTCCAGGGCGCGCACCGCGACCTGTACGTCGGACGGAGACACGGTCGTCACCGTCACCAGGCGCTGGCCGACCTCGGCCTTGAGCTCGGCCGGATTGCCGCCGGCGACCACGCTTCCCGCGGAGAGCACGGTGATCTGCTCGCAGAGGCGGTCGGCCTCCTCCAGGTACTGCGTGGTGAGGAGTACGGCGGTGCCGTCCTTGGCCAGCCGCTCGATGGTCTCCCACACGCCGATCCGGGCGTTCGGGTCGAGCCCGGTCGTCGGTTCGTCGAGGAAGATGACCCGGGGCCCGCCGACGAGGCTGGCCGCGATGTCCAGACGCCTGCGCATGCCTCCGGAGTACTGGAGCACCGGGCGCGTCGCCGCGTCGGTCAGCTCGAACACCTCCAGGAGTTCGTTCGCGCGGGTGACCGCCTGGCGTCGGCTCGCACCCAGCAGGCGCGCGACCAGCACGAGGTTCTCCCGCCCGTTGAGCTGCTCGTCGACCGAGGCGAACTGCCCGGTCAGGCCGATGCAGCGGCGGACGGCCTCGGCCTCGGTGGCCACGTCGTGGCCGCAGATGCGCGCGGAGCCGCCGGTCGGCGGCAGCAGGGTGGACAGGATGTGCACCAGGGTGGTCTTACCGGCTCCGTTGTGGCCGAGCAGACCGTGGATCGAACCTTCTGGAACCGAGACGTTGACACCGTTCAGTGCCTTCACGTCTCCGAACGACTTGACTACGTCGACTGCCTGAATCATGGGTTTGGCCACGTGCTCGGCCTCCGTTGCTGTTTCCGGTGGCCCGATGGCTGGCCCCGGTTCGGATGTGTGCTCGGAAAAGCCACCGCCGCCGGGTGGCGATCGTAGGACCGGGAAGCGGTGGGAATCGGGGCGCTGCAGGTTGCGGAAACCCGGAGGGCGCCGTGGGCGACGCGGTCGGTCAGGCCGCCGGTGCTTCGCTGATCCGGGCCGTGCGCGGCCGGGCCATGCGCAGGTAGTCGTCGGTGGGCAGTGCCATCGACAGGTCGAGCCGGGCGGCGTTGAAATACAGCACGTCGTGGCGGAGCAGGTCCTCGTCGACGATCAGTTCGAGGTCGGGGTGGAAGGAGAACGGGATGATGGAGCCGCTGACCGAGCCCGCCAGCCGCTCCGCGGTGTCGCGGGGCGCGAAGCCGGCCTTGCGGCCGCCCGCGAGCTCCGCGATCCGGCCGAGGTCGACGCGCCGGTCACCGGGCACGACGGCCAGGACGTACCGGCAGGTCCGCTTGCTCGGACGGGCCGCCACGACCAGGGACTTGGCGCTCTGTGCGAGGGCGTGCCCGCGCAGCGCGCTGGCGGCCTCCGTACGGCCCTCCGGTGCGTGTGCGATCAGCCGGTAGGCGGCGCCGTGCAGGTCCGCCAGCCGGCACAGCCGCAGGTACGCGGTCCCGTCACCCGGTACGGCTCCGTCCGGTGCCGCGTCGTCCCGGCCGGTGGGCGCGGCACCGTCCGGATCGTCGGGTGCCGCGTCGTCCCGGCCCGCGGGCGGTGCCGTGCGTCCGGGAGGGTGCGCTGTCGTCATCTCACACCCGGCCGGCACTCATATGGTGATGCCGCCGTCGATCTGGAGGACCGATCCGGTGATGTAGCCGGCGCGGTCGCCCGCCAGGAAGGCGACGAGGTCGGCGACCTCCTCGGCCCGCCCGAAGCGGCGCAGCGGGATCTGCTTGGCCGCGTCCTTCTTGACCTTGTCGGCCAGTTCGGCCGTCATGTCGGTCTCGATGAAGCCGGGTGCCACCGCGTTGACGCGGATGCCGTACCGGCCCACCTCCTTGGCGAGTGCCTTGGAGAAGCCGATGATGCCCGCCTTGGACGCGGAGTAGTTGGACTGCGTCGCGTTGCCGTGAACGCCCGCGACCGAGGAGACGTTGATGATCGTGCCGGACTTCCGCTTCATCATCTCGAAGACGACCGAGCGGCAGACGTTGTAGACGCCGTCGAGATTGGTGTCCAGGACGCTGTGCCAGTCCTCGTCGGACATGAGCAGCAGCGGGTTGTCGCGGGTGATGCCCGCGGAGCAGACCACCACCTCGACCGGGCCCAGTTCGGACTCCGTCCTGGCCACCCATTCCCTGACGGACGCGGCGTCGGTCACGTCGACCCGTACCGCCAAGGCGCGTACGCCGAGTTCGCCCGCCTCCTTCTCCAGCGCCAGCGCTGCCCGCTCGTCGGACCGGTAGCAGAAACTGACGTCGTGGCCCTCGGCCGCGAGCCGCAGCACGACGGCCCGCCCGATGCCGCGCGATCCGCCACTCACCAGGGCGACGCGCGCCCCGTTGTCGTCTGTCATGACTTCTCTCCTCACCGGCTGCCGGTCAGCGCAGCGCTGTTCCGGCCGGCGTGTTCGGGGTCGAGTTGTTCGCGCGGGCGGAAGGCCACGGTGACGGTGCCGATGGTCAGCACCGGTTCGTCGCCGGTCCGGCTGCCGCCTTCGAGGACGAGGGTGTCGTTCACGGCGCGCCGCAGCCGGACGTGGTGCTCGATCACGTCGCCGGGGAACACCCGCCGGTGGAACTCCACGTCCCGCAGGGAGCCGAACAGCATGGTCCGGCCCTCGGCGGGGCCTTCGTCCGACCAGGTGGCCAGCAGGCCGGCGGTCTGGGTCCACGACTCCAGCAGCAGGAAGTCCGGGTAGGCGAAGTCCGCCTCCGAGGGCTCCGCGCCGAGCCGCGCGTACCAGGGTTCGTTGAGCGTGACGGCCTTGACCGACCGGATCTCGTCGGCGCCTGCCGCGAGGATCCGGTCGACCAGGAGCATCGGGTAGCGGTGGGGCAGCGCGGCGCGTACCCCCGCGGAGCCGCTCATGCGGCCGCCCCCTGCCGGTAGCGGCAGCGGACCGAGGCTGCCGGGCCCCGGCCGGTCCCCACCTTCGCCGTGCAGCGCCAGTCGGCCCCGCGCGGCTCCCAGACCAGCTCGATCTCCAGTACGTCGCCCGGGTGGACGGCGGACAGGAAGCGGCCTGACTCGACCGCGGTGAACCGGAGTTCCCCGGCAGCGGGCGGTACGGAGGTCTCCGCGGCGGTGCGCACGCACTCCAGCACGCACACGCCGGGGAAGATCGGGAAGTCCGGGTAGTGCCCGGCGAAGACGGGTTCGTCCGCGCCGATCGCCACCGTGTACCGGGCGGACCACTTCCCCGTGTCCGGGTCGGGGCCCGGCTCCCGCACCGTCTCCGGGCGGGCCAGCACCGCTGTGCTCACGGACGCCCCGCCAGCTTGCGCAGTACTTCGCCGTAGGCGCTGTTCAGCGTACGTACCGTCCGCATCTCCTGCTCGGCGAACTTGATGCCGTACTTCCGTTCGAGGACGACGACGACCTCCAGGGCCATCAGCGAATCGACCCCGAGCCTGTCCACGAAGTCCGTGTCGTCCCCGACGTCGGACACGTCGGCGTCGATGGTGTCGGCCAGCAACGTCCGCAGCTCTTCTCGATCGAGCCGCGCCACCGCGTCGGTTGTCATGCTCTTCCTTCCGGTTGGGTGCGGTCTGTCCGGTCAGCCGGCGAGGAGGCGGAGCACGGCGCAGGCGACGATGCCGTCGTCGTCCACCGAGGAGACGACGGCGACACCGCCCGCCGGCCCCTCCCCCCGTCCGGCCAGGCTCAGCAGGGACCCGATCTGGAACGCCGCTGAGGCACCCGAGGTGTCTCCGACGCCGTCCAGGGACGGTGCCCGGTCCAGGGCCGGGGCGCCGAAGCGGGCGGTGAGTGCCTCGCGCTCCGTGTCACCGGCGTGGCCGGCGAGACCGGAGGCCGAGACCGCCCACACGTCCTGGGCGTCGATGCCCGCCCGCGTCAGCACACCGTCGAGGCAGGCGTCGAGCACGGGGCGCAGCCCTCCGCCCATGTACACGCGTGACTCCACGGCCAGCACCTCGGCGAGCGCGTGGGCGTCCTGCCCGACCTCGGACGCGGATTCGAGCATGAACATGGCGCATCCTTCGCCGAGCAGCGCGCCCGCCGCGTCCTCGTTACGCCGGTGGTGGTCCAGCCACGCCCGCGCGTTCGAGAACTCCTCGACGGCGCCGCACAGCACGGTCTCGGCGCGGCCCGTGCGCAGGAGTCCCGCCGCGTAGCTCAGCGCGGAGAGCCCGGCGACCCGGCCGCCGGCGATCGTGGTGTTCGGGCCCTTCAGCCGGTGCCAGATGGCGCACTGGCCGGCCGCGCAGTTCATCACCGCGTTCGGCATGAGCGAGGGGTCGACGTAGAAGGGGCGGTCACCGACCAGGGAGGCGCGGGTGAAGTCCATCATGCTCTGGGCACTGCCCGTGGTCGTGCCGAGCACCAGGGCGGTCTCCTCGTCGCCGCCCCTGCGCTCGCCCTCGCAGTCCCGCAGCAGGTCCCGGACCGCGGTGACGGCCAGCCCGGTCACCCGGTCCATCGACCGGGTGCCCTTCTTGCCGAGGACCTCGCGGAGTTCGAAGCCGGGAACCAGGCAGGCCCGGTCGTCCGGCGCCGCCCACCGGTCGGAGTCCAGTGCGGTCATGGCGCTCTTCCCGGCCAGCACGCCGGCCGTGAACTCGTCCTTGCCGATGCCGTACGGCGACACCGCGGACCACGCGGTGATCACCGGCCGGTTGAGGGTGCCGGGCGCGCTCGCCGAAAGGGTCATGGTCATTCCGTCCTGCTCAGGTTCCATGGGGCCGACATGTCGTTCAGACCGCGCCCGGCTCGGGAGCCGCCGGGGCGGGCGGTCGCAGCACCAGCGCGGAGCTGCCGTCGTCCTCGTCGCTTCCCGCGACCAGGACCACGGGGCCGTGCGCACGGGCCGCGAAGCCGCCGATCGCGGCGGCGGCCTGCACCACGCCCAGCGCCCCGGACAGCTCGCCCCAGACCGCCGCGAGGTCGTGGCCCGGCAGCTCGGAGGGCAGCACCTTGGCCGCCGCGCCCGAGGCGAACCACGCCGTGAGCGGCGCGGGTTCGTCGGCGGCGAGCTGCTCGAAGCCCGCGGCCACGTCCGGTCCGCGGGTATGGCCGCCGATCACCGCGTGGACCCTGGCCCCGCGGGCCAGGGCGGCCTCGGCGCGCTCCAGCACGAGTGCCGCGCCGCCGTCGGCGACCGGGCCGCCGACGAGTTCGCGCACGATCTCGTTGTCGGGCTCCACGCCGACCACGACCGCCTGGTCGGCACGGCCGGAGCGCAGCAGGGCGGTGCCCCAGCGCATCGCGTCGAGGCCGGAGCTCGGCCCGTTGCACACCATCAGGTTGGGGCCGTGCAGCCCGAACCTGATCGCGATCTCGGAGGCGATGATGTTGCTGGAGGCGTTCGGGGTGTCCATCGGGCTGAGCCCTCGGGTGCCCTCGTCCGCGATGGTCCTGGCGACGCGGCAGGCGGTGTCCACGTTGCCCAGGTTGGAGCTCACGATGACCGCCACCCGGGTGCCGTCGAAGGCCGGCACACCGTCGAGCAGGAGCCCCGCGTCGGTCAGCACGCGCTGTCCGGCGACGAGTCCGAGCTGGGTCGCCCGGTCCTTGTAGCGCAGCCCCTTCTTCCCCAGGACCGCCGCCGGGTCCACGGACCCCACGGGGTGCCGGGCGGCCGCCAGCGCGGCCGCGGAGTCGGCACCGGGCAGGGCGACCCCGACGCCTGTGACAAAGATGCTCATGGTGCCTCGACAATCGCCACGGCGTTGATCCCGCCGAATCCGAATCCATGTACCTGCGCGAGCGAGATCTCGTGCTCGGCCGCCTTGTCGCGGACCAGCCGGAGGCCGGCGGCCTCCTCGATCGGCTGCTCGAGACCGACCAGCGGCGGGACCTTGCCGGTCGCCATCACCTGCAGGGCGGTGACCAGGCTCAGCACGCCCGCCGAACCGCTGGTGTGCCCGGTCATCGGCTTGATGCCGGTCACCACCGGGACACCCGCGTCCGGGCCGAAGACCTCGGCGTACGCGGAGGCCTCGACCAGGTCGTTGAGGGGTGTGCCGGTGCCGTGCAGCATCAGCAGGTCGATGTCGGCGGGCCGGGTGCCCGCGTACCGGTGCGCCTGGCGGATCGCCTCGGCGACGTACTTCTGGTCGGGTGCCGTGGGGTGCTTGGCGTCGCAGGTCATGCCGACGCCCCGGAGCCTGCCCCACAGCGGGCCGCCGGACAGGGGGAGGTCCTCGCGCCGCAGCACGACGGCTGCCGCGCCGTCGCCCAGGATCGTGCCCTTGCGGTTGACGTCCAGGGTCCGCAGCGCGCCGGGCGGCTCCGGCTGGACGCGGTCGGCCAGGCCGAACATGCTCTCGGTGATCGAGTCGACGCCCGCGACGATCACGGTGTCGGCCTCGCCGAGCGCCAGCATGTCCGCGCCCAGTGCCAGCGCGTACAGCGAGGCGGAGCAGGCGTTGGAGAAGGTGTGCGTGTCGGCGGTGGCGAAGCGTTCCCGCAGGGCGGTGCCGAAGTGCAGCCGCTCGGGGCCGAAGGACACCCCGTCGCGCCACCACAGTTCGGCGGAGCGCAGCTCGCGCAGCCCGGTGCCCACGAGCACCGGACAGTCCGACAGGTCGTCGCCGAGGCCGGCCGACTCGGCCGCCTGGGCGACGGCGTCCAGCAGGAATCCGGTGGCGCGCAGCGTACGGTCCACTCCGGCCTCGGGCCGGTCGTCGATCTCGAAGAGCTGCGTCCCGGTGTAGAGGTCGTGGTCGAACCCGCGCATCGGTCCGAGACCGCCGCGTCCGGCGCAGAGGTTCTCGAAGATCTCGGCCGCGTCCCGGCCGATGCTCGCGACCGCGCCGATTCCGGTGATGGGCAGCCTCACCGCTCACCGTCCTGGTACCTGCCGAGGATCACGATCGCGTTGTTGCCGCCGAAGGCGAGCCCGTTGTTCTGCACGATGCGCAGGTCGGCCTCGACCGACTCGTTGGGCACGCAGTCGATCTCGCACTCGGGGTCGGTCTCGCGGTGGTTGATGGTCGGCGGTATGAAGCCGTGGTACGCGGACAGGGCGCAGGCGATCGCGGCGAGCGCGCTGGCGGCGCCCATCGTGTGGCCGAGCATCGACTTCAGCGACACGGTGCGCGGCGGGGTGTCGCCGAACACGTCGTGGATCGCGCGCGACTCGGTCACGTCGTTGGCCTTGGTCCCGGTGCCGTGGGCGGAGATCAGGTCGACCTCCTCCTCCTTCACACCGGCGTTCTTCAGGGCGATCTCCATGCACCGGGCGACGCTCGCCTGGTTCGGCGCGACCTGGTGGTAGGCGTCGCAGTTCATCCCGTAGCCGAGCACCTCGGCGTAGATGCGGGCACCGCGTGCCTGTGCGGAGGCGAGGCTCTCCAGCATCAGCACGCCCGCGCCCTCACCGGTCAGGATGCCCTTGCGTTCGGAGTCGAAGGGACGGCAGACGTCGGGGGCGATGGTGCCGAGCCGGTAGAAGCCGGTGAACGTCTTGCGGCACATGGCGTCCGCGCCGCCGCAGAGCGCGTAGTCGACCGCCCCGGAGCGGATGGCGTCGAAGCCCTGGCCGATCGCGTAGTTGCCGGCCGAGCAGGCGGTGGCGATGGTCACCGCGTCGACGTTGGACAGCCCCAGTTCCTGGGCCGCGGCGATGGACAGCCGGTTCGGGGACACCCGGCGGGCGACGGTCGGGTCCATGGCCGCGGGGCCGGACCTGACCTCGGTCTCGACCAGCTGGTCGAGGTCGTAGGACTCTCCGTCGGTGGTGCCGATCGAGATCATCCCGCGCTGGGCGCGCAGTGATTCGAGGTCGACCCCGGCGGCCTCGACGGCCATCCGGGCCGCGGCGACCGAGAACTGTGTGGCCCGGCCCAGGGTCTCGACGGGCAGGTTGTGGATCCAGCGCTCCGGCTCGGCCCCGGTGATCTCGCACCCGTTGGCGTGCGCGAAACCCTCGGTGTCGAACAGGGTGATCGGCTTGGCGCCGCTACGGCCCGCACGCAGGCCCTCGGCGAACTCATCGGCTCCGACACCGATGCTGGAGAACACGCCGAACCCGGTCAGCACGACCCGGGACGCCGCGTCGTCGCGCATCGCGTCAGAAAGGCTGTCAGACATCAATCTCCCTCGGTACGGCCTGGTCACCACGGGATCGCTACGGGTCACCACGGGTCACCACGGAAAGGGGGGCGGGGGAACCGCCGGACGGTCGCGGCCGGGTGGGCCGCCGGTGCGGGGGAGCCGACGCGCCGACGGCTCCCCCGCACCCGTTCCGGCCGGCGGTCCGCCCGGAGCGGTCCCGTATGTTCCTGGCGGGGCCCGACGCCGTGCGCAGATCCACCAGGGATGACGGAGCCGGTCCTACTTGGCGTCGATCGACTCCTGGACGACGGCGTAGACGCCGTCGAGGTTGACCATCCGCTCCAGCTCGGACTGGTCGATCGTGACCTTGAACTCCTTCTCGAGGCCCGCGAGGATCTCGATGGCGCGCAGCGAGTCCGCGCCGTACTCCTCCTTGAAGAGGCCCTCGCCGGTCACCTCGTCCTCCTCGAGTTCGAGGATGTCGCAGACGATCTCCTTGATGCGGGCCTGCTGCTCGACGGCGGTGGTCGCGCTCATGTGAATCACTCTCAGTTCGTCGTAGGTGGTGACTGCTTGACTGGTTGTGCGGGGTTCATCGGTTACTGCCCGGCGGTGCGCGGGCGGTGGCCCGCGGACCGCTCGGTCTCAGCCGGGCGTGCCGGCCAGGTCCCGGGCCGCCGTGCCGGGGCCCGAACGGGACCGCCGGGTACCGCCCCGGCAGACCTCCCTCGGGTCCCAGCCGTCCGGTCGGTCGGGGAGCAGGTCCGGATCTCCGGACACCACTCCCTGCCGGCCGTGCGCGAGCAGCGGCCGGCCGAGAATGTGGGAGGCGCACGAGATGCCGCCGAGCATGACGCCCGCGACACCGTTGCCCGCCTGGGTGCTGGCCCCGACCACGTGCAGGCCGGCGATGTGGGTCGCCGTGCCGGGCCGGGCCGTGCCGCCCCATTCGGCCATGCCGAACGGGGTGCCGCCGGAGGACAGGGTGTACCGCTCATGGGTCAGCGGGGTCGCCGCCTCCATGTGCGTGATGTGCCCCCGCAGCGGGCCGATGGCCTTCTCCGCCGCGCGCAGGGTGGCTTCGGTGAGCTCCTGCTTGCGGCGCAGGTACCGCGCGTCGCGCCGGTACGAGGTGCTGTCGCCCTCGATCCCGTCGGGGACGCCCCACCACTCGTAGTCGGGCGGGCAGAGCGTCATGACCTGGAGGTTGGCGTGTCCCGGTGGGCACAGCGCGCGGTTCTGCGGGTCCTTGAGCGAGGCGAACGAGCAGAAGAGGAAGGGCACTTCGTCGACGTCGCCGGCGCGTGCCCGGTCGAAGTAGCCGTCGATGTCGTCGGTGTCGTACCACCACAGGTTGGCGTTCGGCCGGTCCCGCAGGTCGGTGTCGAGACCGAGGTAGAGCACCAGCCACGGCATGCCCATGCTGGCGTTCCGGGTGCGGTTCGCGACGGACTTCGAGAAGTGCTCGGCACCGACCAGGTCGAGCACCGTGCGGCGGTAGTCCGCGTTGGACACCACCAGGCCGGTCCGGATCGTCTCGCCGCCGTCCAGGCCGACACCCGTGACCTTGCGGTCCTCCACCAGGATGCGTCGCACCCTGGCGCGGGTGCGGACCTCTCCGCCGTGGGCCTCGATGACCTCGACCAGGCCGGCGGCGAGCGTCTGTCCCCCTCCGGCCGGGTAGTAGGCGCCGCGGAGGTAGTGGTCGGTGACGCTGGTGTGCCGGGCCACCGTCGCCTGACGCGGGGTCAGGCCGTAGTTGGGCGCCTGGGCCGCGAGCACCGTACGTGCCCTCGACGACAGGCCGCAGTGGTCGAACAGGTCGTCCAGGGTGCGCCTGCCCCACTCCCGGACGGCGACGGTGCCGTTCGCGATGTCCGTCGGCGACCAGGTGTGCGACTCGAACAGTGCCGAGCGCTGTTCCTCCCCGACGGCCTCGCAGATGTCGGTGAAGGTACGCAGGCCCTCCGCCTCGTCCGGCATCGCGGCGAGGAGCCGCTTCCGGTACTCGGGCCAGCCGGCCGGCATGTCCACGGAGGCTCCGGGGACCCTGATGAGGTCGAAGCCGCTCCGGTCCATCTCCAGGAACTCGACCCGGTCGCGGAGTCCGAGCCCGCCCAGGACGGACGGGATGACTCCGCCGGGCGCGCAGTCGCCGAGGTAGTGGACACCGACGTCGAACTCGTAGGCCCGCCGCCTGCGGAAGACGTGGCTGTTGCCGCCCACCACCGAGAACTGCTCCAGCACCAGGACGCGGCGGCCCGCGGTCGCCAGGTAGGCGGCCGTGGTCAGGCCGCCGAGGCCGGCACCGACCACGACGGCGTCCCAGTGGCCGCCGCCGGCCGGGCGCCGGGCGGCGCCGCCGGTGTCGTCGGGGTTGCTGTCCACAGTGCTCTCCTTGTCGCTTGCCGCAGATGCTTCTTCGTCACCGTGCGAAGGCCGGTGGCCGCGTTCCGTGTCGCGGCCACCGGCCGGTCTCAGCCGCAGCCGCCGGCGTGGCCCGCGTCGCCGCCGGCCGGCAGCAGGTCGGCGTGGGTCGCCGGGTCCGGCGCCTCGGTCCTCGGGGCGGCGGGCTGCCCGCCCCGGACGGCCCGGACGAAGGGTGCGACCCGGTCGAGGCCCCAGTACTTGTCCCTGCCGGTGATGAAGAACGGCACACCGAACAGCCCGTCGTGGGCCGACTCGGCCAGCAGGGCGGCGCCCCGCTTGCGCAGTTCCGCGTCCTGGGCGGCGGTGGACAGCCGCCGGCCGTCCAGGCCCAGCTCCTGCGCGATGGCCGCGATCACGGCGGGGTCGGAGATGTTCTTGCCCTCCTGCCAG
Source organism: Streptomyces sp. NPDC058637 (assembly GCF_042717325.1). NCBI lineage: Bacteria > Bacillati > Actinomycetota > Actinomycetes > Kitasatosporales > Streptomycetaceae > Streptomyces > Streptomyces sp. NPDC058637. Next base: position 13,282 of record NZ_JBHXRD010000054.1, on the reverse strand, counting down.
CGGGCGTTGTACGCCGCCGCCACGAAGTCCTTGCCCCTGCCCTCGTCCTCGGCCGCGATCCAGGCGAGGTGGGCGACCTCCCAGCACGGTTCACGGTCGATGGGCCAGGTGATCTCGGCCAGTCCGCGTTCGGTGGCGAGCCTGCGGGTGTCCTGCAGGATGTAGAAGTTCTTCGCCCGGCTCATGGCGACGATCGGGAGGGTGACCCCCTCCTCGGCCAGCAGCTTCGCGGTCTCCTCGTCCGGCTCCCAGAACGGCAGCCAGTCGATGGTGTCGAGCACCTCGGGGTGGTCGGCCATGAGATCGCGGTAGGCGAACCAGGAGTACGGGCTGCGCAGGGAGAAGTACCAGCGCGGTGGGCGTTTGGAAGCCATGGGTTCCTCCGGGGCTCGGTCGTCCGGGGCTCGGTCCGGGGCTGTGGGTGTCCGGGACCGGGTGCGTCTCGGGTCACTCGCCGCGCAGCGCGCGCAGGACCTCGTCGTCGAAGACGGTCATCTGCCACTCGGCCTCCGGCGACTCCTTGTGGCAGTAGCCGTGGGTGATCGAGCCGGTGGCGGTCTGCACGAGCGCGCCGTCCCGCACGACGTAGAAGTCCACGCGGGAGGTGTAGAGCATGTCCTTGAAGACGGACTCCACGGTGTAGACGGTGTAGAGGTCCTCCTCCATGATCGTCTCGTCCGTGAAGTGGATCTTGCACTGCGTCACGACGGGGATCCAGCCGCGCTCGTTGAGCATCCGCTTGATGCTGATGCCGCGGGAGGCGACGAAGACGTGCTTCGCCTCCTCCATCTGACGCAGGTAGCCGGACATCTGCATGCGCTCGGTGAAGTGGCAGTAGTAGTAAGGGACCCGCCACTTCCAGCCGACCGCGTTGTCGTCGCCGATGATCTCGGCGAGCACCGGGTCGGTGTCACTGTTCTCGCCGCGGTGGAGGGCCCCGGCGAAGTCGTCGGACGGGGTCGCGGCCAGCGCGGTGGGCTCCGCGGTGGCGAGCCGGTCGACGAGGAAGCGCCCCAGCTCCGCGGGCAGCGGCTCGGAGCTGTCGACGTTGCTGTCACGGCGCAGCAGGACGCGCAGCTTGGAGCTGACGGCCTTCTTCGGCGCACCGTCGCGCTCGACGGTCGCGGTGACCGCGAAGACCATCGCGGTGTCGGTGTCCTTCGTCTTCGGCGTCACTTCGAGCAGGACGTCGTCGTCGAGGGTGAGCACCGTGTGCAGACGGGTCTCCAGGCCGGCCACGTCGAAGTTGACGCCGTGGACGAGGTACAGCTCGCTCGCGCCGAGGCCGACGGCCCGGAAGTGGTCGAGCACCGCGGCTTCGAGCAGGTAGTTGACGCACTTGAAGCCGATGGCGGTGTTGATGTTGCCGCCCTCGTAGGGGGGCCGCATGGTGACCGAACTCGGTTCGTTCAGAAGCTTCTTGAGCGCGACGTCGGACAGGGTGGTCATCGTGTGCTCCCGTACTCAGTTGACCGCCGCCGGGGTGTGCCCGGCCGGCAGGGTGGTGAGGAATTGCTGGACAGCGAGCGCGAAGCGCTCCGGCCGCTCGGTCATCGGCGAGTGCCCGCAGTCCTCGATCCGGTCGATCGAGGCGTTGCCGAGCGCGCGGGCCAGGGCCTCGCCCTCGGCGGGCGGCGCGACCGTGTCGCCCGCGCCGGTGACGATGTGCACGGGCAGGTCGATGCGTTCGGCGGCCAGGAACGGTGTGCGCAGGTAGGCGTCGAGGTAGCGGATCGCCCAGTAGGGTCCGAGCCGCGCACACGAGAGTTCGGCCATGTCGGCCCGTACGGCCGGGTCCAGGCGGTCGCGGGCCGTCAGCCGGATGTACTCGTCCGCGTTGGCGCGCATGGCGTCGAGGGTCTTCGGCAGCTGGGCCCAGGTGAACTCCGTGGGGTCCTGCCGGAAGAACGGCGACACCAGCACCACACCTCGGATGCCGAACCGCACCCGTGGGTCCACCCCGGCGGCGACCGTGTCGGACAGCAGGGCGAGCAGCAGGATCGTGGCGTAGGAGTGCGCGACCACGATGTCGGGGCGGCCCGGGATCCGGTCGACCGCTTCGCCGACCCAGTCCTTCTCGTCCCGTTCGGTCACCGCGTACGGGCCGCCGGCCCGCCACGGCAGGCCCGCGGTCCACAGGTCGAGCCCGGGGGGCCGGTGCGCGACGAAGGGGTCCCAGCAGCTCTCGCCGCTGCCGAGGCCGTGCAGCAGCAGCGCTCGGTGGTCCGCCTGCGCGGGCACACCTCGCCGCCGGAGCACGAGCGGCTCGACATCGCTGTTTCGGAGCACCGGAAAGCCCTTCCGAAGGCATGGGGAAACGCAGAGGGACAACGGGGAGGAGCGGGCCGGAGCGGCAAGGCGGACCGGCGGTCGCCCGCAGACGCACCGGCCTCGTACGACGGCGGACGACCCTTTCCGGCGCCCTCCCGGGAATCCCGGAAGGTGGTCCGGAACCCCCGGGAGGACGTACGCGCACGTCTGAGGAAGGCAGGCGCGTCCTTCACGGAAGGTCATCGGCCGATGTCGGTTCGACGTCGGTTCGACGTGTTCCGATCGTGCCGGAGGAGCCGGGCGCGACGACAGGGTCTTTACAGCAAGCTGCGACTACAAAGACTTCCAAGCGGCGACGGTGTCGTCCGCACCGCCGGGTGTGCCCATCGAACGCCGGGCCGCCATCAGGGCCTTGGGCCAGTTCACCGTCAGTGCCGCGCACAGCCGCGGGCCGCGGTGGTAGGCCACGGCGAACCGCCGCCGGGGGCCGTCGGCCCGTACCACCGTGACCTCCGCGCCGGGCTCCGGACGTCCGGTCAGGGTGATCTTGCCGCCGTACTGGTCGGACCAGACGAACAACTCGTGGCGGTGGGCCACCGGGTCCGGTCCGAGGATGTTGCGGACGGCGACGGCGGCCTGGTCCACGGCGTTGGTCCAGTGCTCGACCCGCACGTGCCGGCCGAGCAGCGGGTCGCGGCACCGGGCCGCGTCCCCGACCGCGAACACCGTCCGCTCCGCGTCGACCGCGCAGTACTCGTCGCACAGCACCCCGCCGTCGGCGTCCAGCGGTATGCCGGAGCCGGCCAGCCAGTCCGTGGCGGGCCGCACGCCGACACCCACGACGACCGCGTCCGCGTTCAGCCCTGTCCCGTCGGTGAGCTCCACCCCGGTGACGTCGGGCTCGCCGGTCAGGGCGGCGACCGAGGTGCCGCACAGCAGCCGTACGCCGTTGTCGGTGTGCAGGCGCGCCAGTTCGGCGGCGACCTCCTCGCCGAGCAGCCCGGACAGCGGGGCGGGTTGTGCCTCGACCATCGTGACGTCGATCCCGCGCGAGCGTGCTGTGGAGGCCACCTCCGCGCCGACGAAACCGCCGCCGACGACCACGAGGTGCCCGGCCCCCCGGCCGGCCATGCTGTCCAGCCGGTCCTTGAGCGCCAGCGAGTCCGCCAGGGTCCGCAGCTGGTGGACGCCGCGGCGCGGCATGCCGGGCAGCGTCCGGGGAGTCGCGCCGCAGGCCAGGACCAGCCTGTCGTAGGGGAGTTCGCCGCCTGTGCCCAGTCGCAGCACCCGGTTCACCGGGTCCAGTCCGGTGGCGGTCGCGACGTACCGCTCCGCCTGCCACCCACCGGGGTCGCCGAGGGACGCCCGGTCGGGTGTCCACTCGCCGGACAGGATCTGCTTCGACAGCGGGGGCCGGTCGTAGGGCGTGTCCGGGTCCGGGTCGACGAGCACGACCGGACCGGTGTGGCCCGCCTCGCGCAGGCCGCTCACGACCCGGGTGCCGCCCACGGACGCCCCGACGACCACCACGCGGCCGGCGTCCGTCGTGCGGCCGGCGTTCATCGTGCCGCTCCGTCGTGGACGAGCTCCGTGTCCCCGGTCCGGGGTTCCGGGCCCGGGAGACGGGCGGCGAGCGCGCGGGGGGTGCGCAGTTCCAGTACGTCCCGCAGGCCGAAGGTCCACCCCTCCTTGCGGGCCCGCCCGGCGAGGCGGACGGCTCGCAGGCTGTTGCCGCCGCGGGCGAAGAAGTCGTCGTCGAGGTAGACCGCAGGCAGGTCGAGCACCTCGGCGAACAGCTCGCACAGCCGCTGCTCGGCGGGGTTCTCCGGCGCGGCACCCGCCACCTCGGCGACGGCCCCGGGCGCGGGCAGAGCGGCCTGGTCGAGCTTCCCGTTCGCGGTCAGCGGCAGGTCGTCGACCACCATGATCCGCGCGGGCACCATGTAGGCGGGCAGCACCTCGGCGACGGCCGCGCGCAGGGCGGCGGGGGCCGGCTCCGCCCCGTCCGCCGGTACGGCGTATCCGGCCAGGTAGCGGTCTCCGGCCCGGTCCTCGCGCGCGATCACGGCGGCGAGCCGCACCCCGGGCAGGGAGCCGAGGACCGAGCTGACCTCGCCGAGCTCGATCCGGTAGCCGCTGATCTTCACCTGGTCGTCGGTGCGGCCCAGGTACTCCAGGATCCCGTCCGTGCGCACCCGGGCGATGTCTCCGGTGCGGTACATCCGGCCGCCGCCGAAGGGGTTCGCCACGAACCGTTCGGCGGTGAGGCCGGGGCGGCCGAGATAGCCGCGTGCGACCTGACCGCCCGCGATGTACAGCTCACCGGCCGCTCCGCGTCCGGCCGCCGCGAGCCGCTCGTCCAGCACGTACAGCTCGGTGCCCGGCGTCGGCATGCCGATGGGGACGGCGCCCGGGGCGGCCTCGTCCCCCGGTTCGATCCGGAACACGCAGCATCCGACGGTCGCCTCGGTGGGACCGTACTCGTTGACCACGGCCGCCCCGGGGTGCGCTGCGCGCCACCGGTCGACGACGTCCCCGCGCAGCATCTCGCCGCCCACGACCAGTTCGCGGGTGGGCGACAGCGAGGCCGGCAGCGCGGCCAGCAGCGGCAGGTGGGACGGGGTCGCCTTGACGAAGCCCGGCCGGTCCTCGGCCGGGCCGGCCGCCGGCTCGCGGTCCAGTGCCGCGACCCGGACGCAGCCGCCCAGGAGCAGCGGCCCGTACAGCGCGGTGACGGTGAGGTCGAAGGCCACCGGGGAGTGCAGCAGCGCCCCGTCCGCCAGACCCGGGTACTCCGCGCACGCGAAGTCCAGGTAGCGCGTCAGGGTGTCGTGCTGCACGGTGACGCCCTTGGGGCGGCCGGTCGACCCGGAGGTGTAGATGACGTAGGCCAGGTTGTCCGCGCGGAGCGGGGCGGTGCGGTCGGCGCCTGTGGGGTCGTGGGCCGGCAGGCCCGCCGCGTCGGCGGCGGCGAGGGCCCCGGCGACGGTCAGGGTCTCCGGGCCGCCGTCGGCGCCGGGCGGTGCGGCCCGCTCCCCCAGCACCAGGTCGAGCCCGGTGTCCCGGACGATGAACGCGGTCCGCTCGGCGGGGGAGTCGCTGTCGATCGGGACGTAGGCCGCACCGGACTTGAGGATGCCGAGCAGCGCCACCACCAGGTCGGCTGACCTGGGCATCCGCACCCCGACGAGGCGTTCGGGGCCGATTCCGCGGGCGGTCAGGTGGTGCGCCAGCCGGTTCGCCCGGGTGTTGAGCTCCGCGTAGGTCAGCTCCTGCCCGTCTGAGCGGACGGCGGGGGCGTGCGGGGTGCGCGCCGCCCGCAGCTGGAAAAGGTCGGGCAGGAGTCTTTCAGCCATCGTGTCTTCCATCTTTCGGAACGGGACGCTTCGTGATCGCGGGTACGCGGTTCACCCGGCGCGGCCGGCGGCCAGCTGACGGATCGTCGGAGACAGGTACAGGTCACGCATGGCGACGACCGTGGTGCCGCCGCGCCGGCGCAGCGCCGCACCGACGCGCATGGCCAGCAGCGAGTTGCCGCCGAGGTCGAAGAAGTTGTCGTCGGGGCCGACCGGAACGCCGAGCACCTCCTGCCACACCTCCAGGAGGTCCGCGGTGAACGCGTCCTCGGGTGCGGCCGCCTCCCCTGCGGTGACCGGCACGGGTGCGGGTGCGGGTGCGGAAGCAGGCGCGGGCCGGGGGAGCCTGTGGGCGTCGAGCTTGCCGTTCGGGGTGAGCGGCATCCGGTCGAGCGGGGTGACGGTCGACGGAACCATGTACTCGGGGAGGTACCTGGCGGCCCGCTGCCGTACCCCGGCGGTGTCGTCGCCCTCCAGCACCACGTACGCGTCGAGCTGGGCGGTCGCCGGGTCGTCCGGGTCGGTCCTGTTGAGTACGACCGCGGCGGCGCCCACCCGCGGGTCGTCCAGCAGCACGGCCCGGATCTCGTCGAGCTCGATGCGGAAGCCGCGCAGCTTGACCTGGTTGTCCAGCCTGCCGAGGTGTTCCAGCCTGCCGTCGGGCAGCAGCCGGCCCTTGTCCCCGCTGCGGTACACGCGTTCCCCGGTGCGCGCGTCGGTGAGGAAGCGCTGCCCGTCGAGGTCCGGCCTGTTGAGGTAGTGCGCCGCGACCCCGGCCCCGCCGACGTGGATCTCGCCGGCGACGCCGACGGGCAGCGGCCTGCCCTCCGGGTCGGCGACCCGCACCCACCAGCCGGGCAGGGCGTGTCCGACGGACTTCGATCCGGTGAGCGCCTCGGCCCTGGTGACGGTCTGCGCGGTCACGTGCACGGTCGTCTCGGTGATGCCGTACATGTTGACCACCCGGCACCCGGACTCCGGGTGCCGGTCGAACCAGGGCAGGAGCATGCGGGGTTCGAGCCCCTCACCGCCGAAGACCACCAGCCGTACGGGGACGGGTTCGGCCCCGTCCCGTTCGACGTCCATCAGGTGGGCGAAGGCGGACGGGGTCTGGCTGAGCACGGAGACCCGTTCCTGGACCAGCAGCCGGTGGAAGTCCTCCGGCGAGCGCGACACCCAGTAGGGCACGACGACCAGACGGCCGCCGGTGAGCAGGCAGCCCCAGATCTCCCAGACGGAGAAGTCGAAGGCGCTGGAGTGGAAGAGCGTCCAGACATCGTCGGAGCCGAGTGCGAAGTCCTCCAGGGTGGCGGCCATCAGGCTGAGCACGTTCACGTGCGGGATGACGACACCCTTGGGGCGGCCGGTCGACCCGGAGGTGTAGATGACGTACGCGGGGTCGTGCGGGCCGGTCGACGAGGACGGCGGACCGTCGCACGTCCCGGGGGTCAGCTCGGCGATCTCCGCCGTACCGATGACGCGGGCGGTGCCGCCGGGGAAGTCCGCACGGTCCGTGACGACGACGGCGAGCTCCGCGTCCCCGGTCGTGTACGCGAGCCGCTCCAGCGGATAGGCCGGGTCCATGGGTACGTAGGTGGCGCCGGCCTTGAGCACGGCGAGCAGCGTGACGACGAGCTCGGCGGACCGGTCCAGGCAGACCCCGACGCGGTCGCCGTCGGCGACTCCGAGCCCGCGCAGCGCGTGGGCGAGCCGGTCGGCGCGGCTGTCGAGCTCGCGGTAGGTGAGCCGGGTGGACCCGTAGGACACGGCGACGGCGTCCGGGCGGGAGGCGGCGATGGCGGCGACGGCCACGTCGATCCGCTCCGGGTCGAACCACGGGAGGCGGGCGGGCCGGCCGAGTTCCGCCGTGGCGGCCAGCTCGGCCTCGTCCAGCAGGGCGACGTCCGCGACCGGGGTGTCGGGTGACTCGGTGAGCGCCCTGTGCACCCGTGCCACGTGTCCGAGCAGCCGGTCCGCGATGTCCGCGTGCAGCAGGCGGGGCGAGTGGTCGCAGCGCAGCAGCAGCTCTCCCCCGGCGTCGCGGACCACGGAGACCGTCACGGGGAACGGGGCGCGCTGGAACGGCAGGTAGGCGGACCGGTCCGTACCGGGGACGGCCGCCGGGCCGTGGCCGACGGCGACGACGCCCACGACGGGGGCGGCGGCCTCGGCGTCGCCGCCGGTGGCGGCGCGTGCGCGCCGCAGGTCCTCGGTGTGCCAGGCGGGTCCGGCGGCGAGGGCCGTACGGACGCTCTTGTCCACGGTGCCGAGCGTGCTCGCCGGGCCGGCCTCGACGGGTACCAGCGCGACGCCCTCGACGGCCCGCGGGTCCGCGGGGTCGGTGACCAGGGCCTGCACCAGGGGCCGGGTGCTCCCTTCGTAGCGTGCCAGGACGATGCCGAGGGCGGCCGTCCAGCTCTCGGTGTCGCCCGCGGGACAACCGGCGGGCAGCGGCAGCGCGCGGGTCTGCGGGGTGTCGGGCCCGTCCGGCCGGCCCAGGCCCCAGTCCGGCCGGTCGTCGTACACGCAGTCGGCGAGTACGGCCGCCTGCGCGGCGGCATCCGGGGCCGCGGGTGCCTCGGCCGCGGTGCCCGCCGCCTCATGCCCGGTGCCGGGTGCCGTGCCGATCACCTCGGCGGTGAACCGGCGCAGTCCGGCGGCGCCGAGTACGGCCCGGTGGGCGACCACGACCAGTTCGCTCACGCCGTCGGTGTACGTCAGCAGCACCGCGCGCACCGCCGGGTCCCGGTGGGCGACGAGGGGCCGGGTGAGCTCCCGCGTACGCCACCGCTCCGCGTCGGAGGAGTCGGACCTGCACGGCACCGCCTGCGTCCACGGCGCCGTGGCTTCCCGGAAGACGGCCGTCGGGCCGGCGGGCACCAGCTCCGCGGCCCGCGCGGAGAACCGGGCCGCCAGCGCGTCCCGTGCGTCGGCCCGCAGGGGACCGGTGATCCGGGCGCCGAGCGCGTGGCACACCGCGCCGGGTGCTTCCCGGCCGCTCTCCCGGATCCGGTCCGGGGAGGGGACGACGGTGCGCCGGGCGGGACGGAGACCTGCGACGGCGTCCTGTTCAGAGATCGACACGACTGGTTCCCTTGACGTGGTTGCGGTGCTTCACCGGGCGGTGAAGCCACCGTCGACGGTGAGCACGGAGCCGGTCACCTGGGCGGACTCGTCGGAGGCCAGCCAGAGTGCTGCCCCGGCGACGTCCTCCGGCTCGATCAGCGCGTTCATGGGCTGCGACTGGACGAAGGTCTCCTCGCTCTCGGAGACCGGGAGGTCGAGCGCCCTGGCGATCTCGCCGAGCATCCGTCCCTCCGCCCGGCTGTCGTCCCGGATCGATCCGGGGCACAGGGCGTTGACGCGTACCTTCAGCGGCGCGTAGTCGAGCGCGGTCGCCTTCGTCAGGCCTATCAGGCCGTGCTTGGACGCCGCGTAACCGGCGAAGCTCCGGTAGCCGACGAGGCCGGCGGTGGAGGCCACGTTGATGATGCTGCCCGCACGCTGGGCCAGCAGCAGGGGGCCGACGACGGAGGTCATCCGCCAGGCGCCGGACAGGTTGATGTCGAGCATCACCTGCCACTCCTCCTCGGCGATCTCGTGGGCGGGCTTCCCCGACGGCGCGACGATGCCCGCGTTGTTGACGAGCACGTCCACCCGGCCGAACCTCTCGACGGTCCGGTCGACGGCGGCCCGCAGGGCGGCGGAGTCGCGGATGTCGGCCTCCGCCGTGAGGACGGCCGCCCCTTCCTTGCGGCACTGCTCGGCCGTGTGCGCGAGCTGGCTCGTGGTCCCGAGCGCGTAGGGGACGCCCTCGATGTCGCCGCACACGTCGATCAGCGCCAGGTCGGCGCCCTCGCGGCTGAACGCCAGCGCACAGGCACGGCCGACACCGCGTGCGGCTCCCGTCACGATGACGGTCTTTCCTTGCAGGCGCACCAGATCTCCTTACGGTCGGTGGTGGTCGGCGGGCTCGCCCGCCGCACTCGTCGGGAGCGGACGGCAGCAGCTCGTCGGGAACGGGCGGCAGCCCGCCGGGAGCGGGCCTCCGCTCATCGGGAGCAGACGTCCGCGAGTACCCGGATCAGGGCCTCGGTGTTGTCGACCAGGTACATGTGGCCGCCCTCGACCTCCACGAGGTCGAACTCCTTGCCGGTGGCCTTGCTCCACTCCATGGCCTGCTCGGAGCTCACCAGGGTGTCGGTGGCACCACGCACCGACGTGACCGGCACGGGCAGCGGGGTGTCCGAGAGGGCGACATAGCTCTCGTGCATCTCGACGTCGGCCCGCAGCGAGGGCAGCAGCAGCTCACGCATCTCCGGGTCCTCCAGCGCCTCGTGGCGGTAACCGGCGAACTCCCGCACCCTTTCGAGGAACTCGTCGTCGTCGAGACCGCTCGCGCCGTTCTCCCGGCGGGTCCACGGGCCGGGAGATCCACTGACCACGAGCGCGGCCAGGTCGACCCCGTCGGTCGCGGCCAGCCGGTGCGCGATCTCGTAGGAGAGGACCGCGCCGAGACTGTGCCCGAAGAGCACGACCGGTCCCCCGCCGGACACCCGCTCCAGCACCTCGGGCATCAGCCCTTCGACGGCCACGGCCACGTCCTGGTAGGGCTCTTCCGCGAAGCGCTGCTCGCGGCCGGGCAGCTGCACGGCCGCCAGGTCGAAGCGGTCCTCGCAGAGCGGGACCCACGGGCGGAAGACCGAGGCACCCGCACCGGCGAACGGAACACAGAGCACTGTCGTTCTTGCCATCTCAAATCCTCTTTCTGCTTTCGGAAATGCGCCGTTCGGGCGTCACGTGCGGTCTGCGCGGGCGGTGTGGTCCAGCTTCTTGGCCAGCACCGCCCCGATCCCGGCGAGCGGCTGCGGCCGCATGAGGTCGTTGTGCGCGGCGGGGACGGCGTGGATCGCCAGCTCGCCGCCGATGTGGTGCAGCCAGTCGCCCGGCTCGCCCGCCGGGTCGACCATCGCGGCGAACATCACCGCGCCCGCCCGGCAGCGGCCCGTGACGGAGCCGGCCTCGATCCGGAAGCTGTTGGCCATCACCCGTTGCAGGCGGCGCAGTTGCTCCTCGGTGAGCCCGGCGAGCTCCTTGCCGGACGCGCGCATCGCGGCCATCACCCGGCCGAACTCCACGGGCCCGTCGAGATCGGCCGCCTCCATGCCGATCGCGGCCAGGATCCCCTGGAGGAAGTCCTGTTCGGAGAAGGACACGGCCGGCTCCGGCTCCGTACGCGGATAGGCGTCCAGCAGGGCGAGCAGTTCGACCTCCTGGCCCGCCGACTCCAGGAGTCCGGCCATCGCGTGCGCGACCCGGCCGCCGAGCGACCAGCCGAGCAGCCGGTAGGGGCCCTCCGCCTGGACGGTGCGGATGAGGGCCACGTAGTCGGCGGCCATCTCCTCGACGGTCGCGGGCAGCGGCTCGTCGTCGCCGAGGCCCGCCGACTGCAGTCCGTAGAGCCCGACACCGGCGGGGAGGTGCTCGGCCAGCCCCGCGTAGGGCCAGCTGAGCCCGCCCAGCGGGTGCACGCAGAACACGGGTGCCTCGGTGCCGCCGGTACGCAGCGGCAGCAGCCGGCTCAGCGGGCCCGCGCCCTCGGCCTCCGAGAGGCGTACGGCCAGTGCCGCGACCGTCGGCGCCTCGAAGATCGAGACCACCGACATCTCGGCGCCCAGCCGGTCGCGGACCATTCCGATGAGCCGGGTGGCGAGCAGCGAATGGCCGCCGAGCTCGAAGAAGTTGTCGTCGATGCTCACGGTGTCGTGGTCGAGCAGCTCGGCGAAGATCTCGCAGAGCGCCGTCTCGGTCGCGTCGCGCGGGGCACGGCCGGGCTCCCGCTCCAGCAGCTGCGGCTCGGGCAGCGCCTTCTTGTCGACCTTTCCGTTGGGCGTGACGGGTACGGCGTCGATGGCCGTGTAGTGGGCGGGCACCATGTGGTCGGGCAGCACGTCGGCCAGGTGGTCGCGCAGTGCGGCCGGCTCCGGGAGCTGTCCGGAACCCGCGGGTGTGACGTACGCGGCGAGACGGGTGTCCCCCGACGGAGTCGTGTGTACGGCGACGACCGCGCTGCCCACCAGCGGGTGCTGGGCGAGGGCGTGCTCGATCTCGCCCAGCTCGACGCGCCGGCCGCGGATCTTCACCTGGTCGTCGGTACGGCCGAGGTACTCCAGCACCCCGTTCGCGGTGATCCTGGCCAGGTCGCCGGTGCGGTAGAGCCGGGAGCCGGGCGGACCGTAGGGGTCGGCCACGAACCGCTCGGCGGTCAGCGCGGCACGGCCGAGGTAGCCGTGTGCCAGCTGGACCCCGCCCAGGTACAGCTCACCGCCACTGCCTGCCGGAGCCGGTGCGAGCGCCGGGTCCAGTACGTAGGTCCTGGTGTTCCAGACGGGCCTGCCGATCGGGACCACCGCGGTGGCCGAGTCCTCGGCGCAGTCCCACGAGGTCACGTCCACGGACGCCTCGGTCGGCCCGTAGAGGTTGTGCAGAGCGGCCGGCAGCAGCGCCCGGAATCGCTTGCTCAGCCCGGTGGGCAGCGCCTCGCCGCTGCACAGCACCCGGCGCAGGCCGGTGCAGTGCGCGGCCTCCGGCTCGGCGAGGAACACCTCCAGCATGGACGGGACGAAGTGCGCGGTCGTCACGCCCTCGTCCTGGATCAGGCGCGCCAGGTAGGCCGGGTCGCGATGGCCCCCTGGCTTCGCGACGACCTGGACCGCACCGGTCACCAGCGGCCAGAAGAACTCCCACACCGATACGTCGAACCCGGACGGGGTCTTCTGCAGGATCCGGTCGTCCGGGCCGATCCGGTAGGTGTCCTGCATCCACAGGAGCCGGTTCACGATGCCCCGGTGCGGTACGACGACCCCCTTCGGCAGGCCGGTCGAGCCGGAGGTGTAGATGACGTAGGCCGGGGAGTCCGGCAGCGGTCCCGGCAGGTCGGCGGTGCCGCGCAGCGCGGCCGCCTCCTCCCGCGTACCGGGCTCGTCGAGCACGACGAGCTTCCCGGCCGTGTTCCCGGGCAGACCGTCCCGCGCCGCGCTCGTGGTGATCACGACGGCCGGGGCCGCGTCGGCCAGCATGTGGGCGATCCGCTCGGCCGGGTAGTCCAGCTCGACCGGCAGGTAGGCGGCGCCCGCCCTGATCGCGGCCAGGAGGGCGACGGTCAGCGCGGCGGATCGGGGAACGGCGACGGCGACGGTGTCCCCGCGGCGTACTCCCCGGGCGGCGAGGAGCGCGGCCAGCGCGGCGGACTGCTCGTCCAGCTCCGCGTAGCTGAGCCGCGCGTCGTCGGCGGTCAGCGCGAGTGCGTCCGGGGTCTTCGCGACCTGGGCCGCGAAGAGCCCGGCGATGGTCTCCGGCTCCGCACCGGACACCTCGGGCAGCTCCAGCACGTGCCCGGTGTCGTTCCACCCGGTCAGCAGCTGTGCGCGCTCGGCCCGGTCGAGGATGTCGATGCGGCTGAGCGGCTTGGACGGGTCCGCGGTGCCCGCGTCGAGGAGGCGGACGAGCCGCTCGCCGATGTGCTGGACCGTGCTCTCGTCGAAGAGGTCCGCACTGAAGTCCACCGTGACTTCGATGCCGGCCGGGGCGCCGTCCAGATCCGTGCGCTCGACGAAGTTGAACCCCAGATCGAACTTCGCCGCACCACCCTCACC
>NZ_JBHXRD010000053.1:0-36889 GCF_042717325.1 Streptomyces sp. NPDC058637 | reverse complement strand
GGGGGGCCCCGCAACGCTTTGTCCTTCTCGGGGGTAGGCCCCCCCCGGCGGGCCGCCGGGGGGGCCCGGGGTTGGGCCGGGCCCCCCCCGGGCGGTCAGCCCCGGGTTCAGCAGGCGCCGAGGTCCTGCCAGACGCCCCACTCACCGGTGGAGCCGGGCGTTTCGCCCTTCGTCCACCACCGGGCCTTCCACGTGTGCGAGCCGTGGCTCACCGTCGCGCCCCCGCCGTACTCCGCCGTGGCGCTCCACGCCGTCGCCGGGCAACTGCCGCCGCCCGGATCCGGGGTGGGCGTCGGGGTGGGGCCGGTCCCCGTCCCCGGCTGGACCACGGTGGTGCCGCGTGCCAGGTCCCCGGCCAGGGAGTAGGTGGACCCGTCGAAGGTCACCGTCCAGTTGGACGGGGTCGACGTCGGGAGGTAGTAGACGAAGTCCAGTTGTACGGAGGCTCCCGGGGCCAGCGTCTGCCAGGCGGGCAGCTTCAGCGAGACCCGGTTGTAGTCGCCCTTCAGGCCGCCGATGTTGTTCGCCGCGGTGTGGTCGCTGCGCACGATCGTCGTACCGAAGCCCGACTGGTCCTTGGCGTTGGCGGGGGCCGAGGTCGCGTAGTCGAACCGGAACTCCGTGCCGCCCGGCAGGGTCGCCGACGTGTTGTTGGTGATCTTCAGCTTCGGGCCGATCGGGTAGTTCGAGTCGCCCAGCGGGAACTGCTCGAACGACACGTCGATGTCGAGGGCCTCGGTGGGCAGGTCAACGGTCGACCGCTTCGCGCCGTACGGGGTGGCCGACCTGAACGCGTCGTACATCGCCGACGTGAGCGTGGAGCCCGGCTCGTACTGCCCCTTGGCGGCGTTCCAGCCGTAGTCGCCCGCGAGCTCCCAGATCATCGTGCCGCCGATGCCCTTGTCGACGACGTAGTCCGCCTTCGCGGCCACCGACTGCTCGTCCTCGGTGGACAGGAAGACCTTCTTCTGCGCGTTCCACAGCCAGGGCGCGACCAGCGTCGAGTCGTAGTTGCGGACATAGGTGCCGGTCAGCTCGGTGCCGGCCGGGAAGCCGTACCGCGTGACGTAGTCGCCGACGACACCCTTCTCCAGGTTCTTGGCGTGCCACATGGGGTTGGAGCCCGCCGGGGCCTCCTTGCCCGCGGTGTCCTTGTCGTGCCAGAGGTTGTCGATGCCGACGGCCCCGTCGCCGCACTTGGTCAGACCGGCGCCCGCGGGGCAGTCCGTGGTGGCGGCCTTGCCCCACAGCCCGTTCGTGCCGCCCTGCACGTTCTTGAAGCCGCGGGTGTAGTACGGCAGCCCGATGTTGATCCGGCCGGCCGGCATGGAGCCGCGGAAGTAGTGGTAGGCCCAGTCGGTGTTGAGGTAGCCGGTCCCGCCGTACTGCGAGGTGGAGTAGACGCCGGCCTGGGCCAGTTCGGCGTCCTTGCCGTCGTCGTAGAGCGAGGCGTTCGGCCCGACGTACTCGTTCCAGGCGCCGTGCAGGTCGTAGGACATGATGTTCACGTAGTCCAGGTACTTCTGGACCTGGAACGTCTCCATGCCGCGCAGCAGGTAGCCGGAGGAGGGTGCCGCGACGGTCAGCAGGTAGTGCTTGCCGTCGGCGGCGGACGCGCGGTCGAGCTTCTCGCGCAGTGTCTTCATCAGGGCGGCGTAGCCCTTGACCAGACCCGCCCGGCGGGCGTTGGACAGCGCGTGGTCGAGCGGATTGCCCGCGTCCTTCATCGTCGTCGGGTACTCGTAGTCGATGTCGACGCCGTTGAACCCGTACGTCCGGAGGAAGGTGACGGTCGAGTCGGCGAAGGTGTCGATACCGCTCCGGTTGACCGAGCCGTCGGCGTTCGTGGCCATCGAGTAGAAGCCGCCGGAGTCCACCCGGTCGCCGTTGTCGTCGAAGTAGCCGCCGGTCTCGGCCCAGCCGCCCACCGAGACGAGGGTCTTCACGTCGGGGTGCTGCTTCTTGAACTTGTTGAGCAGGTTGAAATGCCCCTTGTAGGGGAGGGCGGGGTCCATCTCGGCACCCGCGACACCGGGCCAGGTCATCCCGGTGGAGGCGTTCCGCGGGCTGTCCGCGCCCACGGAGATCTTGTTGGCGCCGTCGATGTGCGCGAACGCGTAATTCAGATGGGTGACCTTGTCCCAGGGGATGTCCGGGGCGAGGTAGGCCGGCTTGCCGTCCTTGCCGGTCCGCCAGTTGGTGAAGTAGCCGATGACGCGCCGCTGATGGTCGGCGCCCATCTTCTCGCGGCCCTCACCGTCGTAGACGGAGCAGTAGGGCACGTCGACGCCGGGGGTCCGGTACAGCCCGTCGGGGCGACAGGACTCCTGGCCGGCGGCGGCGGCCGAGGGGGCGGCGGTGAGCGAGCCCAGCAGCAGTCCGGCGACGGCTGCGCCGGCTGCGAGCAGGGTGGTTCTCGCACGGGTGGGGGACAGCATGTGTTGTTCCTCCTGGGGAGGTCGGCAGAACACAACTGGCAGGGGGGCTTCGCGATGTGCACGGTGTCCGGGTGTGCGCACACCCGGCAGACGTTCCTCGGAGGTGACGCAGAGATTAAGAGGACTAGACCAGTGAGTCAATAGGTCTGGACCATTTGGGGGTCGTTGTCCCGTCCAGGAGCCCGCCCCGGCGTGAGCGGAGGCTCCATCCGGTCTGTGAGCGGTGCCACAGAAGACGCCCGTTCGGCCCATGGCCGGTCGTGGCACAATGTGTCCTGTACCAGTAGCAGCGCACTCCGGGGTCGGTGCAATTCCGAACCGGCGGTTACAGTCCGCGACCCGTCCGCATCCAGCGGCCGGTTGACCAGGTGAGATTCCTGGACCGACGGTTAAAGTCCGGATGGGAGGCAGTGCGCGGCGGGCCGTCACAGGTACGCCGCCGTCGGCGGATGCGTTCCGGGATCTCCCGGGACGGTCGCATCCGTGTCCTCGGTCGCGGCGTCCCCTGTTGCGTTCCGCTTCATCTGTCGTCATCGACAGGCCCCGGAGTCCGTGCCCGAAGAGGCAGGAGGACCCGGTGGCCACCGCAGCCGATATGGACGCCATGCGGCGGGCGATCACGCTCGCGGCCCGCGGACTCGGCGCCACCAGCCCCAATCCGGTCGTCGGATGCGTCATCCTCGACGCCGCCGGACAGCAGGCCGGTGAGGGCTTCCATCAGCGCGCCGGAGGGCCGCACGCCGAGATCCACGCCCTGCGCGCGGCCGGCGAACGGGCCCGTGGCGGCACCGCATACGTCACCCTCGAACCCTGTAACCACACAGGCCGCACCGGCCCCTGCGCCCAGGCGCTCCTGGACGCCGGAGTCCGCCGCGTCGTGTACGCCGTCGGCGACCCGAACCCGCAAGCCACCGGCGGTGCGGACACCCTGCGCGCCGGGGGCGTCCAGGTGGATCGGGGCCTCCTCGCCGACGAGGCCGAGGCGGGCAACACCGCCTGGCTCACCTCGGTACGGCTCGGCCGCCCGTACGTCCTGTGGAAGTACGCGGCCACCCTCGACGGCCGCATCGCCGCCGCCGACGCCACCAGCCGCTGGATCACCTCGCCCGAGTCCCGCGCCGACGTCCACCGGCTGCGGGCCGAGGCCGACGCCGTCGTGGTCGGCTCGGGAACCGCCCGCGCCGACGACCCCCAGCTGGGCGTACGCGGCATCGAGGGCGCCACCCAGCCGCTCCGGGTGGTCGTCGACACCGCCGCCACCGCCGTACGTCCCGGAGCCCGGGTCCTCGACGGCACGGCACCCACCCTGATCGCGGTCGCCGCCGACGCCGACAGCGCACACCTCCCCGAGGACACCGTGCTGCGCCTGCCACGCGCCGCGACCGGCCCCGGCCTGGACATCCCGGCCCTGCTCGCCGCCCTGCACGGGCGCGGCGTCCGCTCCGTACTCCTCGAAGGCGGCCCGGTCCTGGCCGGCTCCTTCGTCGCCGCGGGAGCGGTCGACACCGTCGTCGGCTATCTCGCCCCGGTTCTCCTCGGCGCGGGCCCTGCGGCCCTCGCCGACGCCGGAATCACCACCCTCTCCCAGGCGTTGCGCCTCGATGTGACCGGGACCGTCCGTATCGGTCCCGATCTGCGCATCACCGCCGTCCCCGTCCTTGCTCGGAAGGGAAACTGAGTGTTCACCGGAATTGTCGAAGAACTGGGTGAGGTCACCGCCGTCGAGAAGCTCGACGACGCCTCCCGCTTCCGACTGCGCGGCCCCGTTGTCACCGAAGGTGCCAAACACGGCGACTCCATCGCCGTCAACGGTGTCTGCCTCACCGTCGTGGACCTCGGCGAGGACGAGTTCACCGCCGACGTGATGGCCGAGACGCTGAACCGCTCCAGCCTCGGCGCGCTGACGACCGGCTCCCGGGTCAACCTGGAGCGCCCCATGGCGCTCGGCGGCCGGCTCGGCGGGCACATCGTCCAGGGCCACGTCGACGGCACGGGCCGCATCATCGAGCGCACGGTCTCCGAGAACTGGGAGATCGTGAAGATCGCCCTACCCGCCGAGCTGACCCGCTACGTCGTGGAGAAGGGCTCGATCACGGTCGACGGGGTGAGCCTCACCGTCGTCGACGCGGGCACCGACCACTTCACCATCAGCCTCATCCCCACCACCCTCGCGCTGACCACGCTCGGCATCAAGGGGCCCGGCGACCCGGTCAACCTCGAGGTGGACGTCCTCGCGAAGTACGTCGAGCGGCTGCTCGGCGGGACGGCCACGCGGGATTCCGGGGAGCCGGTCGCATGAGCACCCTGGACTGGCTGAACTCGGAGGCGTTCACCGCCTTCGGGCAGCACATCATCTGGTCGGACATGCTCGGCAACACGATCGGTCTGATCGCCCTGGCCCTCGGCTGGCTCCGCTCGGTCTGGACCTGGCCCGCCCAGCTCCTGTCCGGCGTGGTCCTGGTCGCGGCGAACGTGTCCGTGCAGCAGGCGGGCAGCGTCGGCAAGCAGCTGATCGTCATCGCCGTCGCCGTCTGGGGCTGGCAGCAGTGGACCCGCGGCAGGCAGCAGGCCCAGGACGGCTCCATCGCCGTGCGCTTCGCCACCTGGCGCGAGCGCGGGTACCTGCTGGGCGGCGCCGTCGTCGGCACCCTCGCGGTGGGCGGCCTCTTCACCGCCTTCCCCTCGCTCTCCTGGAGCCCGTGGGCGGACGCGTACATCTTCGCCGGCACGCTCGTCGCGATGGTGGCCCAGGCCCGCGGCATGGTCGAGTTCTGGTTCGCGTGGCTACTCGTCGACCTCGTCGGCGTACCGCTCAACTTCCACAGCGGACTCGCCTTCTCCGGTCTCATCTACGTCGTCTACGGCGCCCTCGTCCTGTGGGGCATGCGCGACTGGTGGCTGCGTACGCGGACACCCGCTCTGGAAGGAGCCACGGCATGACTGCCCAGCCCACCTGGCTGCACGACCGTGCGGCCGAAGACCTGTCCCTGGACCCCGTCGAGCAGGCGATCCGCGACATCGCCGCAGGCCGGCCCGTCGTGGTCGTCGACGACGAGGACCGGGAGAACGAGGGCGACCTCGTCATCGCCGCCGAGAAGGCGACTCCCGAGATCATCGCGTTCATGATGACCGAGTGCCGCGGTCTGATCTGCGCGCCCATGGAGAACGACGAGCTGGAACGCCTCGAACTCCCGCAGATGGTCGACGACAACACCGAGTCGATGCAGACCGCCTTCACCGTCTCCGTGGACGCCTCCGCCGCACACGGGGTGACCACCGGCATCTCCGCCGCCGACCGGGCCACCACGCTCCGGATGCTGGCGGGCGGCAGGGCGGGCCCGGGCGACTTCGTCCGGCCCGGACACGTCTTCCCGCTCCGGGCCCGCTCCGGCGGAGTCCTCGTACGCAACGGCCACACCGAGGCCGCCGTCGACCTGGCCCGGCTCGCCGGACTGCGCCCCGCCGGCGCCATCGTCGAGATCGCCGGCGAGGACGGGGTGATGCTCCGGCTGCCCGAACTCGTCCCGTTCGCCCGCAAGCACGGCCTGACGATCATCTCCATCGAGGACCTGATCGCCTACCGGCGCAGCTCCGAGCCGACCGTCCGCCGCGAGGCCGAGGTCCGGCTGCCCACCTCGTTCGGCGCGTTCACCGCGTACGGCTACCGCTCCACCGTCGACGGCGTCGAGCACGTCGCGCTCGTCCACGGCGACATCGGCGACGGCGAGGACATCCTCGTCCGGGTCCACTCCGAGTGCCTGACCGGCGACATCTTCCAGTCCCAGCGCTGCGACTGCGGCCCCCAGCTGCACGCCTCGATGGAACGCGTCACCGCCGAGGGCCGCGGCGTCGTCGTCTACCTGCGGGGTCACGAGGGCCGCGGCATCGGACTGCTGTCCAAGCTCCGCGCGTACGAACTCCAGGAGCGCGGCGCCGACACCCTCGACGCCAACCTCGAACTCGGCCTCCCGGCAGACGCGCGGGACTACGCGGCGGGCGCGCGGATCCTCCAGGACCTCGGCGTGCGCAGCGTGCGGCTCATGACCAACAACCCGGAGAAGACCGCCGCGCTCGTACGCCACGGGCTGGGCATCACCGGGCGCGAACCCATGCCCGTACAGGCCGGTGAGCACAATCTGAGGTACCTGCGCACCAAGCGGGACCGCATGGGGCACGACCTGCCCTGGCTCGACGCCACCGCCGCGTCGACCTGCGCCAACCAGTGAGCACCGCGGGCGGCCCGCACGGACCGCCCGTGGCTACCGGACACGAACCCCACGAAGTAGGAGAGACATGAGCGGCAAGGGCGCACCCGAACTGTCCGTACGCAACTGCGGTGACCTGCGGGTGGCGGTGATCGCGGCCCAGTGGCACGAGAAGGTCATGGACGGGCTCGTCGACGGGGCCCTGCGAGCCCTGCACGACCTGGGCATCGACGAACCGACACTGCTCCGGGTCCCCGGCAGCTTCGAGCTCCCGGTGGTCGCCAAGGTCCTCGCCGGACGCGGCTACGACGCGATCGTCGCCCTCGGAGTGATCATCCGCGGCGGCACCCCCCACTTCGAGTACGTGTCCCAGGGCGTCACCCTCGGCCTCACCCAGGTCACCGTCGACACCGGAGTGCCCGTCGGCTTCGGCGTCCTCACCTGCGACACCGAGGAGCAGGCCCTGGACCGGGCCGGACTCGAGGGGTCCAACGAGGACAAGGGGCACGAAGCGGTCACCGCCGCCGTCGCCACCGCCGCCACGCTGCGCACCGTCAGCGAACCCTGGCGCTGAGCGAGGGTTTCGGACCCCGTATTCTAAGGACCATCATGGCGAACAAAACCTTCGAAGAGCTCTTCGCCGAGCTGCAGCTCAAGGCCGCCGACGGCGACCCCTCCACCTCGCGCACCGCCGAACTGGTGCACAAGGGCGTGCATGCCATCGGCAAGAAGGTCGTCGAGGAGGCCGCCGAGGTCTGGATGGCCGCCGAGTACGAGGGCAAGGAAGCCGCCGCCGAGGAGATCTCGCAGCTGCTGTACCACGTCCAGGTGATGATGGTCGCCCGCGGAATCTCCCTCGACGACGTCTACGCCCACCTCTGAGCACGCCCCCAGCACGTTCCCAGAACTCCCTCCGCACAAAGGAAACCTGACCTCATGCTGCGCATCGCCGTCCCCAACAAGGGTGCAATCTCCGGGCCTGCGATGGCGATGCTCCATGAGGCGGGCTACCGGCAGCGCAAGGAGTCCAAGGAGCTCGTCCTCGTCGACCCGACGAACGAGGTCGAGTTCTTCTACCTCCGGCCGCGCGACATCGCGATCTACGTCAGCTCCGGCCGGCTGGACATCGGCATCACCGGCCGCGACCTGCTGCTGGACTCCGGTGCCGAGGCCGAGGAGATCCTCCAGCTCGGCTTCGCCCGTTCCACCTTCCGCTACGCCACCAAGCCCGGCACGGCCACCGGCCCGCAGGACTTCGACGGCATGACGATCGCCACCTCCTACGAGGGCATCGTCGCCAAGCACCTCGCCGACATCGGCGTCAGCGCCTCCGTCGTCCACCTCGACGGCGCCGTCGAGACCGCCATCGAGCTCGGTGTCGCCGAGGTCATCGCGGACGTGGTGGAGACCGGGACCAGCATGCGCAACGCGGGCCTCGAAGTCATCGGCGAACCGATCATGACGTCGGAAGCCGTCGTGATCCGCCGCAAGGGCGCCCCCGGCGACGAGCCCAAGGTGCAGCAGTTCCTGCGCCGGCTGCAGGGCGTCCTGGTGGCCCGTAGCTACGTGATGATGGACTACGACTGCCGCGTCGAGCACCTGGAGCGCGCCGTGGCCCTCACCCCGGGCCTGGAGTCGCCGACCATCTCCCCGCTGCACCACGAGGGCTGGGTGGCCGTCCGCTCCATGGTCGCCGCCAAGGAGGCCCAGCGGATCATGGACGACCTGTACGAGCTCGGGGCCCGCGCCATCCTCACGACGGCCATCCACGCCTGCCGCCTCTGACGACGGCTCCCTACCCCGGCATCCCGGCACCAGAGAACGCCCAAGGACAAGGACGACAGCGCATCATGTCCGCCCCCGCGCCCAGGCCGACCGACCTCCCCACCCTCCCGGCCACCTTCCGGCCCACCCGCACCCGGGTGGTCCTGCTGTCCGTGGGAGCGATCATGTTCGTCGTCATCACCGCGATCGCGGTGATACTGGAGCACCTGAGCCCGGGGGAGCGGACCAGCTTCGTCTTCGTCGCGCTGCTCTTCCTCGGTGTCCTCGCCCTGCTCAGCAGGCCCAGGATCGTCGCCGACAGCACCGGGATCACCGTGGTCAACATCACCCGGACCCGACGGCTGTCCTGGGCGGAGATCGTGCGCGTCAACCTGCGGGCCGGTGACCCGTGGGTCTTCCTCGACCTCAGCGACGGAACGAGCCACCCCGCGCTCGGAATCCAGCCCGGAATCGCCAGGGAGCAGGCCATCCGCGACGCCCGTACGCTCCGCGCGCTCGCCGAATTCCACGGCAGTGGAGTGGACGGCGCCGCCGGGAACGGCTGAGCCCCCTGCCCCGCGAGGCCCCTTCTTGATTACTCTGTAGGGCGGAGGCGCCATGCGCGCCCCGCCCCGCACGAGAGGTCCACGAGGCCCGCGGGGCATTCCTGCGACCCAAGGAGTGACTCCCTCCAGCAATGGACGGATCGTCCGGTAGTACCTGCGCCGCCCTCTCCCCGGAGACGGCGGCATGACCACCCCCCTGTTGCTGCTCAGCGCGGCATTCCTTCTCATCCTCGCCAACGGATTCTTCGTGGCAGCCGAATTCGGGCTCGTCACGGTGGAACGGCCGGACGCCGAACGTGCCGCCGCCGAAGGTGACCGCCGGGCCCGCACCGTCGTCGCGGCCCTGCGCGAACTCTCCTTCCAGCTCTCCGGCACCCAGCTCGGCATCACCATCACCTCACTGGTCGTCGGCATGCTGGCCGAACCCGCACTCGCCCAGCTGCTCGCCGGCCCCCTCACCGCCACCGGACTGCCCCGAGGGGCCGTCTCCGGGGTGAGCGTCGTGATCGGCATGCTGCTCGCCTCCGCCGTCCAGATGGTGATCGGCGAGCTCGTACCGAAGAACTGGGCGATCTCCCGGCCGCTCCAGGTCGCCCGGTTCGTCGCCGGCCCCCAGCACCGCTTCTCCACCCTCCTGCGCCCGGTGATCACCGCGCTGAACACCTTCGCCAACCGGCTGGTGCGGCTGCTGGGTGTCGAACCCACCGATGAACTGGCCTCCGCCCGGACCCCGGGAGAACTGGTCTCCCTCGCCCGGCACTCCGCCGAGGCCGGCACCCTCGAACAGGACACCGCGGACCTCTTCGTACGGACCCTGTCCCTGGCCGGACTGAGCGCGCAGCACGTCATGACCCCGCGGTTGAGGGTCAGCGCACTGCAGTCGTCGGCGACCGCGGCGGACGTCCTCAACCTCACCCGGGCGACCGGCCTCTCCCGTTTCCCCGTCTACCGGGACCGCATCGACGAGGTCGTCGGCATGGTCTACCTCAAGGACGCCCTCGCCGTACCCGCGCAGGACCGGATGCGCACCTCGGTGGGACGGATCGCCGTACCCCCGCTCCTCGTGCCCGAGAGCCTGCCCGTGGAGCAGCTGCTCCGCCAGCTGCGCCGCGACCAGCCGATCGCCCTCGTGGTCGACGAATACGGTGGCACCGCGGGTGTCGTCACCCTCGAGGACATCATCGAGGAGCTCGTGGGCGAGGTGCGGGACGAGCACGACGCCGAGGGTTCCGACCGCCCCGAGCTGACGTCGGTCATAGCGGACGACGGACGTCCCGGCTGGGACGTGGAAGGCAGCTGCCGGGTCCTGACCCTGCTCCGGATAGGCCTCGACGTGCCCGAAGGGCCGTACGAGACCGTGGCGGGACTGGTCGCCGACCTGCTGGGACGCATTCCCGCTCCCGGTGACCGCGCCGAACTGCCCGGCTGGCGCATCTCCGTCCGCCAGGTCGGCCACTACCGAGCCGAGCGGGTCCGCTTCGTCCGGCTGACGGACGTCGCGGAACCGACGGCGGAGCAGGCCGCCCGAGGCCTGCTGGAGGCCGTGCGATGAGCCTCGTGCAACTGCTCTTCGCCGGGGTCCTCGTACTGGCGAACGGCTTCTTCGTCGGTGCCGAGTTCGCGCTCGTCTCCGTACGGCGCAGCCAGATCGAGCCCCTCGCCGCGAGCGGATCGAAACGGGCCGGCCAGGTGCTCCACGGCCTGGAGAACCTGCCGCAGATGATGGCCGCCGCACAGTTCGGCATCACCCTCTGCTCGCTCACCCTCGGCGCGGTCGCCGAGCCGACCGTGGCCCATCTCCTGGAACCGGTCTTCCACGCGATACACGTGCCCGAAGGGCTCATCCACCCGCTCGGCTTCGCCCTGGCGCTCGTCACCGTGGTCGTCCTCCACCTCGTCGTCGGCGAGATGGTCCCGAAGAACCTGGCCATGGCCGCCCCGGAGAAGACCGCGCTGTGGCTCAGCCCCGGCCTGGTCGGCTTCGCCCGGCTCTGCCGGCCGGTCACCGCGGCGCTCGGCACCTGTGCGCGGCTCGTGCTGCGGCTCTTCGACGTCGAGCCGAAGGACGAGGTCGAGGCCGTCTTCACCAGCGAGCAGCTCAACCGCCTGGTGGAGGACTCCGGACAGGCCGGTCTCCTGGAACCGGAGGCGCGGGAGCGGCTGGGCGACGCGCTGGAGCTGGGCAGCAGGTCCGTCACCGACGTGCTGCTCGACCGGGCGTCGCTGGTGACGGTGGACCCGTCCGTCACTCCGCGCATGATCGAGGAGCTGACCGTGCGGACCGGCTACTCCCGCTTCCCCGTCTGTGCGGAGGGCGGCGGTCCGTTCATGGGCTATCTGCACGTCAAGGACGTCCTGGAGCTGGAGGACGGCGAGCGGGCCGTCCCGCAGCAGATCTGGCGTCCGATGGCGACCCTGCGGGCGGAACTCCCGCTGGACGACGCCCTGACCGTGATGCGCCGCGCGGCGACGCATCTGGCGCAGGTCGCCGACGCCTCCGGCAAGGTGCTCGGACTGGTCGCCATGGAGGACGTCCTGGAGACGCTCGTCGGTGAGGTCAGGGACCCGGCGCACCGGGTCTCGGTACCCCGCCGCACGGTGGAGGTGCCGAAGGTCATGGCCCCCATGGGGCTGACCCGGTGACCCGTCTCAGGACGGCATGAACCGGCGCCGGGCGGGCACGGAAGAGCCCGCCCGGCGGCCCGAACCCGGGACCGTCGCCGTAACGCCGGAACCCCGCACCGCCGGAACCCGCACCCTCACGCCGCCCCAGGCTCCTGCTTCCCCCGGTCCGCCGGTCCCCGCCCCGACAGCACCTCGCCGTACGCCTGCATCAGGTCCGGCAGGCGCAGGGTGGCCAGGTCGTCCCGGGTCGGCTCGGCCGTGTAACCGGAGAGCCGCAGATCACGGTAGGCGCAGCTCTTCTCGTACAGCGTGCGGATGAAGCGGCCGTTGCCCAGCTCGTCGATCCAGCTCTGGTCGACCACGTGCCCGCTGATGCTGCGCAGCTCGTCCAGGGACTCCTCGTCCCACACGTCGCCGTTCTCGGCGGCCAGCACCCCGCCGATCGCGGTCAGTTCCAGCGGACGGTAGCTGGGGAAGTCGACGCGGGTGGTGAAGCGGGAGGACAGCCCCGGATTGGTGGAGAGCAGACGGTCCATGCCCTCCGGGTACCCCGCGAGTATGACGACGAGATGATCCCTGTTGTCCTCGGCCCGCTTGAGGAGGACCTGGAGGGCCTCGTCCCCGTACGCGTCGCCCTTGCTGTAACCGGTGTTGGAGAGGCTGTACGCCTCGTCGACGAAGAGCACCCCGCCGAGCGCCGAATCGATCAGCTCGTTGGCCTTCACCGCGGTCTGGCCGAGGAACTCACCGACGAGGTCGGAGCGCTGGGCCTCCACGAGATGGTCGCCGCCGAGCAGCCCGAGTGCGTAGAAGACCCGGCCGAGGATACGGGCGACCGTGGTCTTGCCCGTCCCGGAGGGGCCGGAGAAGACGAAATGACGCTTCGGCGGCTGCACCGGCAGACCCTGCTCGGCCCGCAGCCGTGCCATGTTGAGCTGCGCGGAAAGGGCCTTGACCTGGCGTTTCACGGGTTCGAGTCCGACCATCCGCTCCAGCTGGGCCAACGCCTCGGCAAGCAGGGCGGGATCGCTCGGCCCGGCCGGGAACGGCGCGGGCGCCGGCGGAGCCGGTTTCTCCCGCACCCCGTTGGTGCGGGGCGGCGGCACGACGGCTCCCGGCATGACCTGGGCGTCCCTGCCCGGCCAGGGCTCACGGCCGTCCACCAGGTCCGTGCCCAGCAGCGAGTCCCCGTCCGGCTGGGCCTCCGTGCCCGCACCGTCCGAACCGAAGCCCGCCAGCGACACCGCGGCCAGGTCGGCCGAATCGTCGTAACCGTCGCCCTCCGAGATCGCCGCGAGCCGGGCCGACGTGTCCATGAAGGCCGGGTCGACGCGGTGCACCGCCCGGTACAGCGGCAGGGCCGCCGCGCTGCGGCCGGTGCCCTCGTGCGCCCGCGCCAGCCAGTAGCGCAGCTCCTTGCGCTGCGGCTGCTCGCTGCGACATCGCATCAGGGAGGCGGACAGCAGCGGCTCGGCCTGCCCGTACATCTCCAGGCGCACCCGGGCCATGCCGCCGAAGAGTCCCGCCTCGATGCCCAGCAGCGGATCGTCGACGAGCTGTTCCGTGGTGCGGACGAGCTGTTCCCAGTCCTTGACCAGATAGGAGCGGCAGGCGTGCAGGAATCGCACCTGCGGATCGGCGTCGACCGGCGGAAGACCCGCCAGCGCCCGGTCCAGCTCCGGTACATGGCGGCCGTCCAGCCAGTGCGAGGCGTGCGCGAGGAGCAGATCACGCGGGCTCTCCAGCACCGGCTGCACCCACCAGCCCAGCCAGTACCAGGAGTTGAGGGTACGGCGATGGCGGGTGCGCTGTTCACCGAAGCGGTCCCGATGGCGGTACATGCGTAAGAGCGCCGTGGTGGTGTCGATCCGCAGCGCGTGGAGGCCCAGCCAGCCGTCCGCCATCCCCGGATCGAAGCGCACCGCTGTTCTGAATTCCTCTTCGGCCTGCGGGTACGCGCCCATCGTGTAGGCGTCCACGCCGCGCAGCCAGGCAAGGTCGGCCGGGGCCTGTGTGCCCTGCGTGCCGATGTCCATCAGGTCCCCCACAAACCGTGCCCCCAGAATGTCCCGCCCGCACAGCATGCCCATCGGAGCGCGTTGAATCACTGTTCCGGGGACGGGAATTGACCGCACCGGCAGCATCGTACCCGCGCGGGGAGCGGGCGGTTAAGGGCGATACCGGCGCTTCGGCAGTGGTGACCGAGGGTGAGCGGAGACGTCCGCCGGAGGCGGGGGAGGGGGTGCGGGGGCAGAACGAAGCCCCCGGTCACGGGGGAACAACCGGGGGCTTCGCGTCTGCGGGGGCTCCGAAAAGCCGCACAATGAACGTAGGACCTGTAAGGCCCCTCGGTCAAGCCGAGTTGAGGTGGTTCCGGAGGCATTTCGGAAGACCCCGCAGGGCTCCCCTCAGCCTTCACCCTGCGTGAGGAAACGACTCGTTCCCGCTGTCACATGAGGCCCTTCCAGCCACACGTATCCCGCTGGCACCTGCCGTATCACCGCGTCCGCGAACGGATATGAGGGGTCGTCGGCGAAATGCCGCTGTTCCGCGACGGTCCACCCGTCCCAGAAGTCCGTGAGCCCCGGTCCGTCGCGGAGCCGGCCCCGCTCCCAGGACCGTCCACGCTCCAACTCCAGCCACAGCAGACCCGCGAGGAACGGACGCACCGCGGTGCGGCCCGCCCCCACACCCTCGATCAGGATCACGGGGGCGGGTTCCAGCGTCCGGGCCGGCCCGAAGCGCCGTGCCGTCCAGTCGTACGGGGTGCAGCGCGCGGGCTCGCCGCGCGACAGCGGGTCCAGCACCTGCGCCCGGAGCCGGTCCGTCCAGGCGAAGAGCTCCTCATGGGTGGCCAGGTCGTCCAGATGCAGCACCGGGGCACCGCCGAGTGCGGTGGCCAGCCGCCCCGCGAAGGTGGTCTTGCCGGATCCGGCGTGACCGTCGACCGCGATGAGCCGCACCGGGCCGCAGGACGGGGGCAGGGTGCGCAGGCGGCGGGCGCGGTCCGCCAGGTCGTTCATGCCCCCACCCTACGAGACGTCGGGAGCGGAGCCCGGGCAGCCGCAGGTCACGTCAGTGGACCAGACCAATATTGGTCCGGCGGCACGGGCCGAATCGCTGGCCGGATCCGTCCCGGACCCGCGATAGTTGGCGCACCGATCGGCACCCGCAGCCCCAATCCGCTCACGACCGGGGGTCTCGCCCATGACCAGACCGACTTCACGCAGGACCGTACTCACCGCCGCGCTCGCGGCGGCGGCCGGGGCGGGCACGGCGGCCTCCGCCGGCCCCGCGACGGCCGCCCCCTCCTCAGCCTCCCCCTCCTCCCCTTCACCGGCGGCGGCCCCGCTCGTGGACAACCGTTTCTGGAGCACGTACACCGACTGGCGCTCCGGTTCCGCCGTGGGGACCCGCGCCGTCGCCGGGGCCCGGCCGGGCCTGGTGTTCTCCACCCCCGCCGGGACCACCGACCACACCGACCCGCACACCGGCACGACGACCAGCTGGGAGTACGCCACCTGGACCTCGCCGGTCCACCGCTCCACCGTCCCGGCCACCGAGGTGATCGCCTCCTGGAACGCCCGGACGCCGGCGGGCACCTGGATCCAGATCGAACTGCGGGGCAGCTACGCGGACGGCACGGACACCCCCTGGTACGTCATGGGCCGCTGGGCGTCGGGGGACGCGGACATCCGCCGGACCTCCGTCGACGACCAGACCGACGGCAGGAGCAGCGTCTGGACCGACACGTTCTCGGTGGACGACGCGGCGAGCGGGCTGCGCCTCGTCTCCTACCGGCTGCGGCTCACCCTCCACCGGACCCCGGGCAGCCGCCTCACGCCCACGGTCCACCGGGTCGGCGCGATGGCCTCGGACGTCCCGGACCGCTTCACCGTGCCGGCGAGCACCCCCGCGCTCGCCCGTGAGCTGGCGGTGCCCCGCTACTCGCAGAACGTGCACGTGGGCGAGTACCCCGAGTACGACAACGGGGGTGAGGCATGGTGCAGCCCCACCTCCTCGCAGATGATCATCGAGTACTGGGGGCGCAGGCCGACAGCGCAGGACCTCGCCTGGGTCAAGCCCGGTATCGCCGACCCACAGGTCTGCCACGCGGCCCGCCACACCTTCGACTACCAGTACGAGGGCTGCGGCAACTGGCCCTTCAACGCCGCCTACGCCGCCACGTACGAGGACATGGCCGCGGTCGTCACCCGGCTCCGGTCGCTGGCGGACCTGGAGAAGCTGATCGGCGCGGGCATCCCGGTCATCACGTCACAGTCCTTCCTCGAGGAGGAGCTGACCGGGGCGGGCTACGGGACCTCCGGCCACCTGATGACCGTCATCGGCTTCACGGCCGACGGCGACGTGATCGCCAACGACCCCGCGTCGCCGGACAACGACGCCGTGCGCCGCGTCTACCGCCGGCGCGAGTGGGAGAACATCTGGCTCCGGACGAAGCGCTACGACGCGAAGGGGCAGGTCAGAGGAGGTACAGGAGGGGTCTGCTACGTCTTTTGGCCCGTCAGCTCGACACCGGCTCAGCACCGCGTCCTGCGGTCGCTCGGCCTGACCTGAGCACGTAGGGAACCGACGGCCGCCTCGACGACCCGACGGCAGCGCTCCTGACCGTCCTGCGTGAGGTGGCCGTCCTGCGTGAGGTGGCCGTACCGGTCCACGGTGACCTTGACCGAGCGATGCCCGAGCCACCGGGACACCTCGTGAACGGACACACTGTCGGCCGAGGTCACGGTCGTCCGTCTCGACTCGCTGTTCCGGGAGACCTCCGGGATAGCGACGCTCGGTCTGCCTTCTTCGCGGCTTCGAGGAGGACGTCGCCGATGTACCGGAATTCCTCCATGAGCCGCGTCGCCTCGATGACCAGGGTGCCGTACGGGGCGGAGGGCTCGGTGAGGGATACGGCCAGCCGGTGAGATACCTCGACCACCTCGCGGCGGCGCTCTTCGGCCTCGTCGGCCAGGCGCAGCAGCCGCTCCGCCTGCGGGAGCAGGGTGGTCTCGTCCAGCGTCGTCAGCACCTCGGCCACTGCGCTGACGGACTTCAGGAACGCCGCGTAACGCTGGAGGAACGGCTGGCGGGCCTCGTCCTCCTCGCGGGACCGGTCGAGACCGCGGGTGAGGGAGGCCATCTGGTACAGCGTGCGTTCCAGGGCACCGAGAACCGCCTCGTAAGCCTGGAAGCCAGGGTGCTCCCGGTAGGGCCGCAGCAGGCGGCGTGGGTTGAGCAGGGCACTCTCCTCGGCTGTCCGGAGTCGCGACCGGGCCGGCCCGATCATGTCTTCGGCGCGTGCTGCCCGGGCTCGCCATCCTCCGGTGGTGTCCTGCTCGGGCACTCCCTCGGCGAGGACGGGATGCATGTCGGCGAGGAGGTCGTGGAGGGTGTGGGCGAGGTTGCGGATGCCGTACTCGGCGCTGCGGTAGCGCAGCGGCGGAACCACGAGGACGTTGACGACAGTTCCGATCACGCAGCCGATGAGGACGAGTACGACGATCTCTCCCAGCCGGAAGAAGCGCTGGGAGTCCCCGGAGGCCGAGGTGTACGTCGAGAAGGCGAAGAAGGCGGCGGTGGCGACCTGCGGTCCCTGGACGCCCAGGATGTGCCAGCGCCCGATGGCGAGGGCGATGAGGGCGACGAACACGAAGGTCAACACGTCTGGGCCGGCCAGGAAGCCGAGGGCGGCCTGCACCAGAACACCCGCGACGACCGCACCGACGTAGCGGAGCGACTGCAGAACCGAGCGATAGACGCTCACCTGCATGATCAGCACCGCTGAGAAGGGTGCGAACGCCGGTGCGTGGGAGTCGAGTACGTCGTAGGCGATCACCCAGGCCAAGGTGGCGGCGAGGGCGCTCTTTCCGATCACCAGTAGCGTGTCGCGCTCGTCTCCCGAACAGGAGAAGGCGCGCCGCCACCACCGGGCCGGCTCGGTGAGCCTTCCGGTCTCGGTCCGCGAGGTTGTCGTGCCAGGTGTCATGAATCCTTGTGCCCTTCGGCCTTGTCAGTCCTGCGGCCCGCTTCCAGCCCGGTTCGCGCGACGGTTTCCGGGTGGAAAGGCCTGGAAAGGCCTGGAAAGACCTCACCCGGTCCACGCGGTGGGTGCTCGTCGACGATCACCACGGCGTCCTCTTCCCCAGTCGCCTCTCGACGGAGATCCGGACGGTGCCAGGCACCCGCTGTACGCCGCCGGCTGCAGCGAACGGGGCGCCTCCCATGTGCGGCTGCATGTGTCGCCCCAACCGATGTGCGGCGACTCGTCCTCATCCGTACCGTCCGCCACCGGCACAGCCCGTACGTCCCCCGCGCAACGTTTGATCATCCGGTGTCGTGCGGGCGTCGATCCCCGGTGTTCGTCGGGCCCACCGATCACGGGTGCCCAGCCTTCCGGTTCTCACTCGTGACCAGTCGCGGGCACGGATGGGGGCGCCCTGGCGCGGGCGGCGATCCCGGTGCCGCGGGCCCGACGGCCCATGGGAGCGATTCGACGCGGCGGATGGCGGACATTGCCTCGTATTCCCGTACTTCACACCACCAAGGGGAACAGTCGGTCGACACGAACCCGAGGAGAAGGAGTACAGGTCATGACCGACACCCGGAGCGCGGAGCCCGATGACGCCAGACGTCCGGTGCTGACCAACCGCCAGGGCCATCCGGTCTACGACAACCAGAACCAGCGCACGGTCGGTGCCCGTGGGCCCGCGACGCTGGAGAACTACCAGTTCCTGGAGAAGATCAGCCACTTCGACCGGGAGCGCATTCCGGAGCGTGTCGTGCATGCGCGCGGAGTCACCACGTACGGCTTCTTCGAGGCGTACGGGAAGTGGGGGGAGGAACCGATCGGTCGGTACACCCGTGCCAAGCTGTTCCAGGAAGCGGGCAAGCGCACGGATGTGGCGGTGCGCTTCTCGACCGTGATCGGTGGCCGCGACTCCTCCGAGGCGGCCCGGGACCCACGGGGATTCGCGGTGAAGTTCTACACCGAGGACGGCAACTGGGATCTCGTCGGCAACAACCTCGGCGTCTTCTTCATCCGGGACGCGATCAAGTTCCCCGATGTGATTCACGCGCTCAAACCGGACCCCGTCAGCCACGAGCAGAAGCCCGCCCGGATCTTCGATTTCATGTCGCAGACGCCGGAGAGCATGCACATGCTGGTGAACCTGTTCAGCCCCCGCGGCATCCCTGCCGACTACCGCCACATGCAGGGTTTCGGCGTCAACACCTACAAGTGGGTGAACAGCACGGGTGACACGGTGCTGGTCAAGTATCACTGGATGCCCAAACAGGGCGTGAGGAGCATGACCGAGGAGGACGCGGCCAACGTCCAGGCCTCCGACCTCGGGCACGCGACCAAGGATCTCTACGAAGCGATCGGGCGCGGAGACTTTCCCGAATGGGAACTCGTCGTCCAGATGATGTCGGACGACGAACACCCGGAACTGGACTTCGACCCCCTGGACGACACGAAGACCTGGCCCGAGCAGGACTTCCCGCCCCGGGCCGTGGGACGCATGGTTCTGAATCGAGTCCCGGACAACTACTTCGCCGAGAACGAGCAGGTGTCCTTCGGAACCGGCGTTCTCGTCGACGGGCTCGACTTCTCGGACGACAAGATGCTGGTCGGCCGGACATTCTCGTACAGCGACACACAGCGGTACCGAGTAGGCCCCAACTACCTTCAGCTTCCGGTCAACCAGGCCAAGCACGCGCGTGTGGCCACCAACCAGCGAGACGGCCAGATGGCGTACGACAACAGCCACAGTGGCGAGAATCCCGAGGTCAACTACGAACCGTCGATCACCGGTGGCCTGAGGGAGGGCCACTATCCGACGCATGACGACCAGGGGCCGGAACTGCGCGGCCGCCTCACCCGCGCCCGCATTCCGCGCACGAACGACTACCTGCAGGCCGGCCAGCGCTATCAGCTGATGGAGCCGTGGGAGCGCGACGACCTGGTCCAGAACTTCACCGACCTTCTCGCCCAGTGCGCACGGCCGGTCCAGGAGCGCATGGTCTGGCACTTCCTCCTGGTCGACAACGATCTGGGCATCCGCGTGGGCAAGGGCCTGGGGATCGGTCCCGGGGACGTCAAGCACCTGTCACCACTGTCCACGCAGGACCTCGGCGACGACGAACGCGAGCGGCTCGCCCATCTCGGCGAGAACGCCCCCCGGGACGTCACCGGGCTCACGATGACTCACTGCGTCCCCAACGAGCGCCACAGCGTCACCCGCTGAACCGTCACCCACCTCGTAGGCGCCCGCGCCGCGCCACAGGGCGCGGCCGGGCCCGCCTTCTCGCCCCGGGCGGGCATCGAGTGATGCCGCGCGGGGTTCAGGCTCGTGAGCGTACGCACCGAACTCGTCGGCACGTCAGCGAGTCAGGCGGTGCGAGAAGGGCGGCGCGGGCGAGGGGTCAGCCACGGCTGCGCCGTGACCGTGCCGCGGCGACGGCGCCGAGTACCGCGCCGACAGCCAGCACGAGAAGCCCTCTCAGCCAGACCTCGTGCTCGATCCGAGTCGCGAGCGCGACGCAGGACACAGCTCCGAGAACGGGTACGGCCGTCGGCGCCCGGAAGTGCTCGCGCGGGGCAGCGTCGCGACGCAGGACCAGGAGCGCGGTGTTGACGAGGAAGAAGACCACGAGGAGGAGCAGGACCAGAGTGGAGGCGAGCGTGGACACATCGCCGGTCAGCGCCAGGAGCAGCGCGAGGCCGGTGGTCACGGCGATGGCGGCCCAGGGCGTGCGCCGGCCGGGCAGCACCTTCGTCAGGAATCGGGGCAGGAGACCGTCGCGAGCCATGCCGTAGGCCAGCCGTGAGGACATGATGCCCGTCAGCAGGGCGCCGTTCGCGACGGCCACCAGGGCGACGGCGCTGAAGAGTTCCGTGGGGACCCCGCCTGCGGCCCGGACGACTTCGAGGAGCGGCCCGCTCGACCCTGCGAGCTTCCCGGTCGGCACGGCCGCCGCGGCGGCCGCTCCGACCAGGGCGTACACCGCGCCCGCCGTGACCAGCGCGGCGAAGAGCGCCCTCGGATAGGAACGGCGGGGGTCACGGGTCTCCTCGGCCACGTTGACGGAGGTCTCGAACCCGACGAAGGAGTAGTAGGCGAGCACCGCTCCGCCCAGCAGGGCTGCCACGGGCCCCTCGCCCGCGGTGCCCAACTCCGTCAGCCTTCCCACGTCCCCGTCGCCGCGCAGCACCATCCAGGCTCCGAGCCCGATCACGAGCAGCAGCCCGCCGACCTCGATCACGGTGGCGACGACGTTGGCCCGGGTCGACTCGCTGATCCCTCGCGCGTTCAGCAGCGCCAGCGCGACCAGGAAGACGATCGTCACCAGCGCCACGGGAGGAGAGACGAACTCGGACAGGTAGTCGCCGCCGAACCCGCGGGCCAGGGCGGCCACCGACACGACCCCGGCGGCGAGCATGCAGAAACCGGCGAAGAACCCGACGAACGGACCGTAGGCCAAGGTGGCGTAATGCGAGGCGCCGCCCGCACGCGGATATTTGGTGACCAGCTCCGCGTAGGAGGCCGCTGTCAGCAGGGACAGACACAACGCCGCGAGCAGCGGAGCCCACACGGCGCCGCCCGACTCGGCGGCGACCTGGCCCACCAGGACATACACCCCCGCCCCGAGGACGTCCCCGAGGATGAAGAAGTAGAGGAGCGGGGTGGTCAGGGACCTCTTCAGGGTGGCCGGGGAGTCCGGTTCCGGAGGCGTCGCAGTGCGAGGTTTCACGTGGTCCCGTATACCCGGCCGGGTGCCCGGCAGGCGGCAGAACCCCCGGATGCTTGCGAAAGTGAGTAGGCCCGTACCGGTCGGGTACAGGAGGGGCCCGGTTGCGTCCGACTCGATCTGGAGGACTGATGGCCGTACGAAACCGATTGATCAGAAGGACCGTGGAAGATGTCTGGGCGGTTCTCGCGGACGGCAGGCGCTACGGCGACTGGGTGGTGGGGACGTCGGATTCGCGGCCTGAAGAGGGGGTGTGGCCGCGGGTCGGCTCCAGCATCACGTACACGGTTCGTGTGGGACGGTGGTCTGCCGCGGGAAGCACTGTCGTCCGACGCTGCGAGGCCCCGAATGTGCTGGAGCTGGAGGCCGACAGCGGGCGGCTGGGGACCGCCCGGATCGCCCTGGAGGTCCGGCCGTGGGGTGAGGACGCCCTGGTGATCATCGATGAGCACCCCCTGCGCGGGCCTGCCGGGAAGCTCCACAACGCAGTCGCGGACGCGCTGATCCAGGTGCGTCACCGCAGCGTACTCGCGCGATTGGCGGACACCGTGGAGAAGAACGCGAAGCGCGCACATCACACGGCGTGACCTCGGGCCGCCGGCTGCCTGAACTGCGAGGCGGCGGGGCCGACGGAAGGTCCGGAACACCTGGAGGTATCGATGCCGGACGCGGTGGTTGTCGGCGCGGGGCCGAACGGTCTCGTCGCCGCGAATCTCCTCGCCGCTGCGGGGTGGAGCGTGGAGGTGCTGGAGGCGCAGCGGGAGCCGGGCGGTGCGGTCCGCAGTGACCGTGGTGTCCATCCCGACTACGTGAGCGACCTCTTCAGCGCGTTCTACCCGCTGGCCGCGGCCTCACCGGTCCTCGGCGGTCTGGAGCTGCAGGAGGAGGGGCTCAGCTGGAGCCATGCCCCGCGTGTGCTGGCGCATCCGCTGCCGGACGGCCGGTGCGCGGTCCTCGAACGCGGGGCACAGGACACAGCGGCGGGGCTGGACACGTTCGCGGCAGGTGACGGGGCCGCCTGGCTCGACCTGTACGGCACATGGAGTCGCCTGGGTCCCGACATCCTCCGGGCCCTGTTCACCCCCTTCCCGCCGGTACGTTCCGCTCTCCGTCTGGCTGCCCGGCTCCGGGCGTCCGGCGGTCTCCGGATGGCACGGACGATGGTGCTGCCCGTGCGTCGCCTCGGGGAGGAGGAGTTCCGGGGCGAGGCGGCCAGGCTCCTTCTCGCGGGCAACGCGCTGCACGCGGACCTCGGCCCCGAGGCTGCGGGAAGCGGAGGCTACGGATGGCTCATGTCCATGCTCGGGCAGACCTACGGCTTCCCGGTGCCGGTCGGGGGAGCCGGTGCGCTCACGGCGTCCTTGGTGCGCCGGCTGGAACGGCACGGCGGGGTGGTCCGCTGCGGAGAGCGCGTGACCGAGGTCGTCGTACGCGGCGGCCGCGCCGTCGGCGTTCGCACCGCGGGGGGCGAAGCCGTACCGGCCGCCCGTGCCGTCCTCGCCGACGTGTCCGCCCCGGCGCTGTACGGCGAGCTGGTCGACGCACGGCACCTGCCCGGCCGGATGCTGAGCGACCTGCGCCGGTTCCAGTGGGACTTCGCGACGTTCAAGGTCGACTGGGCGCTGAATGGTCCTGTGCCCTGGACCGCCGGGGACGCGTCCACGGCCGGGACCGTCCACCTGGCCGACGGGGTCGACGGTCTCACCCGCTTCGCCGCCCAGATCGCGACGGGCCAGGTGCCCGACCGGCCCTTCCTCCTCTTCGGGCAGATGACCACCGCCGACGCCACGCGCTCACCCGCCGGCACCGAGTCGGCCTGGGCGTACACCCACGTCCCGCACCGGATCAAGGGAGACGCGGGCGAGGACAACCTGACGGGGCGATGGGACCGGCGCGAGCAGGAAGCCATGGCCGACCGCATGGAGTTGGAAGTCGAACGCTGGGCCCCCGGGTTCCGCTCCCGCATCATGTCCCGGCGTCTTCTCGCGCCGCCCACCCTCGAGTCCATGGACGCCAACCTGCACGGCGGCGCGATCAACGGTGGGACCGCAGCCGCGCACCAGCAACTCATGTTCCGCCCGACGGCCGGTACCGGGCGGCCCGAGACGCCGGTGAAGGGCCTGTACCTCGCATCGGCCTCGGCCCACCCGGGCGGCGGCGTGCACGGAGCCCCTGGCGCCAACGCCGCGCGTGCGGCGCTGCGCGGAAGGAGCGTGTGCGGGCTGCACGCCCCGTCGATGCCGTGGGCCGTCCGCGCGGGGCGGAACAGCGGGTGAGTCCCGACCCGCCAGGCGTCCCGAGGAATACGGGGGCGGCATACGGGGCGGCATACGGGGCGGCAACTCTCTTCCGGCAGGCGCCAAGAGTCGTCACCGAATGACCGGTGCCGGCCGGGGGTGCTCATTCCCGACACCGCCGACACCGCCCCCAGCGGCAAGGGAGGATCTGGCACCAAGCGCCCTCCCCGGCACGCATGCCGCGCACGCGGTGCTGCCGACGGCAGCTGGTAGCAGAGAGCCCTCACCAGCGCACTTCGGCATGTGAGGGCAGGCGCGGGGCAGAAGGCGAGAGACCGCTGCCCGGGTCGCGGCCGACCAAAGGCACCTGCACTCTGAATGAGTGGGCGCGCGCCGGGCGAGACGAACGAAGACCCGCACCTGTTCGCACCTCATGGAGGCTACAGATGACGACCGCTGCCGTACGGCCCGCCGGCCTGGGGAATCTGTGGACACTGCCTGGCGTCTACGCCCCGCAGGCCGACACCTACCTGCTCGCCGAGGCGCTTCAGGACGAGGAGATAGCGAAGGGCACGGACGTCCTCGATGTCTGCACAGGAAGCGGAGCGCTCGCTGTCCTGGCCGCGCGGATGGGCGCCCGGGTCTCGGCGACCGACATCTCGAGGCGGGCGGTGATGACCGCCAGGCTGAACGCGGCCCGTGCCGGACAGCGCGTCCGAGTGCTGCGCGGTGACCTCACCGGACCGATCGCCGAACAGCGCTTCGACGTCGTGGTGAGCAACCCGCCCTACGTGCCCACACCTCCCGCGCACGAACCGCGCAAGCACAGACCCTCGGTGGCCTGGGACGCCGGATACAGCGGACGGCAGGCCCTGGACCGTATCTGTGCCCAGGCCCGAGACGTGCTTCACCCGCACGGCGTACTACTCGTGGTCCACTCCGCACTCTGCGGCGCCGACGAGACGCTCAGACGACTGTCCGGGACCGGCATGCGCTGCTCCGTGACTCACCGGGCCTCTGTGCCCTTCGGGCCCGTCATCACCCAACGGCTGCCATGGCTACGCGCCCAGGGCCTGCTCCACCCCGACGAGGACACAGAAGAGCTGGTGGTCATCCGTGCCGTACGAAGCTGATCGCGCCAGGCGTGTGACCGTCGACAGCGACGGCCCGATACTCATCGAAGGGCCGGTGGAGATCATGCGGGAGGACGGCACGATCTCCACCTCCGATCGGTTCGTCGTCGCCGTCTGCACCTGCCGCCGCAGCCGCGTGTACCCGTGGTGCGACACCAGCCACCGCCGCCGCGCGAAGCCCTCCGGACCTGCTCGCCGCGAAGGCCGCGACCAGTGTTCAGACAGCAACCCGAAGGAAACCCATGACGGCGACGACCGCTGACCACCACACCGGCTCGGCTCCCGCCGTGCCTGCGGCCAGAGGGCCCCTCTCGGCAGGGCTGTTGGCTGCCCTCACCTCGCCGAGCCAGGACGCGCCGGATGCGGGGGACGTGGCAGCCGCCGACCCGTACGGGGAGGACCTGCAACTGGCCCTCTACGTGCTGTACGAGCTGCACTACCGCGGCTTCGCGGGCATCGCCGAGGACCGCGAATGGGACCCTGCCCTCATGCCCCTGCGCAGGGCGCTCGAAATGCGATTTCTCAACGCTCTGCGCGCCGACGTACCCGAGGGCCGCTCGACCGACGAGGCGTTCGCGGAGCTGCTGGTGGAGTCCACCGACCACCGGGACAGCGTCGCCCACCATCTCGAGCACGAGGGAGAGCTGTGGCAGGTCCGCGAGTACGCCGCTCTGCGCTCCCTCTATCACCTGAAGGAGGCGGACCCGCACGCCTGGGTCATCCCGCGATTGCGGGGGCGGGCCAAGGCCGGCATGGTCGCCATCGAGTACGACGAGTTCGGCGCAGGACGTGCCGAGAACATCCATGCGCACCTCTTCGCTCAGCTCATGGCAGACCTGGACCTCGACACGCGCTACGGCCACTACTTGCAGGCGGCCCCGGCCCCCGCACTCGCCGTCGTCAACCTGATGACCTTGTTCGGCTTGCACCGGGAACTGCGGGGAGCGCTGGTCGGTCACTTCGCCTGCGTGGAGGTCACCTCCTCGCCGGGCTCGCGCCGGCTCGCCGCAGCGATGCGGCGCACCGGCGCCGGTCCCGCAGCCGAGCACTTCTACGCGGAGCACGTGGAGGCGGACGCCGTACACGAACAGGTCGTACGCCGCGAGGTGGTCGGCGGCCTGCTCGAGGACGAGCCGCACCTGGATCCGGAAGTCGCCTTCGGGGCCGACGCCACCGTGTATCTGGAGAGTCGACTCGCGT
The DNA here is from genome assembly GCF_042717325.1 of Streptomyces sp. NPDC058637. Taxonomy (NCBI): domain Bacteria; kingdom Bacillati; phylum Actinomycetota; class Actinomycetes; order Kitasatosporales; family Streptomycetaceae; genus Streptomyces; species Streptomyces sp. NPDC058637. The sequence goes on along the minus strand of NZ_JBHXRD010000053.1, from coordinate 10,962 downwards.
CGTACGTACTCGAGACCTGGCGGGCCGGACAGTCGGCGCTCCTCAAGGGGTAGCGCGTCGAAGGGACCCCTGACGCGACCGCGTGCGAAACCGCCGACGGGCTGATCACAAGGGGCCGCCCTGCGGTGCGCAGGTGACGAAATGCGTGTCGTCCGCACCGCCGCCCGGGGTTGCCCGGTAGGGGTACCCGCACGTGGCGCCCCGCGCGCACGAGGGCAGGCGGTTCGTCCCGGCACCCGCGGATCGATGGGCCGTCAGGCATTGTCGGCCGCGGGGTACCCCTGTCCGGACGCCGTGACCGTAGTCGGGCCTGTCAACGCCGGCAGAGCTGTTGGCCACCGGCCACGGGGACGCACGGGACCGATGCTCAGGCGGCGGACCGGAAGGAGTCACCGGGCCGGTCAGATGCCGTCGTTGTCAGCGGGCTGCTGGGCCCAGGCGGAAGTGATCGTATGCGGGGTGGTGGAGGGGGGCAGGCCCATCAGCGCCTGCAGCTCGGTGGGCGGGTACGCGGTGGGGCCGTGCCACTCCAGGAGCATCACGGTGGCGTCGTCGTTGAGGCGGCCGCGGTGGTACTCGAGGTGGTGCCCGATCAGCCGCCGAAGGGTTTCCGGTACGGGGAGGCCGTCGGCGTGGTGGCGAATGAGGAAGTCGGTCAAGCCGTTCAGGCCGAACTCCTGCCCCTGCGGGTTGCGCGCCTCCGTGATGCCGTCGGTGTAGAGCAGTAGTCGATCCCCGGGTTCCAGCTGATCGCGGCGAATGGCGCCAGGCAGGCCCAGCCCGGTCCCCATGGGAGGAGCAGGCGGGCAGAACAGGTGCACGACGGTTCGGTTGCCGCGGATGACGACCGGGGGGTGGTGACCGTAGTTGGTCCAGGTCAGCACACCGGTGGCCAGATGAAGGTCGGCCAGGACGCTGGTGGCGTACCGGCTGCCCGCGAACTGCTCGGTCAGAATCTCGGCGACGCCTTCGGCAGTCTCCAGCAGGTCGGCGCCCTGACGGCGGTGGTTGCGGGCGGCCGCCAACGCGAGGTTCGCGGTCAATCCTGCTGCGGTGTCGTGTCCCATGGCGTCGAAGACGGACAGATGTACGGATTCCCCGGTCAGGGCGTAGTCGAAGGCGTCCCCGCTGACCTGGTAGGCCGGTTCCATGACAGCACTGATCAGGACGCGGTCGGTGGCGAAGGTCCGCGGCGGCATCAGCTGCCATTCCATCTCGGAGGCCACCCTCATCTTCCGGCGGCGGACCAGCCGGGAGTACGAATCACTCGTCTCACGCTTGGTGACCAGGAGGAGGGCGACCAGCCCGGCGAGCCTGTTCAGACCCTCATCCGCCTCGACCCGCGCGCCCGGCACGCCGACCCGCAGTACGCCCAGACGCTCCGCGCCATCCAGCAGCGGGACCCACCACTGCCCCTCCGTGGAAGCCGAGGCGGGAAAGACCTTGCCCAGTTGGAAGGCACGCCCCGCCACGGTCCCGTCGACGGACAACTCGGCCGCAACGTCCGCGTCACCCGGGCCGACGTCGACATTGCCGGCCAGCAGGTACAACCGCTCCTGTTGGAGATCGGCCAGATAGATCAACACCTGGGGCCAGCCCGCTCCGGCAGCATGCGACGCCACAGTGCCGGGCAGCTGCTCCAGGGTCATCAGGTGACTGGCGGCAATCAGATCACCCAAAATGTGTGCACGCGCCGCTTCCACGCTGTTCATCGATGAACACCTTTCGCGACGGCTGTGAGGACCGCACGGCAAACGGCACCTCCAGGGCCTGGGTGCCCATGCCAGGTTAGAAGGAGAATGCGCCATCTTGCCCCGAAGTGCCGAGAAACGTAGCCCCTGATCGGCCGACCCGGTGAAGCGACAGGCGCACACGACACGGGGCGGACCCGCAGGTGAGGCGCGACCGCCGAGCCGCCCACGGGTGCGCGATCACGCGGACCTCGGCGACTTGGGCACGAGGTGGAGGCGGGCGGTGTGGTACCGGATGGCGCGCGGCTGCGAACACCACGGCCCTCACCGCGCGACAGCACAGGCCTGGAGTCATGGCGCGTTCATCCTCGCACCCCGTCCCGTCCACGGCGGGGGAGTACGCGAACTTCCCGGCCTGCCGCCCGGTTTCGCTGCCGGCTCCGCTGCCCGGCCTCGGGGACCCGGACGAGGCGGGGCCCGTACCGCCGACCCGGGCCCGCCACCGTCCTGCCCGCGCTCGACGAGGGCACGCCCGCCCTCGGGTGTCGCCCAGGCCCGGGAGCCGTCCATCCGCGCCTCCTCCCGGCGACGGCCATGACCGGCTCGCTCACGGGCCCGGCGGCGCGACGGGCGCATCGCGTGGTGTCCGGCACAGCCCCGGCTCCGTGCCGGACGGACCGGCCGTGGATCCCTTGCCGCAGTGGGGCTCCGGGGCTCGGACCGTGCCGCAAGGGGCCGGCCGCCAGTGACTGGGTCCCTACCCGGGAGGGCCGGCACTGTGGTCGGTCCCCGGGGGACGACCATTGCCGACCTGTCGACGAATGAGATCGCCATGACCGCGACCGCCGCCGAGAACGCGCGCCACGCCCGCCGAGCCCGCACCGGGGGCCCCGAGGACGGGCCGAGGCTGCTGGGGCACGTCCTGGGCTGGACGCTCGTCGTCGTCCTGGCGATGTTCGTCACCCAGGCCGGACTCATGTGACGTACCTCCGAGGGGCCGGCCGGTCACCTCGCAGCGATGGGAAGGCCGGCCCGGGAAGGCGGAGGGACGAGGCGCCCGCCCGGCGCCCCGCCCCCTTCCCGCCCTCTCGGCGTGTACCCCGTCGGCGCTGGTTGATGGCCTTGATCAGCTCGCCGTCGGTCGTGTCACCGCCCAGCTCCCGGAAGAAGGTGCCTCCCAGGCCCTGCCGTCCTTGTGGTCCATCTTCGTGGCGATGGTGGACGGGGTGTCGTAACTCCACCGGTCGGTGCCGCCGTGGGCGTACGCCGTGCCGGCCACGGTGCCCGTCACCGGACAGCTGCTCTTCAGGATCCTGTGGTCCTCGATGCCCGCCTCGTACGCGCCCGGGGCCGCACCGGTCGCCGTGCCGCCCGGCTCCGACTGCGTGACACCGGTCCAGGCTCGGCCGTAGAAGCCGATGCCGAGCAGCAGTTTCCGGGGCGGGATGCCGAGTCCCTTGAGCTCGGAGACCGTCGCGTCGCTGTCGAAGCCCTCCGTCGGTGTGCCCGGGTGACGTCAGCGGGGAGTGCGGGGCCGTCGGAACCTGGGCGGCGAACGCGCCGAAGAAGTCGTACGTCATCGGGTTGTACCGGCCGAGGTACTGCGCCGTCCCGGCGTGGTCCACGGCGTCGATTTTGCCGCCGTCCGAGCCGTCGGCGGTGATCGCCGAGAGAAGGCCGCCGTAGGCGTTACAGCCGCTGGTGTCGAAGACATCGGCCCGGCGCGGGTCCTCCACCAGGTCGTAGCAGGACCCGGCGAACGAGGCGGGACTCCGCGCGGCCTCACCGAAGCCTCCGGACCAGCTCCGGCCGCCGAAGGAATCGGACGATCCTCAGGTCCGGGTGCAGCTTCTTCAGTTTGCGCGACTGGTGCAAGCTGCCGCGCAGTTCCTGGTGCAAGCTGCCGCGCAGTTCCTGGTCCCAGGTGTCCGCGACGCCGTCCACCGACCGCTCGGCCGAGTAGGCCTTCTCGTAGTCGGCGTAACTGTCGCCGATGGTGCACCTGCCGCCCTGGACTTCGCCGAAGGCGTAGTTGATGTGCGTGAACCTGTCGGCCGAGCCCGACGTCTCGATGTTCCCGACGTGGTGATCGCGCTGGTGGACACCCCCGTTGGTGAAGTATCCGACCACCTCGTCGCCGGCCGCGGTGGGGGCCCCGGCGGCTGCCACAGGCTGCGCGGCAGGGGCCGCGCCCGCCGCCGACGTCCCCGCGACACCGAGGAGGGCGGCGCCGAGCGCGACGGTACAGACGGTCGCGGCGAACGCCCTGAGGCGGACGCCGGGACGGTGAAGTCCGGTCGTCGTGGCTCCCCGCGGAGGAGGGCTCGGCCGTGGGGGCGCCCCTCGCTCCATCGTTTGGCATGGACGCGATGAGGCGGGGGGCAGACCGCAGAAGGACTGGACCAGTTGGGTCAATGGTGCCGTCAATGGTGCGCACCAATTTCCGAGAGCGTCCGCCCCCGGCCCCCGGTGACGCACGCGCTCCGATCGGGCATACTCAACCCGCCACAGCCGCTGGCCAGCGCCTCTCGTGATCCGAGCAGGCAGGATCGGCTGGGGAGTCATAGATTTCCGGGCATCGCCCGGGACCGCCCGGCGGCGCCGCTCACACCCCGCGCGTGCGACCGCCGCAACGCCCGACAGGGAGGAGAGCGCCGTCATGTCCGACCGTGCCCCGCAGCCGGTGGAACGCCGCCTGCCCACCGAGGAGTCCCGGCAGCTCATGGAGCTCGTCCGCGACCTGGTGTCCAAGGAGATCACTCCCCGGGCGGCCGAGGAGGAGGAGTCCGGTCAGTTCCCGCGCGCGGTCTTCACCCTGCTCTCCGAATCCGGACTGCTCGGACTGCCGTACGACTCCGCGTACGGCGGCGGGGACCAGCCGTACGAGGTCTACCTCCAGGTCCTCGAGGAACTGGCCGCGGCGCGGCTCACCGTCGGGCTCGGCGTCAGCGTCCACTCGCTGGCCTGCCACGCGCTCGCCGGATACGGCACCGAGGAGCAACGGGCCGCCCACCTCCCCGCGATGCTCGGGGGCGGGCTGCTGGGCGCCTACTGCCTGTCCGAGCCCTCCTCCGGCTCCGACGCCGCCTCGCTGCGCACGAAGGCCGTACGGGAGGGGCGGGACTGGGTCCTCACCGGCACCAAGGCCTGGATCACGCACGGCGGGATCGCCGACTTCTACACCGTCCTGGCGCGCACCGGCGTGGAGGGCCCCCGCGGCATCACCGCGTTCCTGGTGCCCGGCGACATCGACGGGCTCAACGCGGCCGTCCCCGAGAAGAAGATGGGCATGAAGGGCTCGCCCACGGCCCAGCTGCACTTCGACGGCGTGCGGATCCCCGACGCCCGCCGCATCGGCGACGAGGGGCAGGGCTTCGCCATCGCCCTGTCCGCGCTCGACTCGGGCAGGCTGGGAATCGCCGCCTGTGCCGTCGGCGTCGCCCAGGCCGCCCTGGACGAGGCCGTCGGATACGCCACGGGGCGGCACCAGTTCGGCCGGCCCATCGCGGACTTCCAGGGGCTGCGCTTCATGCTCGCCGACATGGCCACCCGGATCGAGGCGGGACGGGCCCTCTACCTGGAGGCCGCACGGCTCCGTGACGCGGGCCTGCCGTTCTCGCGGCAGGCGGCGATGGCCAAACTGTTCTGCACCGACGCGGCCATGCAGGTCACCACGGACGCGGTCCAGGTGCTCGGGGGCTACGGCTACACCCTCGACTTCCCCGTCGAGCGGCTGATGCGCGAGGCCAAGGTGCTGCAGATCGTCGAAGGCACCAATCAGATCCAGCGCATGGTCATCGCCCGCCACCTCGCGGGCCCCGAGACACGCTGACCCGCACGGGCGGGTCCGACCACACGGGTGTCGTCATGATCCGGTTCCACTCCTGGTCATGGCGGCCCGGCAGTGTCCGGCCCGCACTCTCCCAACGACGCAGCAGCGCCCGGTAGATGGGCGGATCGGTGGTGTGCGGCACGGACTGCCGCAGAACCCCCAGGGACGGCGGGCCGGACTGCTGAACCGATTCTTCGGACGTCGGAGCGGCGAGACGGCGGCGGACGGGGCCGGCCGTCGAGTGCAGCGTGGTCATAACAGGACCAACACCCCGGCAGGGCCCAGGGTCACTGCCCGGCCGATTCGCGCGCCCCTTCCCCGGGTGCCGCGTCCACCGGCCGGCCGGTGGAACTGCCCGCACCACGCCGGCGGAGCCGTAGTGGTGCGGCAGGGGCGTGCGTCCGCGCGTCAGGCGGCGTGGTGCCGCGTCCGCGGTACCTGCTGCAGGGGGCGCGAGCCGGGCCCCCCGGCGTGCGAGAACGGCTGCATCCGCCAGTCGAGGCCCTGGGGGAGCGTCAGCAGCAGCGCGGTCTCCTGCTCCTGGACCTCGATCGTCTCGTCGGCCGGAAGCGCCTGGGAGGCGTCGCGGCTCGTGCCGGCGCACACGGTGAGGACGAACGGATTCCACGGAGTGGGGCACAGCGCGTGCTCGGGCAGAACGTCCTCGTCCGCCAGCAGCGCGATCGGCTGCGCACAGTCCGGGCAGATCACCCGGTACATCTCGAATGTGTCGTACGCGTCGGGAGCGAGGTCCTCGTCGAGATCGACGGGCTCCGGTTCGGTACGTCCGGTGAGCTTCAGGCTCTGCATGGGATATTCCCCCCTCGGGTGGGCCGGCCAGGCGCCACGGCCTCGGCCACAGCAAGCACTTCCCGTGGGATGTCGGCCGTAACCGCGAGGTCGTCGGCTACTGACGCGTAAACATGTGGCATTCGTCACATGCCCCCCGAACGTGCGGTTCCGGAGCCCCCCACGGCTGTGCCTGGAGGGACCCGGGGCCATAGGTTGATCCGTATGGAGGAGCTGGACCGTCAGATTGTGGAGTTGCTCGTCAAGGACGGGCGGATGAGCTACACCGACCTGGGCAAGGCCACGGGCCTGTCCACCTCGGCCGTTCATCAGCGCGTCCGCCGGCTGGAGCAGCGCGGGGTGATCCGCGGCTATGCCGCGGTCGTCGACCCCGAGGCCGTCGGCCTGCCCCTCACCGCGTTCATCTCGGTGAAACCCTTCGACCCGAGCGCACCCGACGACATCGCCGAACGGCTGGCCGGCGTGCCGGAGCTGGAGGCCTGCCACAGCGTCGCCGGCGACGAGAACTACATCCTCAAGGTGCGGGTCGCCAGCCCTCTCGAACTGGAGCACCTGCTCACCCGGATCCGCTCGCTGGCCGGAGTCTCCACCCGTACGACCGTAGTCCTCTCCACCCCGTACGAGGCGCGGCCCCCGCGCATCTGAACCGCGCCCCGGCGTGCACGAGGCGCGCGCGGGGTGTCGGCAGGGTGCGCGCACGGCGTGTCCGAGGCGCGCACGCCGCGTACCGGAGGGGGCGCGGGCAAAATCGTTCCGGGCAGGCGCGAGACTGGTGCCATGACCGAGAGCACCGCCCCCCAGAGCGAACACCGCACCGTGCTGCTGCGCGGTGGAGACGTCCACAGCCCCGCCGATCCGTTCGCCACCGCGATGGTCGTCGAACGCGGCCATGTCGCGTGGGTGGGATCGGAAGGGGCGGCCGACGCCTTCGCGAGCGGTGTCGACGAGGTGATCGACCTGGAAGGGGCCCTGGTCACCCCGGCGTTCACCGACTCCCACGTCCACACCACATCGACCGGACTCGCCCTCACGGGACTGGACCTCTCCGCGGCCCGCACGCTCGCCGAGGCCCTCGGCCTCGTGCGTGCGTACGCGGACACCCGCTCCGGTCAGCGGGTCGTCCTCGGCCACGGCTGGGACGCCACCCGGTGGCCCGAACAGAGGCCCCCGTCACGCGCCGAGCTCGACGGCGCGGCAGGCGGCCGGCCCGTCTACCTGCCCCGGGTGGACGTCCACTCCGCCGTCGTGACGACGGCGCTCCTGGACCTGGTCCCGGGGGTCACGGCGCTGACCGGCTACCACCCCGACGGCCCGCTGACCGGCGCCGCCCACCACGCGGTGCGCGCCGCGGCGCACGGCGCCGTCACCCCCGGGCAGCGGGCCGAGGCGCAGCGCGCCGCCCTGGCGCACGCGGCCTCGCTCGGCATCGGCACCGTGCACGAGTGCGCCGGTCCCGAGATCTCCGACGAGGAGGACTTCACCGGCCTGCTGAAGCTCGCCTCCCAGGAGCCCGGTCCCCGGGTCTTCGGATACTGGGCGGAGCGCGTCGAGAACGAGAAGGGCGCCCGGCGCATCCGTGAGCTCGGCGCCATCGGTGCGGCCGGAGACCTCTTCGTCGACGGGTCCCTCGGCTCGCACACCGCCTTCCTGCACGAGCCGTACGCCGACGCCCCGCACACCGGCACCGCCCATCTGGACGCCGCACAGATCGCCGCACACGTGACGGCGTGCACCGAGGCCGGACTGCAGGCCGGCTTCCACGCCATCGGGGACGCGGCCGTCTCCGCCGTCGCGGCCGGCGTCCGGGCCGCCTCCGAGAGCCTCGGGCTCGCCCGCGTCCGTGCCGCCAGGCACCGGGTGGAACACGCCGAGATGCTCACCCCCGAGACCGTCGCCGCCTTCGCGGAACTGGGGCTCGCCGCCTCCGTCCAGCCGGCCTTCGACGCGGCCTGGGGCGGCCGGGAAGGCATGTACGCCGCCCGGCTGGGCGCCGAGCGGGCCGCCACCCTCAACCCGTACGCGGCTCTCCTGCGCGCCGGGGTGCCGCTCGCCTTCGGCTCGGACAGCCCGGTCACACCGCTGGACCCGTGGGGAACCGTGCGGGCGGCGGCCTTCCACCGGACCCCGGAACACCGCATCTCGGTGCGGGCCGGATTCACCGCCCACACACGGGGCGGCTGGCGGTCCGTCGGCCGCGACGACGCCGGCGTGCTCGTGCCCGGCGCCCCCGCCGACTACGCCGTCTGGCGTACCGGCGAGCTGGTGGTCCAGGCACCCGACGACCGGGTCGCCCGCTGGTCCACCGACCCCCGTTCCGGCACCCCTGGCCTGCCCGATCTCACCCCGGGAGCGGCACTTCCGGTCTGCCTGCGCACGGTGGTCCTAGGACAAACTGTCTACGTAAGGCCGAACGAGTGACGTCGGAACATCCCGTACCGCCGATCGAAGGCGCCGAGACTCTGCCGCGACCTGCGACTCCTCAGCACTGACCAGGCACTTCGCGGGAAAACCGCAGGTCGCACGGCTGTTGACAGGGAGCGCCCACCGGCCGGTAGGTTCGGCCGGGTCCACCACTGGACGTCCGACCGGTCAAACCTCCACGCAGTCGTCGAACGCCGCTGGGTCATGGGGTGGTGCGCCGCACCGGCGCACCACCCCTGACAGCCAGGTTCAGCGCCCGCGCCTCGGGGCGAGGGAAGGTTTCGTCCGGACGGCAGGTGCGACCCGGGTGGGGCCCGGAGGTTCAGTAGACAACGGCTTTCGGTCGACCCGCAGCCAGCGGGTCCCAGGTCGGCCCGAAGGACGCCGGGCCCCGATCCGCAGTTCTGTCCGCAGTTCCACGCTTCTGTCCGGCCCGGCCGGACGCGTGACGCGCCCCCCTCACGACCGCGTCGGAGTCCGGCGGCGGCACGCTGGATATGGTGTGCACCTGCGTACGGACTTTAAGGGGCAGTAGTGAACGACGGCGGTCAGAGGCAGTTCGGCCCGCTCGGCACAGTCTTGGTGATCATTCCGACCTACAACGAGGCCGAGAACGTCAAGCTGATCGTCGCCCGGGTACGCGCCGCCGTTCCGGAAGCGGACATCCTGGTCGCCGACGACAACAGCCCCGACGGCACCGGCAAGGTCGCCGACGAGCTCGCGGCCGCCGACAGTCAGGTGCACGTCCTGCACCGCAAGGGCAAGGAAGGGCTCGGCGCCGCCTACCTCGCCGGATTCCGGTGGGGAGCCGAGCACGACTACGGCGTCCTGGTCGAGATGGACGCGGACGGCTCGCACCAGCCGGAGGAACTGCCCCGCCTCCTCACCGCGCTGAAGGGCGCCGACCTGGTCCTCGGCTCGCGCTGGGTGCCCGGCGGCCGGGTCGTCAACTGGCCCAGGCACCGGGAGATGATCTCCCGCGGCGGCAGCCTCTACTCCCGGATGCTGCTCGGCCTGTCGGTGCGGGACGTCACCGGCGGCTACCGGGCCTTCCGCACCCCCACCCTGGATGGCCTCGGCCTCGAAGAGGTCGCCTCGCAGGGCTACTGCTTCCAGGTCGACCTGGCCCGCCGGGCCGTCGAAGCGGGGTACCACGTCGTCGAGGTACCGATCACCTTCATGGAGCGGGAGATCGGGGACTCCAAGATGAGCCGCGACATCCTCGTCGAGGCGCTGTGGCGGGTCACCGGCTGGGGCATCTCCAGCAGGGCGTCCAAGGTCCTGGGCCGCAAGCCCTCCTGACCACCTCCGGGCCCGCCTGTCCGCCTCCCGGCCCCTTCTGACCGCCTCCCGGCCCGCCGGGCCGGAAGAGGTCCCGCCCGGCCCGGAGAGTCATGATCACCCCCTTACGCCGCTCGCACGCCCGTGCAGGCACACTGGGTGCATGACGACCGGCACACCGCCTCCGAACCGTCCACGGCGCTCACGCGCCCGTACCTTCCTGCCGCTGGGCCTCGCCGCCTGGGTGGTGCTGGAGATCTGGCTGCTGATCGTGGTGGCCGACGCGGCGAGCGGGTTCACCGTGCTGCTGATCCTGATCGCCGGTGCCGTGCTCGGCGCCGTGGTGATCAAGCGGGCGGGCCGACGGGCCTTCCGCAACCTCACCGAGACCCTCCAGCAGATGCCGGGGCAGCCCGGTGCGCCCGCCACTCCGCCGACGGCCCCGCCGGGCAGCCGCGGAAACGGCTTCCTGATGCTGGGCGGCCTGCTCCTGATGATCCCCGGCATGGTCTCCGACGCCGCCGGGCTGCTGCTCCTGCTGCCCCCGGTCCGCTCGGCGCTCAGCCGGTACGCGGAGCGCTCCCTGGAGCGCCGCATCATGCGTGCCGCCGCGCCGGGCAGCCTCTCCGACGCCTTCCAGCAGGCCCGTATCCGCCGGCCTGACGGAAAGGTCGTCCAGGGGGAGGTCGTCCGCGAGGACGGCACCCGGCAGCACCCCGGCCGTGACGACGGATCCCCCCGTCCGCCGCTGACCCCCTGAGCCCGCCCCCTGTGCGCAGGCGCCCCCGAGGCCTTCAGGGTCCGGGGGCGCCGCCGTCTCCCGGGAGGCCGGAACCTGCCCCGGACCCGTGCGTAAGAGGAGGCCGGAACCGGCCGGTACCCGCACGGAAAGAGCCGCGGGCCGTGACACATGTTTCTGTGTCACGG
>NZ_JBHXRD010000052.1:0-39587 GCF_042717325.1 Streptomyces sp. NPDC058637 | reverse complement strand
TGACACATGTTTCTGTGTCACGGCCCGCGGCTCTTGTATCTGTGCGGTGGTACGCGGTCAGGCAGACTTCCTGCTGTCCCGCGGGTGCACGGCAATGTTCATGGCTCCGGAGCGCAGAACCGCCAGCCTCTCGGCCAGCACCTCTTCCAGCTCCTCGCGGGTGCGCCGCTCCATGAGCATGTCCCAGTGCGTACGCGCAGGCTTGCCCTTCTTCTCCTCGGGGCCATCCCCGTCCACCAGGAGTGCCGTGGCGCCGCACGCCTTGCACTCCCACTCCGCCGGAATTTCCGCCTCTACCGAGAACGGCATCTCAAATCGATGGCCGTTCGGGCATGCGTACTCCACCGCCTGGCGCGGGGCCAGATCGATGCCACGGTCCGTCTCGTAGCTGGTAACCACGAGTCGCGTACCGCGGAGAGCTCGCTCACTCATGAATCGTGCCTCCCGGGCTTGTCGCCCACAGGACAGGTGTCGCTGTCGTCGTCATCCGTTCAACGTCCGGTCGGCGGTAAAGATTCCCGTTGCCGGTCATGCGTCGCCCGTCGTGCCGCTGCTGTATCTGGGTTCGATTACCCATCAGTGCCCGGTTTGTCACCTGTGGGAGAAGTTGTCACCCATCGGTTCGGCTTCTTCCACTCGCAGTAACGGTCCGCCGGGCAGACCAAAGGCGTACACTACCGGCCTTTCACTTCGGCGTCTAAACCCGGTCCGGCACGGGGTTGCCCGCGGCGGCCACCGCGGCCCGTACGGGCACCCGCGCGAGCAGCACCGCACCCAGCGCGAAGAAGACCACCAGGGACAGGATCGCATCCCGGTAGCTGCCGGTCAGCTGGTAGCCGAGACCGAAGACCAGGGGCCCCAGCCAGCTGAGTCCCCGGTCGCTCATCTCGTACGCCGAGAAGTACTCCGCCTCCTTCCCGCGCGGAACCAGGTGCGAGAACAGCGAGCGCGAGAGCGCCTGGCTGCCGCCCAGCACCAGGCCGATCGCGGCCGCCAGACTGTAGAAGAACACGGGCGCGTCGGCGGGCAGCAGATAGGCGGCGGCGAGGATCAGGGTCCAGACGACCAGCGAGGCGAGAATCGTGCGCTTCGCTCCGTACACCCGGGCGAGCCGTCCCATCCCGAGCGCGCCCGCCACCGCGAGCACCTGGACCAGCAGCACAGCGGTGATCAGCGTCGTCTGGTCCAGCCCGAGCTCCTCGGAGCCGTACAGCGAGGCCTGCGAGATCACCGTCTGGATGCCGTCGTTGTACACGAGGTAGGCGAGCAGGAACGAGAGGGTGAGCGGGTGGCGGCGCATGTCGCGCAGGGTCGCCATCAGCTGCCGCCAGCCCGAGCCGACCGCCCCCTCACCCCCTGGCGGCACCCGCCGGTCACGCAGCCGCCGCAGCGGTACGAGCGTGAAGGCGCCCCACCACACACCGGCCGAGGCGAGGCAGATCCGGACCGCGTCGGACTCGGAGAGACCGAAGGACCCGTGGCCCGTGTACAGGACCAGATTCAGCACGAGGACGAGCGCCCCCGACGTGTACCCGAAGGCCCAGCCCCGCGAGGAGACCGCGTCCCGTTCCTCCGGTGCGGCGATCTGCGGCAGGTACGCGTTGTACAGGACCATCGACACGGAGATCGACGCGTTCGCCACGATCAGCAGGAACGCGCCCAGCAGATAGCGCTGGCCGTCCAGGAAGAACATGCAGGCCGTCGCCGTGGCACCCACGTAGGCGGCCACCGCGAGCAGCGGCTTCTTGCGCCCCGTGCGGTCGGCGGCGGCGCCCGCGATCGGCATCACGATCACGGCGACCAGGACCGAGGCCGAGACGGCGTACGCGAAGAGGGAGCCCGCCCGTACCGGTATGCCCAGCGGGTGGACGAAGCCCTCCGCGTCGGCGGCGGCCTTGGCTATCGACGTCAGATAGGGGCCGAGGAAGACCGTGAGGACGCTGGTCGAATAGACGGAACAGGCGAAGTCGTAGAAGTACCAGCCGCGTTGCTCGCGCCTGCGGTCGGCGTCCCCCGGGGGACGTTCTGCCGGGTCGGCCGTGTCTGCGGTACCGGTGCTCACGCCGAGTCCTCTCGTTCGTGCCGTGCGGACGCGGCCGGGCCCGGCGTCAGGCCCAGGCCCCCCGCTCGCTCAGCACCGTGCGCAGCGTCTCGATGTGATCGGTCATGATGCCATCCACCCCCAGGTCCAGGAGCGCGGCCATCCTGTCCGGTTCGTTGACCGTCCAGACATGGACCTGCAGACCACGCGCGTGTGCCGCGCGGACGAAGCGCCGGTCGACCACCCGGATCCCGTTCTGGCTCTCCGGGACCTGCGCGCACACCGCTCCCGCGCGCAGCGCCGCCGGGATCCCGTACGAGCGCAGCCGCAGGCCGAGCACGCCGCGCACCCCGAAGGAGGTGGCCAGACGCGGGCCCGCGAGGCGGTGCGCCCTGGCCACCCGCGCCTCGGAGAACGACCCCACGCACACCCGGTCCCAGGCGCCGGCCTTGCGGATCAGCTCGACGAGCGGGACGAGGGCGGGCTCCGCCTTGATGTCCACGTTCCACCGGGCGTCGGGGAACTCCTCCAGCAACTCCTCGAAGAGCGGCAGCGGTTCGCTGCCCGCCACCCTCGCCCGGCTCACCTCGCGCCACGGGAGCTCGGCTATCCGGCCCCCGGAGTCCGTGACCCGGTCCAGGGTCGGATCGTGGAACGCGACCAGGCGGCCGTCCGCGGTGGTGTGCACATCGGTCTCGAAGTACCGGTAACCCGCGCCGGCCGCCCGCCGGAAGGCGGCTGCCGTGTTCTCCAGCCCGTCCGCGGCCCCGCCGCGGTGGGCGAACGGGATCGTCGAGGGATGGTCCAGATAGGGATGGCGTCCGGAAGTCGCTGTGGTCACCGCCGAAGTATCGCCCCTCGCGGTGTCCGGCCGGCGACGTCCGGGGTGCCGCCGTCCGGCGCGGGGAGGGCGAAGACGCGCAGGAAGAACTGCGCGAGCGGGCCGATCGCCAGGGCGTACAGCACGGTGCCCACGCCGAGCGAACCACCGAGCACGAAACCGGTCGCCACCACGGCCACCTCGATCGCCGTGCGCACCAGCCTGATCGAACGCCCGGTCAGCCGGTTCAGGCCGGTCATCAGCCCGTCACGGGGCCCGGGGCCGAAGCGCGCGGAGATGTACAGCCCCGTGGCGACACCGTTGAGCACGATGCCCGCGGCCATCACCGGGATCTGCGCGCCGAGCCCGTGCACGTCCGGTACGAGGGCGAGGGTGCCGTCCATCGCGATGCCGACGGCGAAGACGTTGGAGACGGTGCCCAGGCCGGGGCGCTGCCTGATCGGTATCCACAGGAGCAGGACGACCGCCCCCACGATGATCGAGACGACACCGATGGAGATGCCGGTCCGCCCGGCGAGCCCCTGGTGCAGCACGCCCCACGGTTCGAGTCCGAGCCCGGCGCGGACCAGGAGCGCCGAGCTCGCCCCGTACAGGGCCAGGCCCACGTAGAGATGGGTCAGCCGCCGGGGGAGACGGTTCCCGCTCCGGGCGGTGGTGTCGGACAAGAGGTGCCCCCTGTGAGGTGGTGCCGGTGGACTGATGCGTGTCACTCTGTGGCAGGGGATTGGCTGCCAACTATGGCCAATCCGAGGAAGGTGGACTGATTTCCATGGCGCAGTGGACTTCGACGGTCGGTGCGGCACAGCTCGCCCGGCAGCTCCGGGCGCAACAGCGCCCCGTCGCGCCGGGCAGCCGCAAGCCGCCCGCCTACCGCGCCCTCGCCGACGGGGTGCGGCTGCTGGTGCTGGAGGGCCGGGTCCCCGTCGCCGCCCGGCTCCCCGCCGAACGGGAACTCGCGCTCGCCCTCTCGCTCAGCCGCACCACCGTCGCCGCGGCCTACGAGGCGCTGCGCGCGGAGGGCTTCCTGGAGTCCCGGCGCGGGGCCGGCAGCTGGACCGCCGTACCGGCGGGCAATCCGCTGCCCGCCCGCGGCCTCGAACCCCTGCCCCCGGAATCGCTCGGCTCGATGATCGACCTGGGCTGCGCCTCGCTGCCGGCCCCGGAACCGTGGCTGACCAGGGCCGTGCAGGGCGCTCTGGAGGAGCTGCCGCCGTACGCGCACACCCACGGCGACTACCCGGCCGGGCTGCCCGCGCTGCGGCAGATGATCGCCGACCGCCACACCGAACGCGGCATCCCCACGATGCCGGAGCAGATCATGGTCACCACCGGCGCGATGGGCGCCATGGACGCGATCTGCCACCTCTTCGCCGGGCGAGGCGAGCGCATCGCCGTCGAGTCCCCGAGCTACGCCAACATCCTCCAGCTGATGCGCGAGGCGGGCGCCAGACTCGTACCGGTGGCGATGGAGGAGGGGCTGGGCGGCTGGGACATGAACCGGTGGCGGCAGGTGCTGCGGGACGCCGCGCCCCGCCTGGCCTACGTCGTCGCGGACTTCCACAACCCGACCGGGGCACTGGCCGACGAACAGCGGCGCCGTGCCCTGGTCGAGGCCGCGCGCTCCGCGGGAACGGTCCTGGTGGTCGACGAGACCATGATCGAGCTCGATCTGGACGCCGGTGCCGACATGCCCCGCCGGGTCTGCGCCTTCGACCCGGCGGGAAGCACCGTCCTGACCGTGGGATCCGTGAGCAAGGCCTTCTGGGCCGGCATGCGGATCGGCTGGGTCCGGGCGGCCCCGGACGTCATCCGCAGCCTGGTCGCGGCACGCGCGTACGCCGACATGGGCACCCCCGTCCTGGAGCAGCTCGCCATCAACTGGCTGATGCGCACCGGCGGCTGGGAGCAGGCGGTGGCGGTCCGGCGCGAGCAGGCGCGGGAGAACAGGGACGACCTCGTACGGGCGGTGCGGCGGGAGCTTCCCGACTGGGAGTTCGAGGTGCCGCGCGGCGGCCTCACCCTCTGGGTGCGCACCGGCGGACTCTCCGGCTCGCGCCTCGCCGTCGCGGGCGAGCGGGTCGGCGTACGGGTCCCGTCAGGGCCCCGCTTCGGGGTCGACGGCGCCTTCGAGGGTTATGTGCGGCTGCCGTTCACCGTGGGCGGCCCGGTGGCGGAGGAGGCGGCGGTGCGCCTCGCCGCGGCCGCGGAGCTGGTCGGGTCGGGTGCGGGAGCGGGAGCCGAGGCGCCACGGACGTTCGTGGCCTGAGGCCCCGGCCCTCATCCCTCGGCGACGGCCGGCACGGTGACCAGCGGATCCCTGCGCACCGGCTCGGTGCTCCCGGCCTCCACCGGGGCGGCCGTGGCCGGTGCGCCGGGCAGCAGGTCGAGGACCGCCTGCCGGTGCGCCTCGCTCGTGGCGTCGTCGTACGGGTCAGGGGTGGCCGGCACCTGGAGGCGCAGCACCGGCCCGCTGCCGAGCCGGGTGTAGCCCCGGCCCGGGGGCACGTCCGGTGTCGGCGTGGTGTGCGGTGCGGTGCCCAGGACGGACTCGACCTCGTCGCCGGTGGCCGGGCCGAGGACGGCGCGTGCCCTGGTGTGCGTCCGTACGGTCTCGGTGAGGGCGTCCAGGCTGTCGAACTGGTCCGCGACGACGACCGTGACGCCGGCGGCCCGGCCGTGCCGCAGCGGCACCTGGAGCAGCTCCTGGGGGTCGGGCCTGCCGTCGGCCGCCGCCAGGTGCCCGAGCGCGCTCGGGCGGTCCAGCAGGAGCCAGAGGGGGCGCCTGATGTCCTCGGGTTCGGGGTGGCCGGCCTGGCGGGCCCGGTTGGCGGCGATGAGCCTCCGCTCGGTCTCGTGCGCGGCCCATTCGAGCGTCGCCAGGGCCCCGGCCAGGCCGCACTCCACGGCGAGAACGCCGTCGCGTCCGGTCAGGAAGCCGTACTCCCCGGTGCCGGCGCCCTCGACGACGAGGATGTCTCCGCCCTGGAGCGCCTGGAGGGCGAGGGAGCGCATCAGGGTCGTGGTGCCGCTGCCGGGATGCCCGACGGCCAGCAGGTGCGGCTCCGTCGACCGTGAGCCGGTGCGCCAGATCACCGGGGAGGCGTCACGCGTCGTGTCGCCGTCCCGCACGGGGACGGTGCGCCGCACCGCGTCGGCGTCGGTGAAGCCCAGCACGGTCTCCCCGGGGGCGGTGACGAAGCGCTGGGCGGCGATCGTGGTGGGGAGCGCGTCCAGGACGGTCATGAGGAGGTGGTTGTTCTCCTCGTCCCAGGCGAAGTGGTACTCGCGGCCCCGGCCCGACTTGGCGTGCAGCACCTGTTCGATGCGGGCCCGGCAGGAGGCCTCGCCGTCCGTGAAGTACGCCGGGTAGCGCACCTGGAGCCGGGTGAGACGGCCGTTGGCGTCGAAGGTGTACGAGGTGCCGAAGGCCTCCTCCCAGTCGCCGCCGTGGGAGAACAGCGGACCGGGATCACCGTCCGTGGAGAAGTGCGGCACCAGCGCCTCGTAGACAGCCCGGAGCCTGGCGGTCTCCGCCTCGTCGGGGCCGGTCTTCACGGCTGTCCGCTCCCGCCCCCTCCATGCGGCGGCGCCCATCACCGCGATCAGGGCCAGCAGGGGCCCGTACGGGATGAGCGCCACCACCAGTACGCAGGCCGCGACGAGGAACAGCACGTGCCCGCGCCGGTCCCTGGGCGTCGCGGCCCATTTCCGCCGTCCTGTTCCCGCCAGCAGCCGCAGTCCACGGGTGACCGTGATCAGCGGATGGAGGACGTCGGTGGCGCTGTCGGCGGCCGTGCGCGCGATCTCGCGACTGCGAGTGATCGATGCGCCGCCGCTGCTCAGAATGCGGGGAAGTGGTCGCCGGGCCACGTCGGTCTCCTGAAGGGGTGGGAGCGGTTGTGGAGCGTCAGAACTTGATCCCGCCCAGCATGCTGGCGAGGCTGGCCCCGCCGGCCGTGATGCTCGGCGCGATGGCGGTGCCGGCCAGATAGAAGCCGAACAGGGCGCAGATGAGGGCGTGGGACGCCTTGAGCCCGTCCTTCTTGAAGAACAGGAAGACGATGATGCCGAGCAGTACCACGCCCGAGATGGAGAGGATCATGAGCGGTTCTCCTGGTTGAAGGGGACAGTCACCATGAGTACTTCCAGGATCACAAGATGTATCTATACGATAAAAGGTGCAAATGAGTGAAAGGCTTGGGTTTTCACTCGATCGGTGGGCGAAAAGTGGTCGGCCGGGCCGAGGGGGCCGGGAATCGGCACCGGAACGCGGCCCTCCGGCCGTGATCTTCCGCCGCTTCCGGGCATGCTCAGGTCGGCTCTCCGGAGCAGTACTCTGTCGATTCACTCGTGCGGCCCCGCGCCGTACTCCCCACCAGGTCGGCAACGGCGACAACGGCTACGGAAGGCGGCCCGTCCGATGAGCGAACTCCCCGATCCCGAGGTGGTCGCACTGGCGGCCAAGGTCTTCGACCTGGCCCGCCGCGGCGAGACCGACACGCTCGCCGCCCACGTCGACGCGGGTGTCCCCGCGAACCTCACCAACGACCGGGGCGACTCGCTGCTGATGCTCGCCGCATACCACGGGCACGCCTCCGCCGTCACCGCCCTCGCCGGCCGCGGCGCCGACCCGGACCGGGCCAACGACCGGGGGCAGACCCCGCTCGCCGGAGCCGTCTTCAAGGGCGAGCGCGAGGTGATCGACGCACTGCTCGCCGCGGGCGCCGATCCGGCCGGCGGAACACCGTCCGCGGTGGACACCGCGCGCATGTTCGGTAAGGACGACCTGCTGGAACTCTTCGGTGTGCGCTGACTCACCCTCCTGGCCGCCGGCTGACCGGTGCGCCGTAAATGTGGTCGCGTCGGCGAAATGGCTGGGTCATCATGACGTCGCGGGTCCGCTCAGGACCACCGACGAGAGGCAGAGGAAGATGAGCACCAGGCAGAAGACGGCGGTCGGCCGATCATGTTGCTGCGCGGCCTAGTGCCCACCGGCACTCGGAACAGCACAGTCCCGGTTGCGTCGACAGCTTGATGTGAGGCTTTCCCCATGTTCGATCCGTTCATAGCGCCGAGCGGCACACTGCTCGGCCTGTTGCAGAGGGGCCGCGGCGACGGCACGCTCCACGCTCTCGCCGCACCGCGCCCCGAGGCCCTCGCGGCCCTCAACCACTGCGTCCTGAGCGATCCGCGTCACGACTGGCAGGTCGAGAACCGCTCCCTCTACTACGCACGTCTGTACCTCGACCTCGACGGCGGTACGGAAGAGATCGAGCGCCACCTCTGGGACCCCGAGGACCACCTCGACACCGAGGACTCACGCACGGGCCTGGCCCTCGCGGTCCTCGGCCACCTCGCCTCGTACGGCCGCGACGACGCCCTCGCACTCCTGCGGCGGTACGCCGCCACCGGGTCCAACTGGGCCTGGGCGCTCGACGAGCTCGCCCTGCGCGACGACGACGCCGGGCTGCGCTCCCTCGCCGAGCAGGTGCTCGGCCGGTTCCCCGACGGCCCGGAGGGCACCGCCGAGCTGGCGGCCGCCGTGCGGGACGCCTTCGAACCGCGCCCCTGGCGGCTGTGGGCCGACGACCCGCGCGAGAGCGTCGGCGCCCGGGTCAGGGCGGCGCGCGAGCAGGGCTCCTTCGACCGATGGCAGCGTCAGATGCGGCCCGGCGGCCCCCGCCCGGGCTGGAGCGTCCAGGCCGTGTTCGACTGGGCCCAGCAGGGACTGGAGCGCGGCAGCGCCCTTCACGTACCCGCCGCCCGCTGCCTCGCCGCCGTCGCGGGAGCCGAGGACCGCCCCGCGATCGTCGACGCCGCCCGCGGCGGCCCCGAGGGCGCGCGCTGTGTGGCTCTGCACTATCTCGCCGAGGCCCGGGACCCCGCCGTACTCGACCTGATCGAACAGGCCGCCTCGGGACCGTCCCCCACCGTCGCCGAAGTGGCCGTGGCCGCCTTCGAGCGCATGTGCGGGGACGAGGCCGTGGACCGGGCCCGGGGCTGGGCGCACCGGCCCGACGCCCTCGGGGCGTCGGCGGCGGGCGTGCTCGCCTGCCGCGGCGCCGCACAGGACGCCCCGCTCGTCCTCGCCGCCCTGCGCGAGGCCGTCCGCGGCGACGGCCCCGACGCCCAGCGGCTGTGGACCCTCGTCGACGGCACCGGCCGCCTCGGCATCGCCTGCGCCGCCCCCGTCCTGCGCCACGTCTACCGGGAGACGTCCTCCTCGCACCTGCGCGGACGGGCCGCCCGCGCCCTGGCGGCCACCGACCCGTCCTTCGCCACCGGCTTCGCCGTCGAATGCCTGTGGGACTGCGAGGAGACCACCCGCGAGCTGGCGGCCCTCCACGCGGAGACCGGGGACATCCGGGTCGCCGAACGCCTGCGCCGGCTCGCCGCCGACCCGGCCGAGGAGGCCGAGGTGCAGACGGCGGTACGCAGCAGGATCGGGCCCGACGCGCCCGCCGTCTGACCCGGCCCGCCCGCCGTAGGCGCCCGGCGCGCGAGAGGGCCCGGAATCCGGGACGCCGCGCGCCGGGGGCGCGCGGCTCAAACGCTCACGGGACGTTCCCCGGGCGGAAAGATCCAAGTCGGCGGAGTCACTCCCGGCGGGGTGACAACACGGTTATGCGTGTCGTCATCGTCACCGAGTCCTTCCCGCCCGACGTCAACGGTGTGGCCCACTGCACCCTGCAGACCGCACGGCACCTCGTCGCCCGCGGCCACGAGCCCCTCGTCATCGCCCCGGCCACGGCCGGGGCAACGGCCTCCGCCTCCGCCTCCAACGATCCCGCGTACGCCGGAGCACCCTGCCCCGTGGTGCGCGTCCCCTCCCTCCCCCTGCCCGGCTATCCGCAGGTCCGCGTGGCCCTGCCCAGCCGACGGCTCGCCGCCGCGCTCACCGGGCACCGCGCCGAACTCGTCCACCTCGCGGGCCCGTTCGTCCTCGGGGTGCGGGGCATGGCCGTGGCCACCCGGCTCGGACTCCCGGCCGTGGCCGTCTACCAGACCGACCTGGCTGGCTACGCCCGCACCTATCTGGGCACCGGCCAGAGCGCCGCCTGGCGCCGCATGCGTGCCGTGCACAGCGCCGCGGACCGCACCCTCGCCCCCTCCTCCGCCGCCCTGCGCGACCTCACCGAACACGGCGTGCCCCGGGTACGCCTGTGGCCGCGCGGCGTCGACACCGCCCGGTTCCGTCCCGGGCTGCGCGACGAGGCCCTGCGCCGTGAGCTCGCGCCCGGCGGGGAGAAGGTCGTCGGTTACGTGGGACGGCTGGCTCCGGAGAAGCACGTCGAACTCCTCGCCGGTGCCTGCGCGCTGCCGGGCGTGAAGGTCGTGGTCGTCGGCGACGGGCCCAGCGAGGCCACGCTGCGCGCCGCCCTCCCGGGCGCCGTCTTCCTGGGACGGCGAACGGGGGACGAACTCGCCCGGATCTTCGCCTCCCTGGACGTGTTCGTGCACACCGGCCCGTACGAGACCTTCTGCCAGACCGTGCAGGAGGCCATGGCCTCCGGCATCCCGGTGGTCGCCCCCGCGGCGGGCGGTCCGCTCGACCTCGTCGACCCCGGGCGCACCGGAATTCTGGTGCCGCCGCACGACGCGGCGGCCGTACGGGACGCCGTCGGCGCGCTCGTCGCCGACCCGGCCAGGGCCGAGGACTACGGCAGGACCGCCCGCGCCACGGTCGAGGGGCGCACCTGGGAAGCCGTCGGGGACCAGCTCCTGGGCCACTACGACGAGGTCCTGGGCGGCCGGACGGCGGTGGCCGCGTGAATGCGCCCGTGAACGGCCGGGCGGACGGTCCGGCGGACGGCCTCAGGATCGTACGGCTGGCGAACTTCGTCACCCCGGCCTCCGGCGGCCTGCGCACCGCCCTGGACGAGCTCGGCCGCGGCTACGCGGTGGCCGGGCACGAGCCCGTGCTCGTCGTCCCCGGGGCCGCCGCGAGCGACGACCGCACCCCACAGGGCCGCGTGCTCACACTGCCCGGCCCGGTGCTGCCGGGCAGCGGCGGCTACCGCGTCCTGACCGACCGCCGGAGACTGCGCCGCCTCCTTCAGGAGCTGCGCCCCGACCGGCTCGAGGTGTCCGACCGGACCACACTGCGCTGGACGGGGGAGTGGGCGCGCCGCGCCAGGGTGCCCGCCGTCATGGTGTCCCACGAGACGGCCGACGGCGTCCTGCGCACCTGGGGGTGCCCCGGGCGGCGGCGGGACGGGCCGCCGACCGGCTCAACGCCCGCAGCGCCCATGCCTACGCCCGGATCGTGTGCACCACGGAATGGGCGGAGCGCGAATTCGTACGCATCGGCGTGCGCAACGTGGTGCGCGCCCCGCTCGGCGTGGATCTGCGGCAGTGCCGGCCGCAGTGCCGCAGTACGGAGCTGCGCGCCCGGCATCTGTGCGGCGAGGACGTGCTGCTGCTGCTCGGCTCACGGCTCTCCGTGGAGAAGCGGCCCGGGCGGGCGCTGGACGCACTGGCGGCGCTGCGGCGGCAAGGGGTGCGTGCGGCGCTGGTCGTGGCGGGCGACGGACCGCTGAGGGCGGGGCTGGAGGCCAGGGCGCGGGCGGAGCGGCTGCCGGTCGCGTTCCTGGGCCATGTGCGCGACCGTGCGCGGATGGCGGCCCTCCAGGCCACGGCGGACCTCTGCCTGGCACCGGGCCCCGCGGAGACCTTCGGGCTCTCGGCGCTGGAGGCCCTCGCCTGCGGCACCCCGGTCGTGGCGAGCGGGAGCTCCGCGCTGCCGGAGGTGATCGGTGGCGCCGGGCTGGCCGCCGCGGACACGGGCGAGGCGTTCGCCGCCGCGGCACGGGAGCTGCTGGCACGGCCGGAGCCGGAACGCCGGGCGGTGGCGCGGGCCCGGGCCGAACTCTTCGGCTGGGACCGCTCGGTGGCCGCCTTCCTCGCGGCCCACGACGCCCCCGGACGGCGTGGCGCCCCGGCGGCCCGGCCCCGGGCGGGGCGGTCATGAGCGGCGCGGCGGGGGCCCGCGCCACGGCCGGCCCCACGGCGCCGGCGAACCGTCCACCGGCTCGTACGCACGTGAGGTTCGCCGCGCTCGGGGACTCGCTGACCGAGGGCATCGGAGATCCGGTCCCCGGCGGCCGGCGCGGCTGGGCCGCCCTGCTCGCCCCGGGCCTCGGCGCCGGGGAACAACAGGTGGACTTCCGCAACTTCGCCGTCGCGGGAGCCCTGTCCGGGGACGTCCGCGAGCACCAGGCGGCCGACGCGGCGGCGTTCCGCCCCGACATCGCCTCGGTCGTCGTCGGTGTCAACGACACCCTGCGCCGGACGTTCGACATCCGGAGCCTCGCCGCCCGGCTCGACGAGGTCTGCGCACTCCTGGCCGGGGGCGGAGCGGTACTCCTGACGGCATGCCTCCCGGACCCCGGCACGGCACTGGGGCTCCCGGGTCCGCTGCGCCTGCCCCTGGCCCGGCGGCAGCGGGCCGTGAACGCCGTGGTCCACGCCCTGTCCGACCGCTACGACGCCGTCCACCTGCACGCCTCGGACCGGTCCTGGGTCGAGGACCGCTCGCTCTGGAGCGTGGACCGCCTCCATCCGGCCGAGCGGGGGCACCGGAGGCTGGCCGCCGGCTTCCACCGGCTCCTCGCCGAGCGGGGGCTGGCCCCGGGCCCGTCGCCCGGCCTGGAACCGCGGCAGCCACCGCCGACCCGCGCCGCCACCGTCCTGTGGCTGGCCACCGAGGGCACCGGCTGGCTGGCCCGCCGGAGCAGCGACCTGCTGCCCCAGCTCCTGGGCCTCGCGGCGGAGGAGGTCTCCCACCGGGCACGCGGTACCACCGGCCGGCTGGACGCACGGGCCGAACAGGGGCTCGTCGAGGCCCTGGCCGACCTCACGCACACGCCCTTTCTGCGCGGGTTCGTCCCCCGCGCCAGAATGGAGGGATGACCGGACGCTGGGAGTTCTGGATCGACCGCGGCGGCACCTTCACGGACGTGGTGGGTCGCGACCCCGGCGGGCACCTGGTCACCCGCAAACTCCTCTCCCACGACCCGGACCGCTACCGCGACGCCGCCGTCGCCGGCATCCGGATGCTGCTCGGCCTCGGCCCCCGCGACCCGGTCCCCGCCGACCGGGTCGCGGGCGTCAAGATGGGCACCACCGTCGCCACCAACGCCCTCCTGGAACGGCGGGGCGAGCCGACCGTCCTCGTCATCACCGAAGGCTTCCGGGACGCCCTGCGGATCGCGTACCAGAACCGCCCGCGCCTCTTCGACCGCCGCATCCTGCTCCCCGAGGCCGTCTACGACCGGGTGATCGAGGTCCCGGAACGGATCGACGCGCAGGGCAGGACCGTGAAACCCCTCGACCGCACCGCCGTCGCACGACGGCTCGGCGAGGCCTGGGCGCAGGGGATCCGCAGCGCCGCGATCGTCCTCATGCACGGCTACCGCCACCCCGGACACGAGAGGACCGTCGCCGAGGCGGCCCGGGAAGCGGGCTTCACCCAGGTCAGCTGCTCGCACGAGGTCAGCCCGCTGATCAGGCTCGTACCGCGCGGCGACACCACCGTCGTCGACGCCTACCTCTCACCGATCCTGCGCCGGTACGTCGAGGAGGTGGCCGCCGAACTGAGCGGTATCCGCCTGATGTTCATGCAGTCCAACGGCGGACTCCGGGAGGCCGCCCACTTCCGCGGCAAGGACGCGGTGCTCTCCGGACCCGCCGGGGGAGTCGTCGGCATGGTGCGCACGTCCGGACAGGCGGGCCACGACCGGGTCATCGGCTTCGACATGGGCGGCACCTCCACCGACGTGTCCCACTACGCCGGAGAGTTCGAGAGGGAACTCGGCACCCAGGTGGCCGGTGTACGGATGCGCGCGCCCATGATGAGCATCCACACCGTCGCAGCCGGAGGCGGATCGGTCCTGCACTTCGACGGCCGGCGCTACCGGGTGGGCCCCGACTCGGCCGGCGCCGACCCCGGACCCGCCTGCTACCGCCGGGGCGGCCCGCTCACCGTCACCGACGCCAACGTGATGCTGGGCCGGATCCGCCCCGCCCACTTCCCGGCCGTCTTCGGGCCGGACGGCGACCTGCCGCTCGACGAGGACACCGTCCGCGAACGCTTCGAGGCACTGGCCCGCGAGGTGGCCACCGCCACCGGACAGCACCGCACCGCCGCGGAGACCGCCGCGGGCTTCCTGGAGATCGCCGTGCTCAACATGGCGAACGCCGTCAAGAAGATCTCCGTCCAGCGCGGCCACGACATCACCCGGTACGCGCTCACCAGCTTCGGCGGAGCGGGCGGCCAGCACGCCTGCGCCGTCGCCGACGCCCTGGGCATCGGCACCGTCCTCGTACCGCCGCTCGCCGGCGTCCTCTCCGCGTACGGCATCGGTCTCGCCGACGCCACCGCCATGCGCGAGCAGTCCGTCGAGGCCGAACTGCACGAGGAGACCAGGACCCGGGTGGGCGAGCTCTGCGACGACCTGGCGGAACGCACCCGGGCCGAACTCCGCGCCGACCGGATCCCCGACCCGGCCATCGGCACCCGGGCCCGCGTCCTCCTGCGCTACGCGGGCACGGACGCGAGCCTGCCCGTCGGCCTCGGCACGGTCGCCGCCATGACCGACGCGTTCACGGCCGCCCACCGGACCCGCTACGGATTCACCATGGACAAGCCCCTCGTGGCCGAGGCGGTCACCGTGGAGGCGACCGGGAAGGCGGGGCCGCACGCACCCCACCGGGCCGGCGGGGCATCCGGCGACGGCACGCCGCCCGAACCCCTCGCAACCGTCCGGACGTTCACCGGGGGCCGCTGGCAGGACACCGGGCTGCACCGACGGGGAGAGCTGCGCCCGGAGGACACCGTGACCGGTCCGGCCGTCGTCGCCGAGGACGACGCCACCACCGTCGTCGACCCCGGCTGGCAGGCCACCGCCGGGCCCGCCGGCCACCTCGTACTGCACCGGGTGAGCCCCCGGCCCGGGCGGACCGCCGTCGGCACCCGGGTCGACCCCGTCATGCTGGAGGTGTTCAACAACCTCTTCATGTCGATCGCCGAACAGATGGGCGTACGGCTGGAGAGCACCGCCCACTCCGTCAACATCAAGGAGCGGCTGGACTTCTCCTGCGCGCTGTTCGACGCGGACGGCAACCTCGTGGCCAACGCCCCGCACATCCCCGTGCACCTCGGGTCGATGGGGGAGTCCATCAAGGAGGTGCTGCGGCGCAACGCGGACGCGCTGCGCCCCGGAGACGTCTACGCAGTCAACGACCCCTACCACGGCGGCACCCACCTGCCCGACGTCACCGTCGTGACACCCGTGTTCGACGAACCGGAGGACGGGCAGGAGCCCCGGCTGCGCTTCCTGGTGGCGTCCCGCGGCCACCACGCCGAGATCGGTGGGATCACCCCCGGGTCCATGCCCGCCTTCAGCCGCACCATCCACGAGGAGGGCGTGCTGTTCGACAACTGGCTTCTGGTGCGCGACGGGGAACTCCGCGAGGCCGAGACCTGGGAACTGCTCACCACCGCCGCGTACCCCTCACGCGACCCCGGCACCAACCTGGCCGACCTGCGCGCCCAGATCGCCGCGAACGAGAAGGGCATCGCGGAACTGCGGCGCATGACCGGCCAGTTCGGGCAGGACGTCGTCGAGGCGTACATGGGCCACGTCCAGGACAACGCGGAGGAGTCCGTACGCCGGATCGTGGCCGGCCTCGACGACGGCACCTGCCGCTACGAGACCGACAACGGGGCGGTCATCGAGGTGACGGTGACCGTGGACCGCACCGCACGGAGCGCCGTCCTCGACTTCGCCGGAACCTCAGCGCAGCAGCCCGGCAACTTCAACGCCCCGAAATCCGTGGTCATGGCAGCCGTCCTGTACGTCTTCAGGACACTCGTCGCCGAGGACATCCCGCTCAACAGCGGCTGCCTGAAACCCCTGGACATCCGCGTCCCGGAAGGATCCATGCTGGCACCCGTCCACCCGGCGGCCACCGTCGCCGGCAACGTGGAGACCTCCCAGGCCGTCACCGGCGCCCTCTACGCGGCGCTCGGCGTGCAGGCGGAGGGATCGGGAACGATGAACAACCTCACCTTCGGCAACGACCGCGTCCAGTACTACGAGACGGTCGCGAGCGGATCCGGCGCCGGTGACGGATTCGACGGCACGGACGCCGTACAGACCCATATGACCAACTCCCGGCTCACCGACCCCGAGATCCTGGAACTCCGCTACCCGGTGCTTCTGGAGAGCTTCGGCGTACGCCCGGACAGCGGCGGCACCGGCCGGTGGCACGGCGGGCGAGGGACCGAGCGCAGGATCCGCTTCCTGGAACCCGTCACCGTCGCCCTGCTCTCCGGACACCGCCGCGTGGCCCCGTACGGCATGGCGGGCGGCGGACCCGGGGCGCTGGGCGACCAGCACGTCGAACGGGCAGACGGGACCGTCACCCCGCTGAACGGCTGCGACACCGCCGACCTGGACACCGGGGACGTGCTGGTGCTGCGCACCCCGGGCGGAGGCGGCTACGGAGCGCCGTAGACGGTCGCTTCTGCGCCGTTTCGACCGTTGTCGGTGTGAGGACCTAATCTGTTCAGCGTGACTTCGCCTGCCGACACCGACACCGCTGCGCCCCAGCTCAGCGCGGGGCCGCGGCCCGCCCCGGGCCCCGCCGCCGACGAGGGGCTCTCGCGTCGGCTGCGCGCGCTCGCCTGCACCGCCCCGTTGCACGACCTCGACGTCCGCAAGGCGAATCTGGCCGGCGAGTACACGGTCTACGCGATGGCCGAGGTCGCCCTCGCCGCGATCGACCTGGTCACGCTCAACATGGACTTCGACACCGGCGCCGACCACGACCAGATAGTGGCCAGACTCCTCCCGCGGGTCGGCGCCCAGGCCCCCCGCCGCCCCGTCACCGAGCACGAGCGCGTCGCCCGCTGGGTGCTGGAGAACCTGATCAACGTCGGCAGCGTGGACCGCGGCTTCCGCGCCGTCTACGGCACCTTCGGCGCCGACGGCGTGTACGTCCGCAGGGACTACGACTTCAAGCTCATCGAAGAGGTCCCCGGCCACGGCGGCACCGTCTACCTCCGCGCCACCGACGAAGCGGTCAACGTCCTCGTCGGCGCGCTGGACACCGACGTCACCAGCGCGCAGATCGCCGCCGAGGTGAAGCTGGAGGTCCTCATCAGCCGGGGCCGCCTCGCCGACGCCCAGCTCGCCGCCGAACAGGCCCGCTACCGGACCGTCCAGTACGCGGAGACGCTCCGCAGGACGCTGGAGGCCACCCGGCGCAACGTCCGCGCCGTCGACTGGCTCAACGCCGTACCGGACATGATCACCGAGGCGCTGGACCACGTCGCCGACCGCTACCGCCACGAGAACGCGATCCTCACCAACATCCGCAAGGCCAGGGACGAGGCGGAGGAGCCCGAGCACAAGCGGCGCGCCGCCGAGCTCGTCGACATCGTGAAGGACTGCATCCGCCGCCACACCCAGCTGCAGTCCAGGCTGCTGGAGGCCGGCCCCCTCTTCCGCGCCGAACAGGACCGGCAGGCGTTCGCAGCCCCCACCGCACGGGTGGGACTCGACCTGTACGGACAGCTCGTCGTGCCCGTGCTGCCGCTCCCCGTCGAGCAGGCCACCCGGGTCACCGACGCCTTCTTCGCGCACGGCACCGGGCTGCGCACCCCCACCTCGGTCCGGGTAGGCGACCTCGTCGAGATGCTGCTGACGCCGCCGGTGGAGCGGGAGCACCTCGGCGCCGAGATGCCCGAACCCGACCTCATCGCCACCCCGGACGACAGCAGGTTCAGCGAGGAGCAGCTCGCGAGCGCCATGGAACTGCTCGACCTGGAGCACGACGCGCCCCGCCGGCTCTCCGGACTCCTCGCCGAGGCCCGGCTCCGCGACACCGAGCTGCCCTACCTCGTCGCACTGCTCGCGGTCCACGCGGCGAGCCCGCCGGTCGGCACCGCCTACCGGCAGGGCGAGCGCAGGCTGCTGTTCGCCGTCGACGACGGAACGATCCTGGAGGACCCGGAATTCGGCGGGGCCGACCTGATAGTGGGCATGGCCCTGCTGGACGCGGCGGGCATGGCCGCGGACCGGAAAGACGCGTCGTGAACGCCTGCGGGCCGGAGGCACGCGGCCTGACCACATCGCGCACCGGCCTGCGAGGACGCGTCGTGAACCCCTGCGGGCCGGCCCACGTGGGCGCGTCGTCGGCGTCCCGGGAACCGGCCCCGCACACGTCCCCGGGCCCGCCGGCCGGACACCCCCAGCCGCGCCGAGAGCGCCGCACCCGCACCGAGGAGCCACCGAGTTGAGCGAGCAGCACGCCGAGCACACCGACGCGTGGGGCGATCCGTACCCCGCCCGCGCGGCCGACACCGCGCCGCCGGCCGCTCCCGCCGCCGTCACCCCGGCGGACGCGGCGGACGCGGCCCGGCTGGTCTCCTTCGGGCTGCAGCCCAAGCTGCTGCCCGCACGCGACGCCGAATACGCGGAACTGCTCCGCCGCTACCGGGAGGAGCCCGCCTTCGCCCGGCTCGCCGACGCCGTGGCCACCGGGCTCGGACTCATCGTCCTGGAGGTCTCCACCCGCGCCGGCATGGCAGTGACCGCGGGCGAGGACTCGGTCTTCGCCGTACGCATGGGCGACTACGCCCGGCGCGCCTCGTCCGACGCGGCCGACCGCTTCCTGCACGGCCTCGCCCACCTCGCCGTGGCCGCCATGGCCTTCCCCCGCCCCGAGGACCTCGCCGACGACGCCTACATCGGCCGCATCACCGTCAACGGGGTCGACGCCTTCGTGCGCCACGCCTGCAACCGGCTGGAGGAGCGCGCCGAGGAACAGGGCGACAACACCGACCCTGCCACCGACGCCCCGGGACTGGAGTCCGGCTGGCGGATATACGCCCGGCGCAGTGCCACCGGAGCGACCAAGGACGCCCGCCGGCTCGCCGGATCCACCACCGGCATCATCGGCAAGGCCGTCGCCTTCCTCACCGAATCGGGCTTCCTCCAGCGCACCGGCGACGACGCGGGCGGCACCTACCGCACCACCGCCCGCTACCAGCTCCAGGTACGCGACATGGCGGGCAGCGCGGCCATGGCCGAGCTGCTGGAGCTCGGCGTCGTCCCCGTCACGGACGGATCGGCCACCCTGCTGCCCCCGCCCGACCCCGACAGCCTGGAGCTGGCCGCCGACGCGGGCCTGCCCTTCCACTCCTGACCCGCCGGGCCCACGCCCGCCCGCCGCCCCACCCGCTGCCTGAACGACGAGAGTCCGCCGCCATGTACGAGTTGTCCCGGGTCCGCCTCTACTCCATCGGGCCCGCCGGTGCGCGCTACGCCGACACCGTGCTCGACCTGCGCGGGGTCGGGGCACCCGTACCCCGTCCCGCGCCTGCCCAGGCGGAGTTCTTCGAGGACGAACCGGTCGGCCCGCCACGGCGCCCGGCGCCCGCGGGCGTACTCTTCCTGGAGAACGGCGGCGGCAAGTCCGTCCTGCTCAAGCTGATCTTCTCGGTGATGCTGCCGGGGCACCGCAACACCCTGGGCGGTGCCAGCTCCGGTGTGCTGCGAAAGTTCCTCCTCGCCGACGACTGCGGGCACGTCGCCCTGGAGTGGCAGCACACGCTCACCGGTGAATGCGTGGTCGTCGGCAAGGTCAGCGAATGGCGCGGCCGTCAGGTCTCCAACGACCCCCGCAAGTTCGCCGAGGCCTGGTACTCCTTCCGCCCCGGTCCCGGGCTCGGCCTCGACAGCCTCCCGGTCGCCGAGGCCACCTCGGTGGGCCGCCCCGCGGAAGGCGTCTCGGGAGCCCGGGGCAGGCGTCGTACGATGAAGGGCTTCCGCGACGCCCTCATGGACGCGGGCAAGTTCTACCAGCACCTCGACGTGCACTGGGAAGAGATCCACGACCGGTGGAACGAACACCTCGGTGACCTCGGACTCGACCCTGAACTCTTCCGCTACCAGCGCGAGATGAACGCCGACGAGGGCGAGGCGGCCGGTCTCTTCGCGGTCAAGAAGGACTCCGACTTCACCGACCTGCTGCTGCGGGCCGTGACGGACACCCGCGACACCGACGGCCTGGCCGACCTCGTCAGCGGATTCGGCAACAAGCTGGGCCGCCGCGCCGAGCTCACCGCCGAGCGCGAATTCACCGCCGGATCCGTCGACCTGCTGGGCCGGATCGTCGAAGCCACCGCCACCCGGTCCCGCAGCCGCGACGTCCACGCCGGTGCCGAGCGCCGCACCCGCACCCTCGCCCGCCGGCTCTCCGCCCGCGCCGCCGAGGAACGCGGCCGCACCGCCGAGCTCGCCCAGCAGGTCACGGCGACCGCCCACACCGTCACGGAGGCCGAGGCCGCCCGCGGCCGGCGCGCCCTGATCGCGGCGGAGCTCGCCTACCGGCACGCGTCGCTGGCGCTGACCGCCGCGGAGAAGGGCGCGGCCGCCCAGCGCCGCGAACTGGGCGACGCCCGGACCCTGCACGCCGCCTGGCAGGCGGCCGAAGCGGTCCTGCGCCACCGCGCGTCCGCCGACCGGTCCGCCAGGGTCGCCGTGGCGATCCGGGAGGCCGAACGCGACGCCGCCCCCGCCCTCGCCGCCCGCGCCACGGCCGCCGCCGATCTCGTACGCGCCCTGCACACCGCCGCCGAGGCGGGCGAGCGGGTGGCCGACGAGGAGGAGGAGCGCTCCGCGACGCTCCAGTCCACCGGTGAGACCGCGCACCGCGACGCCACCACCGCGGCCACCGAGGCCCAGCGCGCCCGCAGCGAAGCCGGTCACCTGCGCCAGCGCCTCGCCGAGGTCGAGCAGGAGACCGCCGAAGCCGTACGGGCCGGCTGGCTCGACGACACCGCGCCGGACGCAGACCCGGCCCGTGCCGCCCTCGCCGCCAACGACGCCGAGAAGGCGGCGGTCGCCGCCTGGGACACCGCACGCGAGGCCGCCCGCGCCACCGCCGACCACGCCCGCGAAGCAGCGGCGGCGGAGAGCCGCACCGAGCTCGCCGCGGCCCGCGCCGCCGACGGCGCACAGGCCGCCGAGCAGTCCTACGAGGCCGAGCGCAGGGCCGCCGAGTCCATCGCCGCCGACCACCGCCTCGCCGACCTGCTGGGGCTCCCGGCCGCGTCCGGCGCCGGCGTTCCCCGCCCCCGCCGCGCAGCCGCCGTGACGGACGGCAGCGGGCACGAGGCGGCCGGCGGCGACACCCAGTCCCTCACCGCCGAGGAGTTCGACAGCAGCGCCGACGAACTGCGCGAGCTCCTCGACCAGGGCATCGCCTCGGCCGAACGCAGGCTCTTCGACCTGCGTACCGCCGCTGCCGACGACGCGCGCATCCTCGGGGCGCTCGGCGACGGGGGACTGCTGCCGCCCGGTCCCGACGTCCTCGCCACCGTCGAGTACCTCGGTGAGCACGGCATTCCGGCGCTGCCCGGCTGGCGCTATCTCGCCCAGGCCGTCGACCCCGCCGACCACGCCGCAGTCCTCGTCGCACGTCCCGAGCTCGTCGACGGCGTCGTCATCACCGACCCGGACGCCCACACCCGCGCCCGGGAGGTCCTCGGCAGCGCCGCCCTGCTGCCCCGCTCGGCCGTGGCCGTCGGCACCACCGCGGCCCTCCTCGCCCCCGTCCCGGCACCCGGCGCGGGCGGTGCGGGCGAGGTGTTCCTCGTCCCGCCGAACCCGGCGATGCACGACGAACACGCCGCCGACGAGGAACGGCAGGCGCTCAGGGCCCGTGCCGCCGCGCGCGACGAGGACATCAGGACGCTCGCGGCCCGGCTCACCGGCGACCGATCCCTCGCCGCCCGCATCGGCTCCTGGCGCACCGACTGCCCGCCCGGCATGCTCATCGAGCTCGGCGAAGCGGCCCGTACCTCCCGGGCCGCCGCCGAAACGGCCGAGGCCGCACTCGCCGAGGCCCGCACCGTCCGCGCCGAGGCCGACGAGGCCGCCGCCGACGCCGCGCGCGTCCGGGACGAGCGCCAGGAAGCCGCCCAGCGCGCCCGCCGCGCGGCGGACGCCCTCGCCGGTCTCGCACACCGGCTCAGGGACCGGGCGGCCTGGCAGGCCCGGCTGCGTGAACTGACCGACGAGGCCGCCGAGTCCGAGGCACGGGCCACGGTCTGCCTGGAGCGGGCCCGCGCCGCGGACGAGGACCGCCGGGCCGCCCAGCGGGCCGCCGACGACGCCCACCGCACGGCCCGTGCCCTGCGTGCCGAACGCGCCGAGATCGCCGGCGCCCCGGAAACGCTCCCGGAACCCCCCGCCGGCACCGTCCGCACCTCCCTCCCCGCCCTGCGCGAGGCCTACCGGGCCGCTTCCCAGCTGTACGAGAAGGTGGGGGTCGGCGCCGACCTGCGCGCCGAGCAGGCCCGCGCCGAGAGCGACGAGAGCGCCGCACTGGCGGAGCTCGACCGCCTCACCAACAAGGTCCGTACGCGCGCCGCCCAGCTCCTCGAAGGCACCGACGGCTCCGACGGCCCCTCCCGGCAGGCAGCGGCGGCCCGCGCCGAATCCCTCGTCCAGCTCCTGGAAACCCGCGCGTCCACGGCCAGCGAGCAACTCGGCCGACTGCGCGGCGAGGCGGAACGGCTCGCGCCCACCGACGACGAACCCCACCACACCGAACTGCCCGCCGACCTGGCCCCGGCCGACGCGGAGCAGGCCCAGATCCTGCTCCGTACGGCGACGGCCGAACTCGCCTCTGCCACCGGGGCCCTGGACACCGCCCGTTCCGCGCACGCCGACCTGCTGCGCGCCCACCGATCCGCCGAGGAGTCGGTGAGCGGCTTCGAGGAGACCGCCGCGCTCCTGCGCGACCTGCTCAGGGACCAGGGGACGGACGACGAGACCGAGGCCCCCGACCCCTACCCCGGCACCCTCGACGAGGCCCGCGGGTCCGCCGCCGACGCCCGGCGCTCACTGCGCGGCTGCGCCACCGACCTGTCGGCGGCCGAGGGGGCCGTACGGGAAGCGAGCGACGTGCTCGTACGGCACGCCAACTCCAACCGCTACGAACAGGTCCGCACCCCGGCCAGGCAGCAGATCCGAGAACTCCCGGCGGCGGCCCTGCCCGACCACGCCGAGAAGTGGGCCACGGCATTCGCCCCCCGGCTCCGGGTGCTCACCGACGAGCTCGCCCAGCTGGAGCGCAACCGCGACTCCATCGTCGACCGGCTGAGGGGTCTCGTGGAGTCGGCCCTCACCACCCTTCGCTCCGCACAACGGCTCTCCCAGCTCCCCGAAGGGCTCGGCGAGTGGTCCGGCCAGGAATTCCTCCGGATCCGCTTCGAGGAGCCCGACCAGGCCACCCTCACCGAGCGGCTCGGCGAGGTCGTCGACGAGGCCACCCACGCGGCCCTCAAGAAGAACTCCGACCTGCGCAGGGACGGGATGTCCCTGCTGCTGCGCGGAGTGCAGGCGGCGCTGGAGCCCAAGGGCATCGCCGTGGAGATCCTCAAGCCGGACGCGGTGCTCCGCGCGGAGCGCGTCCCGGTCGGGCAGATGGGCGACGTCTTCTCCGGCGGTCAGCTGCTCACCGCCGCGATCGCGCTGTACTGCACCATGGCGGCCCTGCGCAGCAACGACCGTGGCCGGGACCGGCACCGCCACGCCGGCACGCTCTTCCTCGACAACCCCATCGGCCGTGCCAACGCCACATACCTGCTGGAACTCCAGCGCGCCGTCTCCGACGCGCTGGGAGTCCAGCTGCTCTACACGACCGGGCTGTTCGACACGACGGCGCTCGCAGAGTTCCCGCTGGTCATCCGCCTCCGTAATGACGCGGACCTGCGGGCCGGACTCAAGTACATCAGCGTGGAGGAGCACCTGAGGCCGGGGCTGCCGCAGCAGGACCCGGAGGGTGAGACCGTCCACGGAGAGATCACGGCGACCCGCATGTTCAAGCGGAGCGGTACGGCTCCCGATGCCGCGGGCGGACTGCCTGTCCCGGAGATGCGCGGGGAGACGACCCTGCGCCGTCGGCCGGTGACCGGCCCGCCGGAGGCAGGACAGCCCGGGCGGGGCGGACCCCGGGCCGCCGACCGGTAGCCGGACGCCCGCCGGAGCCCCGTGGCCGCCGGGCCGCGGTGCGAGGTCCGCCCCGGTGAGCACTCCGGAGCGCAGGTGATCAGGCTCGGGAGAGCCCACCCGCGCCCCGGCGCCGTATCCGGGAGTCCCTGCGCGCCTGCGCCCTGGCGGCACGCCGCGCCGAACGCCGCTCGCGCCGCATTCGGCGCGCCGTGCTGCTCGGCACCGAGACCACGCCGTTGCGCTGGTTCCACACCTGCCGGGTCACCCACACATCCAGCACGGACCAGGTGGCGACCACCGTGCCCGCCACGCCGCTGAGCACCATCGGGAAAGCCAGCCACGACCCCGTGAGGGTGCACAGAAAAGCCACCATGGCCTGAATGACCGTCAGCGACATGATGATGACGGCGCGCACGGCGGCCGTCCGCACCGGATCCGGCATCCTTCGGCGGAGCGCGGGCTCCTCCACCCACAGCTGCCGAGGGATTTTCACTCCGCCCGTCGGCGCCGTCGTCGCGGCTGCCGCCACCGACGCCGTGCCCCGACGCTCATCCGTTTCCAAGGACCTTCAACTCCCCACCGCTGTCCGACTCATGGGTGGCTGCCCGGCTTGCGCCCGTTCTACGCCGGCGGAGCCTTTCGCCCTGCCGCGCACGCCCCCGTCATGTTTTCTGCCCCGTACATCAGGACGAATGCCGACGCCCGAAGATTCCCGCCGAACGTCCTCAACAAGCCCCGGAAAGTCACGGAGCGGAGAGTTCCAGCCAACCGCCTCATGCGGGTATACGACATGGTGCCGGGGCCGCTCTGTGGCTTTCGTGAATTTCCTCTCAGGGAATACCGGGACAACTGGTGATCAGCTCCGGGAAGAGCGGCCGAAAATCGTCCGGACAGGCCTTCGAGTTGTCCGTAAGTCAGTAGTAAGCTCACGCCGTTTGTTGACGGAACACCGACGGAACACCGACCGGCTTCCGGGCGGGCCGACGCCGGAACACCGGACAACACCGAGACAACCACCCCCGCGGTACGGGGTCGAGCTGGGGGAGGCCATGCGCTTTCGCGGGAAGTCCATCCGCAGGAAGATCGTGGCGTTGCTCCTGGTGCCGCTCGTCTCTCTCACGGGACTGTGGGTGTTCGCCACCTACGTCACCGGCCGTGAAGCCGGCCAGTTGCTGGACGCGAGCGCCATCATGGACACGGTCGGCCACCCGCTCGAGGACACCGTCCGGGCCGTACAGGCCGAACGGCGTCAGACGCTCGTCTTCCTCGCCGACCCCCGGGCCTCCGACGCCCTGCCTCTCCTGCGCCGCCAACGCGCGGTCACCGACAGGGTCGTGGCCGACGTCAGACGCAGCGCACAGCGCAAGGACGTCCGCGAAGCGCTGGGCCAGGACTCGCAGACACAGCTCGACTCCATCCTCGGCGAAGTCGACGGTCTGTACGCCCTGCGCGACTCCGTCGAGAAGCGCGCCATCGACCGGACCAGGGCCCTCGACTTCTACAACGGACTCGTCGACCCCTGCTACCGCTTCCTGAACGGTCTGCACACGATGGAGAACGTGTCGATCGACAAACAGATGCGGGCACTGGTCGGTATTTCCCGCGCCCGCGAAATGCTCTCCCGCGAGGACGCGCTCATCGCCTCCGGACTCGTCGCGGGCCGCCTCGGCGCCCCCGAACTCCGGGTCGTCTCCGACCTCGCCACCCGCCGCAAGGTCCTGTACGAGGTCAACCTGGAGCTCCTTCCGGCCTCCGAGCGCAGGCGGATGGAGCAGTACTGGAACAGCCCCGACACCGAGGCGCTGCGCACGACCGAACAGAAGCTCATCGCCACCGGGCCGTTCAGGAAGCCGGGCACCGTCGACGCGGCACGCTGGCAGGAAGTGGCCCCGCCGGTCCTGGAACATCTCGCCAACGACAGCACCGAGATGTCCAACCGCTTCCAGGACCGCGCCGAGCCCGCCGGCTACCGGGTCCTGATCCGGGCCGGAGTCGCCGGCGTCCTCGGTTTCGTCGCCCTGCTCCTGTCGGTCTTCGTCTCCGTCCGGGTGGGCCGCGACCTCGTCCGGGACCTCTCGCGGCTGCGCAAGGACGCCCACGAGGTGTCCGGGGTGCGGCTGCCCAGCGTGATGCGGCGACTGGCCGCCGGAGAACAGGTCGACGTCGAGACCGAGGCCCCGCACCTCCAGTACGAGAGGGACGAGATCGGCCAGGTCGGCCAGGCGCTCAACACCCTCCAGCGGGCCGCCGTCGAGGCAGCGGTCAAGCAGGCGGACATGCGCCGCGGCGTCTCCGAGGTCTTCGTCAACCTCGCCCGCCGCAACCAGGTGCTCCTGCACCGTCAGCTCACGCTCCTGGACACCATGGAGCGCCGTACCGAGAACAGCGACGAACTCGCCGACCTCTTCCGCCTCGACCACCTCACCACCCGCATGCGCCGCCACGCGGAAGGTCTCGTGATCCTCTCCGGGGCCGCCCCGTCCAGGCAGTGGCGCAAGCCCATCCAGCTGATGGACGTGGTGCGGGCGGCGGTCGCCGAGGTGGAGGACTACGAACGCGTCGAGGTCCGCCGGCTGGCCCGGATCGGTGTGGGCGGCCCCGCCGTGGCCGACCTCACCCACCTGATCGCCGAACTGCTGGAGAACGCCACGGTGTTCTCGCCCCCGCACACAGCGGTCCAGGTGCACGGCGAACGCGTGGCCAACGGCTTCACGCTCGAAATACACGACCGCGGACTCGGCATGGCACCGGAGATCCTCCTGGACGCCAACCTGCGGCTCGCCGAGACACCCGACTTCGAGCTCTCCGACACCGACCGGCTAGGCCTCTTCGTGGTCAGCCGGCTCGCCCAGCGGCAGAACGTCCGGGTGTCGCTGCAGACCTCGCCGTACGGAGGGACGACCGCGGTCGTCTTCATCCCGGCACAGCTGCTCACCGACGCGCCCGACACGCACGGCACCGGCTTCCGTCTCGACCGCCGGGCCGAGAAGGCGATCGGCGGCAGCCGGCCGGGCAGCAGCGTCCCCGGCAGCGACAAGGCCCGCAGGGACGGCATCGCGGACATACCCGGCAGGCCGTCGGGGCTCTCCCCGGTGCCCACCGGACTCACCGACCCGTCCGTCCTGAACGGTCCGGTCGAACTCGAAGGCCCGGTGGGGCCACTGGAACTCACCGACGACCCGGCGCTCGACCGGGACCTCGATCCGGCGCTCGGCCCCGTTCTCGACGGCGTGTCCGACCTGGAGGACACCGAGAGCGAGCGGGGCGG
This sequence comes from Streptomyces sp. NPDC058637, assembly GCF_042717325.1. Lineage (NCBI taxonomy): Bacteria > Bacillati > Actinomycetota > Actinomycetes > Kitasatosporales > Streptomycetaceae > Streptomyces > Streptomyces sp. NPDC058637. Next base: position 12,405 of record NZ_JBHXRD010000052.1, on the reverse strand, counting down.
CATCTTCCGGGCCCGCGAGCTGCGCCGGAGCATCGACCACGAGCAGCACCAGCAGGCCGCCGACCCGCCCGAAGGACGCACGGCGGACGTCCGCCCGATGCGCCCGGCCCCGCTGCCCCGGCGCAAGCCGCCGACGCTCGTCACCGACCGGGGCCGCAGGGTCGGCGAGGCGGGCGGCTCCCACTCAGTGCCCTCCGCGGGACCGGCGTCGGAGCCCCCAGGCGACTCCGGACCCTTCCCGGCGGGCCCGCGCGGGGACGACTTCCCCGCCTCCTCGGCAGCCGGGGCCCCGACGCCCTTCCCCTCGCAGCGCAGGTCCACCTCCCGGCCGTCCACACCGGACACCGTGGGCGGCCTGCCGCGCAGGGTCCGGCAGGCCAGCCTCGCCCCACAGCTCCGGGAGGACTCCGCAGGGCGGACTCCCGGCCACGTCCCCGCGGACACCGACGACGACCTCGAACGTGACGCGGACGAAGTACGCAATCGCATGGCTTCGCTTCAACGCGGCTGGCAGCGCGGCCGTCGGCAGAACGCCGAGGACGTGACCGGCCCCGGCGAGACAGCACCAGGAACCACTCCGGGAGGGGACGGTCGATGACCGCACCGAAGGCCGCAGCACGCAACGCCTCACGCCAGGGCTCCGGCGAACTCAATTGGCTCCTCGACGAACTGGTCGAGCGCGTCGCGAGCATCACCAAGGCGCTGGTGCTCTCCAGCGACGGCCTCGCCACCGGCACGTCCCAGGACCTGTCCCGTGAGGACAGCGAACACCTGGCGGCCGTGGCCTCCGGTTTCCACAGCCTCGCCAAGGGCGTGGGCCGCCACTTCGACGCGGGCAAGGTCCGGCAGACCGTCGTCGAGCTCGACGAGGCCTTCCTCTTCGTCACGGCGGCCGGCGACGGCAGCTGTCTCGCCGTCCTGGCCGACTCCGACTCGGACGTCGGGCAGGTGGCGTACGAGATGACCCTCATGGTGAAGCGGGTGGGCGCCCACCTGGCCAACGCCCCCCGGACGACCGGTATGCCCGCCGGAGGGTGAGGGGATGGCATGAGCGCCGACTCCGTCCGGGACACCACCCCCGGAGCCCCGCACGCTCCCGCCGATGCGGGTTCCTCGCGCTGGTACGACGCCGAAGCGGGCCCTGTGGTCCGTCCCTACGCGATGACCCGGGGGCGTACGAGCAGTGCGTCCCGCCACCGACTCGACCTGATCGCGATCGTCGTCCCCGAACCCGCGGCCGACGATCCCGGCCGGGACCAGACGCTCTCCCCGGAACACGTGGAGATCGTCGAACTGTGCAGCGACGTGCCCCAGTCCATCGCCGAGCTCGCCTCAGGACTGGACCTCCCCGTCGGGGTGGTCCGTGTGCTGGTCGCTGACCTCGTCGAGGACGAACTGGTGCACGTCACCCGTCCCGTTCCGCCGGCCGAGCTGCCGGACGTGAACATTCTTCGCGAGGTGATCAATGGCCTTCGGGCGCTCTAGCCGCAGCAAGCGGCCCGTTGAGCCCGTTACCCTGAAAATCCTGGTGGCGGGAGGCTTCGGCGTGGGCAAGACGACCCTGGTGGGGGCGGTCAGTGAGATCAGACCGCTGCGCACCGAGGAGAGACTGAGCGAGGCGGGCCGTCCCGTGGACGACATCGCCGGAGTCGAGGGCAAGAACACCACCACGGTGGCGATGGACTTCGGGCGGATCACCCTGCGCGAGGATCTGGTGCTCTACCTGTTCGGAACACCCGGCCAGGACCGCTTCTGGTTCCTCTGGGACGAGCTGGCCCAGGGCGCGCTGGGGGCGGTCGTGCTCGCGGACACCCGCAGGCTGGAGGACTGTTTCGCGGCGGTCGACTACTTCGAGCGCCGCGGGATCCCGTTCGCCGTCGCGGTCAACCTCTTCGAGGGAGCCGAGGAGTTCCCCACCGGGACGGTGCAGGCGGCGCTCGACCTCGATCCCGAGGTACCGGTACTGCTCTGCGACGCGCGCGACCGCTCGTCGGTACGGGACGTGCTCGTAGCGGTCGTAGAGCACGCCCTGGCGCGTGCCGACCGGAGCCGGGAGCCCGCGAGGACCTGAGACCGGGAGACAGCACCCGGACGCCGCCCGTACCCCCGCCGACCGGGGTACGGGCCGCGTCCGGTTGCGGCCTGCGACAGCCGGGGGAAAAGTCCTCACCCGCTGTGACGGGCCGTCAAGCCCGTGCGCGGCGCCGGGTCACCGGGGGTTCTCGGCGAGCCACTCGGCCGCCGTCCGGGCCAGCTCCCGGTCCCGTCCCGCGAGCATCATCCGGATCATCCGCACATCGCCGCGCAGCGACCACGCGGGGTGCCCGAACGTCGCCGGGTTGTTCTTCTCGATGAGGAAGTGCGCCGGCCACGCGGCCCCGTAACCGATCAGCGGCAGTGCCGCGGCGTACCGTTTCCGGCCGCGCGCCAGGCCGTACGCGGTGACCGCGAGACCCGTCAGCGTTCCGGTCAGATGGACCCACCTGGTCGCCGTCCTGGAGTGCATGGCGACGTAGTAGGGCCAGAACTCTTCGTACGAATCGAACGTCTGCTGAGACATGGAGGCACCGTAATGGCTCGACCGGCAACCGGACAGCGCAGTTCCGCGTCCGATAAGAAGAACGGGCGGCCGGAGCCCACGGGGGTGGTCCCGGTCGCCCGTTCACCGCGCGGGCGGGCGGTCAGTGTCCGGCGACGGAGCGCCGGGCCACCGGGAAGTCGAAATAGGTGTCCGGGAAGACTTCGGGCCTGTAGGTGAAGTGCCACCACTCCTCGGCCAGATTCACGAAACCGAGACCGGTGAGCGTCTCCTTGAGGAACTGCCGGTTCGCCCGCCGCACCCCCAGCACCCGTGGGTCGTCCGTGTGCGACAGGGTGTCGAAACAGTCGTACCCCGTACCCATGTCCACCGAATTGTCCGGGAAGCGCTGGTCCTCCGGCGCGTAGCACGCCGTCAGCTCCTCACCCGGCACGTACGGCCTGGTCGGCAGGGCAGGCAGCTTCACCAGCGTCAGGTCGACCGTGCTTCCCCGGCTGTGACCGGACTTCTCCGCGATGTAACCGTCCTCGAACAGACGCGTCTTGTCGACGAGCGGATAGAACTCGTCCTTCATGGTCTGGTCGTCGAGATCCTTCGCCCACCGCACGAAGTGGTCCACCGCCCGCTGCGGCCGGTAGCAGTCGTAGACCTTGAGCGAGTAGCCCTGGCGCAGGAGACGCCGCTGCGCGGTACGCAGCGCGAGGGCCGCGGGACGGGTCAGGATGCACACGGGCTGCCGGTATCCGTCCACCGCCTCACCCATGAAGGTGTGCGCGGTGGTGTACCGCATCTCCGTGATGATCGTCGGATCGACGGAGCGTAGGTCGACGAACTGCCGAGGAGCCTTCGGTTCGGGCCGGGCCTGCGCCGCCGGCGAGGCGGCGGTCACGAGGAGCAGGGTGGCGGCAGTGGTGGCCAGGGTGCGGAGCGCGAGAGCGATTCCTGTCATGGGCACATCGTCTATCAGGTCCGGGGCCGCAGGAGAAGAGCGATCGGATACAGTCCGCCCGTGAAGGACTCCCACTGCGGCGACTGCGGAGCCCCCTACTCCGTCGGCCCGCCCGCACCCACGGCCTGGCCACGCACCTGCGCCTCCTGCGGGCACACCGCCCACCGCAACCCCCTGCCCGTCGCCGTCGCCCTGCTGCCCGTCACCGGCCGGGACGGCACCGGACTCGTCGTCATCACCCGCACCGTCCCTCCGCGGACGGGCGGCATCGCCCTCCCCGGCGGGTACGTCGACCACACCGAGGACTGGCGCCACGCGGTCGTCCGCGAACTGCGCGAGGAGACCGGCATCAGGGCCGAGGAGACGGACGTACGGCTCGCCGACGCCCTCAGCTCCCCGGACGGCCACCTCCTCCTCTTCGGCCTGCTCCCGCCGCGCCCCGCAGAAGACCTCCCGCCCTCCACACCCACCGACGAGACGTCGGGACACCACGTGCTGCGCGTTCCCGGCGAACTGGCCTTTCCCCTGCACACCCAGGCCGTACGCGACTGGTTCGCCGGCCGCTACCGCTGACCCGGCAGCCCCCGCACCCGTACCGGATACGTCACCCGGTCCTCCTCACCGTCCCGCTCGACCACCACACGCCCGTCCGCGACCCGCGACGTGTACCGCTCGACCTCCGCCGTCGCCCACCCGTCGCCCGCGTCCCTGACGACGAGCCCGCCCCCGCCGCGGCCCACCGCCGGAGCCCACACCTCCAGTTCGATACTCCCGTCCGCACCCCGCACCGGAAGCACGGCACCCGCCCGCGCCAGCACCGGAATCCGGGACAGCGGCGCGTCCACCAGCACCTGCCCCGGACCCTCGTACGCCTTCCCGGTCGCGGTGTCGTACCAGCGCCCCCGTGGCAGCCGCACCGCCCTGCGGTCCGCCCCGTGCTCCATCACCGGAGCCACCAGCAGCGAGTCACCGAGCAGGAACGCGTCCTCGCACTCCCGCAGCGCCCGGTCCGCGGACGCGCCCCACCACATCGGCCGGACATACGGCGCACCCGTCAGCCGGGCGAGCTGCGCCAGCGTCACGAAGTACGGACGCAGCCGCTCCCGCTCCTCCAGCGCCGCCTTCGCGTGCGCGAGCACCTCGGGCCCGAACTCCCACGGCTCCCGCCGCCCCGCGTCGATGGCCGCGTGGGTACGGAACAACGGCAGATACGCCCCCAGCTGGAACCAGCGCAGATACAGCTCTGGCGACGGGAACCCGTCGAAGCCCCCCACGTCCGGACCCGAGTACGGCACCCCGCAGAGCCCGAGCCCCAGCACCAGCGCGAGCGAGGCCCGCAGTCCGGGCCACCCCGTGGCCACGTCACCGGACCAGGTACCCCCGTACCGCTGCATCCCCGCCCAGCCGGAACGGGAGAACAGGAACGGCCGCTCCTCGGGCCGCAGCCGCAGCAGCCCCTCGTAGCCGGCCCGCGCCATCGCGAGCCCGTAGACGTTGTGGGCCTCGCGGTGGTCCCCGCCACGGCCCTCCAACGCGTGCCGGGCCGAACGCGGCAGGGACGGGTCCCCGAACGCCGAGAACGCCACCGGCTCGTTCATGTCGTGCCACACCCCCGAGAAGCCCTGCGCGAGCCGCTCCTCGTACAGCGTCCCCCACCACTCCCGCACCTGCGGATCGGTGAAGTCCGGATAGACGCACTCGCCCGGCCACACCTCACCGAGCACCTGACGGCCCTGCGGATCCCGCACGAACGCCCCCGCCGCGCCGACCCGGCCACCACTGTCGAACAGCGCGTCGCCCGGCGACGCCTTCACCGCCGGATCGACGATCGACACCAGACGCACCCCGTCCTCGCGCAACTCCTCCGCCAGCCCCGGCAGATCGGGGAACCGCTCACGGTCCACGGTGAACACCCGGTGCCCGTCGAAGTGATCGATGTCCAGATGCAGCACCGACAGGGGCAGCCCCCGCTCCCGGTACCCCGCCACGACCCGCCGCACCTGCGCCTCACTGCCGAAACCCCACCGGGCGTGCTGCGGACCCAGCGCCCACGACGGCGGCAGCGCGGGCGCACCGGTCAGCGCCGTCCAGCCCTGCAGCACCCTGGCCGGCGTACCGGCGACCACCCAGCAGCGGAGCGGACCGCCCTCCATCCGCACCTCGCAGGTACCCGGCCGGTCATGACCGGACCCCGCACCCTCCTCACCCTCCCGCAGCGTCACCCGGCCCGACCACGTGTTGTCGTGGAACGCCAGATGGGTCCCCGCGTCCGACACCACCAGCTGCACCGGCATCGTCAGGTACAGCGGATCGTCCCCGGGACCGAAACGACCACCCGGATCCGTGTTCCACAGCCGGTACGTGCCCCCGCGCAGCCGCGGCCCACCGGCCCGCCCGCCCAGCCCGAAGAAACGCGCGTCGGCCGGCACCTCGGACCGCTGTACCCACCGCGCGGCCCCTCCCTCCACCGGCTCCCACCAGCGGGGCGGCAACTCCCTGCGCAGCATCACCCCGCCCGGCGTACGCAGCTCCACCGCCCCGTGCCGCGACACGACCACCGTCAGCCGCTCCGACACCACCTGCCAGCCGCCGTTCTTGCCGGGCTCCAGCCCCGCCCGCGGATCCGGCTCCGGCGCGGCTCCCGGCAGCGCGTACGAGGGCAGCGGCTCCGCACCGTCCCAGGACCAGAACACCGCACCACCGACGGACACACGGATGCGCAACTCCGAACGGGCGAACCTCACGACACCACCGCCCGGCGCGGGCTCGGCACTCACCAGCAGGCCGGGCACCCGCGCCCGCTCCGCACCGCGCGGCGCAAGCGCCCGCGCGTCCGCACGCCGCCGCCGCCAGGCGGAGCGCACCGTGCGCATTCCCCGCACCGAACCGATCATCTTCACCGAACGCACCAGGTCACGACCATCCATGCAGGCCACCCTGCCACCCGGCCGGCCGCGAACAGGGTCCGTTCAGCTTCCGTTCACCTGTGGTCCGACCACACACCGGGACACGCGGACATGGCAGGCCGACCCTGGTGCGAAGGACGATCACGTGGCATCGTCCCTGAATGCCGCTCACGCGCACACCCCAGCACGTGCGCGCGACGCACGCACACCCCGCGTACCCGAAAGGCCAGGGAGCCTCCATGACCTCAGCAGCCGGCGAAGCCCCCCTCTGGCAGCCCGCACCCGAACGCGTCGAAGCCGCGGCCGTCACCCGCTTCCAGCGCTGGGCGGCCGAACGTCACGGAGCACCCGCAGACGGCGGCTACCCGGCGCTGCACCGCTGGTCAGTGGACGAGCTCGACACCTTCTGGCAGGCCGTCGCCGACTGGTTCGACGTGCGCTTCTCCACCCCGTACGACACCGTCCTCGGCGACCGCACCATGCCCGGCGCCCAATGGTTCCCCGGCGCCACCCTCAACTACGCGGAACACGCCCTGCGTACGGCCGAGGACCCGCTGCGCGCCGAGGCCCCGGCCCTGCTGTACGTCGACGAGACGCACACCCAGATTCCCCTCGGCTGGTCCGAACTCCGGCGCCAGGTCGGCTCGCTGGCCGCCGAGCTCCGCGCGCTGGGCGTCACCCCGGGGGACAGGGTCAGCGGCTATCTGCCCAACATCCCGCAGGCGGTCGTCGCCTTCCTCGCCACCGCCGCGGTCGGGGGCGTCTGGACCTCCTGCGCCCCGGACTTCGGCGCACGCAGCGTTCTGGACCGCTTCCAGCAGGTGGAACCCGTCGTCCTGTTCACCGTCGACGGCTACCGCTACGGCGGCAAGGAGCACGACCGCACCGACACCGTGGCCGAGCTCCGACGCGAACTCCCCACCCTGCGCGCTGTCGTCCACATCCCGCTCCTCGGCACGGATGCGCCCGAGGGCGCCCTCGCATGGTCCCAACTCACCGCCGCGGACACCGAACCCGTCTTCGAGCAGGTGTCCTTCGACCACCCCCTGTGGGTCCTCTACTCCTCCGGCACCACCGGACTCCCGAAGGCGATCGTCCAGTCCCAGGGCGGCATCCTCCTGGAACACTTCAAACAGATCGGCCTGCACTGCGATCTCGGCCCCGAGGACCGCTTCTTCTGGTACACCTCCACCGGCTGGATGATGTGGAACTTCCTCGTCTCCGGTCTGCTCACCGGCACCACGGTCGTGCTGTACGACGGCAGCCCCGGCTACCCCGACGTCAGCGCCCAGTGGCGCGTCGCCGAACAGACCGGGGCCACCCTCTTCGGCACCTCGGCGGCCTACGTCATGGCCTGCCGGAAGGCAGGCGTCCACCCGGGCCGCGACCACGACCTCAGTCGCGTCCAGTGCGTCGCCACCACCGGGTCCCCGCTCCCGCCCGACGGCTTCCGCTGGCTCCACGACGAAGTCGCCGAAGACCTCTGGATCGCCTCCGTCAGCGGCGGCACGGACGTCTGCAGCTGCTTCGCCGGGGCGGTGCCGACCCTCCCCGTCCACATCGGCGAACTCCAGGCACCCTGTCTCGGCACCGACCTCCAGGCCTGGGGCCCCGCGGGCGAACCCCTGACCGGCGAGGTCGGCGAGCTCGTCGTCACCAGCCCCCTGCCCTCCATGCCGATCCGCTTCTGGAACGACCCGGACGGCAGCCGCTACCACGACAGCTACTTCGACATGTACCCCGGCGTCTGGCGCCACGGGGACTGGATCACCCTCACCGACCACGGCTCGGTCATCATCCACGGCCGCTCCGACTCCACCCTCAACAGGCAGGGGGTACGGATGGGATCCGCCGACATCTACGAAGCGGTCGAGCGGCTCCCCGAGATCCGCGAGTCCCTCGTCATCGGCGTCGAGGAGCCGGACGGCGGCTACTGGATGCCGCTCTTCGTCCACCTCGCCGAAGGAGCCGTGCTGGACGAAGGCCTCCGCGACAGCATCAAGCGGACCATCCGCGAGCACCTCTCACCCCGCCATGTGCCCGACGAGGTCATCGAAGTTCCCGGCATCCCGCACACCCTCACCGGCAAGCGCATCGAGGTTCCGGTCAAGCGCCTCCTCCAGGGAACAGCCCTGGCCAAGGCGGTCAATCCCGGCTCCATCGACAACCTCGAACTCCTCCACTTCTACGAGGACCTGGCCCGCGAGCGCCGGTGACCCGGTCACGGGGGCTCCACTGTCAGTCCCCTTGATTACTCTGAGTGAGCATCGTTCGGCGGAACACAGCTCGACAGGGCACAGGGGGACTCATGGCGTACACCGGGCAGACCAAGCACACCCGGCACCGTTCCGGGACATCCATGCGACGCGCACTGCGCCGCGAAGCACCCAGCACCGTCGGCCTTCTGGTCGACGCCGAGGACTTCGCGGCGATGCGTCACTACCGGAGCTTCGTCTTCGACGACCACTCCGTCTATCTCCAGCAGGTCGAAGGCCTGCTCAAGACGCTCGCAGCGCAGGGCATGCACACCACGGTCGCCCTCTTCGACCCGGACGACTACGCGGAGTTCTGCACCGAATCCGGCCTCGACCCGCACGAGCGGACCAGCCGCAGCCGCTTCGTCGCCGACATCGCGTCGGCCGGCGCGACCGTGGCGTACACCGGCCAGCCACTCGACAGCCTGATCCCGCTCCTCGTCTCACGAGCGGTCCGCCGCGCCACCTGGGAGTACGCCACGATGCTCCTGGCGGACCTCGGGGACTGCGCCGAATGCGGGCAGGAGATCGGCCGTGCCGCCTTCGACCGGGCCTCCCACCTGCTGACGCGCCTGCTGGAGACGGCGGGACCGGGCGCGCACCACCTGGTCTGCAGCACCCCCACGGAGAACGAACAGCTCATCGCCGTCGTCCACACCGCACGGGACGCCGAGGGACCGGTCCGACTCGCCTCGGCGGAAGGGGCGGAGTTTGTTACCGTGCTCGCGGTGGGCGTCGCACTTGAGACCGGGGGAGGGGTCGTCCTGCGCATCACGGCACCGGACAGCCCGGACCGTGTGCACGGCTGGCGCCTGGTGCGGGGCGGGCTCGTCCCGCTCACGGCGGGCGAGGTCTTCAGCGCCTACTGCACCGACGCCGACACGGGCGAGCCCGTCCCACCCGAGTCCGGGGTCGAGTACCGCGCGGGCTTCGACATCGGTGCGGACGAGCCGGAGGCGCATCACTGACGTGTGGCTGACGTATCGCTGACAAGGCGAAGGGGCTCCCGTCGGCCGGAACCGGCGGGAACCCCTTCATCGCTTCGTCACACCCGGCTGTCCGCCTGAGGCGTCACTCGCCGGACAGCACCGCCTGTGCGGCGACCCGTGCCTCTTCGGCGGAGTCCGACGCACGCGCGGCGGACGCCGCACGCTCGCACTGCGCGAGCGTGTGCTTCGCCAGTGTCGCGCGCACATACGGAATCGACGCCGCACCCATCGAGAGGGAGGTGACACCCAGACCGGTCAGCACGCAGGCGAGCAGAGGATCGGCTGCGGCCTCACCGCAGACACCGCAGCTCTTCCCCTCGGCCCGCGCGGCCTCGGCCGACAGCGCGACGAGATCCAGCAGCGCGGGCTGCCAAGGGTCCTGCAGCCTGGACACGGCACCCACCTGACGGTCGGCGGCGAAGGTGTACTGCGCGAGGTCGTTGGTACCCAGCGAGAGGAACTCCACCTCCTGCAGGATCGAGCGCGCCCTCAGCGCGGCGGACGGAATCTCCACCATCGCACCGAACTTCGCCTGCAGCCCGGCCTCGCGGCAGGCGTCCGCGAACGCCTTGGCGTCGGCACGGTCGGCCACCATCGGGGCCATGACCTCGAGGTAGACGGGCAGCCCCTCGACGGCCTTGGACAGGGCCGTCAGCTGGGTCCGCAGCACATCGGGGTGGTCCAGCAGGCTGCGCAGCCCACGGACACCGAGGGCGGGGTTCGGCTCGTCCGCCGGAGTCAGGAAGTCCAGTGGCTTGTCCGCACCCGCGTCGAGCACCCGCACGACGACGCGTCCCTCGGGGAACGCCTCGAGCACCGCGCGGTACGCCGCGACCTGCTTCTCCTCGGAGGGAGCCTGCTTGCTGTCGTCCAGGAACAGGAATTCCGTACGGAACAGTCCGACACCCTCGGCGCCGGCCTCCAGCGCCGCGGGCACGTCGGCGGGGCCGCCGACATTGGCGAGCAGCGGCACCTTGTGCCCGTCGGACGTGGCACCGGGGCCGGTGGTGGCCGACAGCGCCGCCCGGCGGGCCGCCGCGGCGCTCTCCATCTCGGCGCGCTTCTCCTGGCTCGGCTCGACGAAGATCTCACCGGTGCTGCCGTCCACCGCGACGACGGTGCCCTCGGCGATCTCGCCCGCTCCCGGAAGGGCCACGACAGCGGGCACTCCGAGCGCCCGCGCGAGAATCGCGCTGTGGCTGGTCGGCCCGCCCTCCTCGGTGACGAACCCGAGCACCAGCGTCGGGTCGAGCAGCGCGGTGTCGGCCGGAGCGAGATCGCGGGCGATCAGTACGTACGGCTCGTCGCTGTCCGGTACACCCGGCATGGGAACACCGAGCAGCCGCGCCACGATCCGGTTGCGTACGTCGTCGAGGTCGGCGACACGCCCTGCCAGGTACTCCCCGGCGTTGGCCAGCAACGCCCGGTACGAGGCGAACGCGTCGTACACGGCGCGCTCCGCGGTGCTGCCGACAGCGATGCGGCGATCCACATCGGCCATGAGCTCGGGGTCCTGCGCCATCATGGCCTGGGCCTCGAGGACGTGCTGCGCCTCGCCCCCTGCCAGGTTGCCGCGTGCGATCAGGTCGGCCGCAACAGCTTCCACGGCCTGGCGGGCACGCCCCTGTTCGCGCTCGGCCTCCTCCGCGGGAATCTGTTTGGCGGGCGGCTCCAGCACCGCCGTACCCATGTGCCGAACTTCGCCGATCGCCACTCCGTGGCTCACGCCGACGCCTCGCAGCGTTGTCTCCATGTGACCCGTCTCCGATTGTGCGGCGGCCGTGCCACCGCGATGAATTGCCGACTGGCTGATGCCCCGACTACGGGGCCGAGGGTGTCACTGCCAGCCGAACAGCACGTCGCCGACTTTCACGTCGCCGTCCTCACGCACGTCGGAGAGGGAGTCGGCGGTGGCTTCGAGCGCCACGACCGGACAGATGGCCGACTTGCCGGCCGCCTCGACGGCCGCCGGGTTCCAGCGCACGATGCCCTGGCCGCGGGTCACCGTGTCCCCCTTGTTCACGAGGAGCTCGAAGCCCTCGCCGTTGAGCTGCACGGTGTCGATCCCGAGGTGGGTCAGCACCCCGTGTCCCTGGTCGTCCACGACGACGAAGGCGTGCGGGTGGAGGGAGACGATGATGCCGTCGACCGGCGAGACGGCCTCGGACGGCTCGCGCACAGGGTCGATGGCGGTACCGGGACCCACCATCGCGCCGGAGAAGACCGGGTCGGGAACCGCGGTGAGCCCGATGGCGCGGCCGGCAAGAGGGGACGTCACTGTGGTCATGGGAGCCTCCCAGGGGTGGAGATTCGTATGTCGCCGCCGCGGCGGATGGAGGACGGCGTACTGACCAGCAGCGTAAGTCATATGAAGTCCCGGTTCCGCCCGAGACCTACCGGTTGGCGGACCTAGGGGTGCACCGGAAACGGTTTGCCTCGTCTCACAGCGACCTGTACTGTCGTACTCCTGCCTGGCCCCAACGCGACTTTGAGTCGGGGGTCGGCGGCGACTCTCAAGCCCAGACTGTAACTCTGATCGGCGCACCTGCATGTCTGCAGGACGTGGTCAAGGGAATAGGGAAAGGCCTGATAGAGTCGGACTCGCCGGAAAGGGAAACGCGAGAGCGAAGAACTGGAAAGCGAGAAAAAGAATTCTCTTGCTTCGCAAGGGTCCCGCTTCGACCGGGAATCGGACACGAAAGAGTCTGATAGAGTCGGAAACGCAAGAACGAAGGGAAGCGCCCGGAGGGCCCCGGTGAAACGGGAC
>NZ_JBHXRD010000051.1:2924-41518 GCF_042717325.1 Streptomyces sp. NPDC058637 | reverse complement strand
TCGCCTTTGTTTTTGGTTTTTTGGTTGTGGTTGTTTTTTTTGTTTACTATTCTGCCCTGGGAGCCCATCGTGGCCCCTCCGTGGGGGGGGGGGGGGCGGTCCGGGGGTGGGGCCCCCCCCGCCCCCCCCCCCGGTCGCCTCCGCTACCCCTCCCGGGCGGGCAGGCCCGCGAGGGGCGCGGGAGCCGCCACCGTCGAGGGGGCAACCGGCCGGTCCGCCGGCCGGTCCGTGAAGAAGGCCGTGACGAGTGCGGCCACCTCCTCGGACCGCTCCAGCACCACCCAGTGGTCCGATTCCGGCAGTGTCAGGAAGCGGCTGCCCTCGATCGTCGCCGCGAACTCCCGCTGCCGCTCCGGCGGAGTCACCGTGTCGTGTTCCCCCGCGAAGACCAGCGTGGGCACGCCGGACAGGCCCCCCGAGAAGTCCGGCCGGTCCCCCAGTGCCCGGTGCAGCGAGTCGGCGGCGTGCGGTGAACCATCACTGAGCGCGTGCAGGAAGGAACGCCGTACGTACCGCCGGGCGAGCTCCCTGCGGTACACCACCCTGTCCGGGTCCAGGCACATCAGCCCGTCGGCCGCCAGCGCCGCGAAGCCCTCCCTGTCCCCCTCGGCCAGCCGCCGCGTCGCCCGGTGCCAGTAGTCGCGCTGCACCTCGCCGATGTGCACGGGTACGCCGCCGAGGGCGAGCCTGGCGATCCGCCCCGGGTCGTGCCGTGCGCAGCCGAACGCGATGGCGGCCCCGTACGAGAAGCCGAACAGGTTGATCCGCGGTGCGCCGAGGTCGTCGATGATCCCCGTGACCGCGGCGCGCAGGAGGTCGGCGCTGGGTCCGGGCGGCAGTGGGTCGGCGGTGCCCATGCCAGGCAGGTCCGCGGTCACCACGTCGGCCACCGGGCCGAGGTGGTCGTCCATCTGCGGCCAGCCGAACATGCCCTGCAGCGCGCCGCCCAGGACGAGTACGGGCTCGGTTCCCGGTCCCCCCGCCCCTGCGGCCGGGTCGGCCGGTTCCGCGCGGGGCAGGAGGCGGTAGTGGTACCGCAGGCCCCGCACGGACAGGGCCCGGATGATCTCCTCGGACATGCTGCTCCTCGCTTCCCGTCAGGCTCTGGTGAGCACGAGCGCCGCGTTGTGACCGCCGAAACCGAGCGACGTCTTGACGGCGCAGTCGAAGGCACCCCGTCTGGCCTCCTTGCTCACCACGTCCACGGGGATGCCGGGGTCGGGGGCGTCGAGGTTGACGGTCGGCGGCACGAGCTGGTGCTGGAGCGCCAGGACGGTCAGCGCGGTCTCGATGCCTCCCGCGGCACCCAGGGTGTGGCCGGTCATGGCTTTGGTGGACGTGACGAGGGGCCGCTCGCCCAGGACCCGGCGCAGCATGGTCGCCTCGATGAGGTCGTTGGCGACGGTCGAGGTGCCGTGGGCGTTGACGTGGCCGATGTCGGAGGCGTCGAGGCCCGCGTCGGACAGTGCGGTGCGCAGCGCGCGCTCGATGCCGAGACCGTCGGGGTCGGGGGCGACGGCGGAGTGGGCGTCGCTGGACGCCCCGTAACCGGCGACGTGGGCGCGGACGGTGGCCCCGCGCGCGCGGGCGTGCTCGGGACGCTCCAGTACGAGGAGGCCGGCGCCCTCTCCGACGACGAAGCCGTCGCGGTGGGTGTCGAAGGGCCGGCAGGCCGCGCCCGGGTCGTCGCGGCGGGTGGAGACGGCCCGCATCTGGCAGGCGCTGGCGATCAGCAGCCGGGAGCGGACGGATTCGGCGCCGCCCGCTACGACGATGTCGCACGCTCCGGTGCGGAGCATCTGATGGGCGGTGCCGATGGCGACGGTGCCGGAGGAGCAGGCGGTGGAGACGGCCAGGCTCGGGCCGTGGACGCCCAGGTCCATGGCGACGCTGCTGGCGGCGCCGTTGACGACGGTCAGGGGGGCGAGCTTCGGGGAGACGCGGCGCGCGCCGCGCTCGGTGAGCGTGGTGTGCTGCTCGTCGTAGAAGGGCAGCCCGCCGTGTGCGGAGCCGATGACGACGGCGACCCGGCCGCTGTCCCAGACCGACGGGTCGAGCCCCGCGTCGGCGACGGCCTCACGGGCGGCGATCACGGCGAGCTGCGAGAAGCGGTCCATCAGCCGCTGGGCGGCGACCCCCAGGGTGGCCCGGGTGTCCAGTCCGGCGACGGTGTACATGAAGTCGCAGGGCAGTCCGGCGAGTTCGGGCAGGTGGTGGACGGAGGGGGCGGCTGCCGTGTCGCACACCCCGCGCCAGGCGGCGTCGACCCCCACACCGGCGGCGGTGACCAGGCCGAGGCCGGTGACAGCGGCGCCGAACGGCTCGGCCCCCGGCCGGCCGGCCGCGCGTGCGAACGGCCCGCGGGCCGTCACGCCCGGGCCTTGCTGCACACGGCCGCGACCAGTTGGCCGAGGGTGTCGCGCGAGGACAGGACGACGTCCTCCAGGTCGATGTCCATCCGGTCCTCGATGAGGAGCCGGAGCTCCTCCAGCGCGAGGGAGTCCAGACGCAGTTGACGAAGAGGCACCTCCGGCCGGATGGTCTGGGGGTCGGTTCCGAATCTGGTGACGAGCAACGCGCTGATCTCTTCCGAGGTGCTCATGGGGAGGCTCCTCCGCTCTCGGTACGCGGTGACGCCGGCCGCGTGGTGGGTGAGATGCCATCGGGGACGCCGGCTGCTCCAAAGGGACCCTTTATACGCCTCCGCTGCGGGATTCCCGGCCACCGTTCCCCCGGAAGAAGTGGGGACGGCCAGGTGTACGAATCCGCCGTGCCGAGGCCGCGGATGACATGACGGGTCCGGGCGCCGGGGCCGCGGGGCCGCGTCCGGCGAAGGCCCTCCCCGGTACACCGCACAGCCGCGCGCGGCTTCCCCGGGTGCGACTCCGGTGCCACCGGTCCGCGCGGGGCCCGCCCGGCCGGGACCCGGGCGCGGGCGTCCGGATCGGGCGCCAACAGGGCTCCCGGCAGCGGAATCCGGCCCGTAAACTCCGCGATCATGACCTTCGAAACGGTTCAGGCCGACGCGTCCGCCCTCGACGGGCCCGCACTCTTCCCGACCATGTCCACGATGCGCGCCATGCGCCGCCTCAAGCCGGACGCCGTACCGGACAAGACGATCGATCAGCTCATACAGGCCGCCGTCTGGGGGCCCAGCGGCGGCAACATGCAGTGCTACGAGTACGTGGTCGTCACCGACCGCGAGGTCATGGCCCGGCTGGCCCCGCTGTGGAAGCGGTGTGTGGACGCCTATCTGGCGACGACCGGGAAGCACGCGCCGGAGGGCATGGACGGCGCGGCGTACGGCCGGATGGTGGCGGCCATCGAGTACCAGCGCGACCACTTCGCGGACACGCCGGTGCTGATCATCCCCTGTTACAAGTTCCCGGAGCCGCGCTTCGACGAGGAGGGTCTGGGCGTCTACGCGCAGGCGCTCGGCCCGGCGGGCCTGGAGCACATGACGAACACGCAGACCCGCTTCCAGGCGCTCGCGGAGGGTTCCTGCGTCTATCCGGGCGTGCAGAACCTCCTGCTCGCGGCCCGGGCGCTGGGTCTCGCGGCCAACGTCACCATCTGGCACCTGTTCCTGGAGCAGGAGTGGAAGGAGGCCCTGGGCATCCCCGAGGACACGCACACCTTCGCGGCCGTTCCGGTGGGTCTGCCGCAGGGCAATTTCGGGCCGGTCCGCCGCCGCCCGGTGGCTGACGTCATCCACCGCGACCGCTGGTAGCCGCACCTCGTGCCGTCGCCCCCTGCCGGGGGTGACGGCCCCTGCGGTCGAAGCCCGGTCCACACCTCAACTCCATTGGAGTGAAAGGCATTTGGACACGCCGGGACGCCATTGTCATGCCTCGATCATGTCGATAGCCTGTGCGAGCTCAACGGCCCTCGGCCCACCCCATCGGGTCCGGGGGCCTTCTTCCCCCCACGGACCAGGAGCAGGTATGCCCCGACGCCCCGCAGGCCACACCGGCAGACGCGCAGCAGTTCTGGCGGCGGTCGCCGCCACCGCCCTCGTCGCCACCGGCCATCCGGCACCGGCCGCCCAGGCCGGGCAGGACCCCATGAACCAGGCCTTCGCCGAGGCGGCCGAGGAGTTCGACGTACCGCGTGATCTGCTCGCCGCCGTCGGCTACGCGGAGACACATCTCGACGGGCACGCCGGCCGCCCCAGCCAGGCCAACGGCTACGGCGTGATGCACCTCGTCAGCAACCCCACGAACCGCTCCCTGGAGAAGGCCGCCGCCCTGACGGGTGAGTCCGCCGCCGCACTGCGCCGGGACACGGACGCCAACATCCTGGGCGGCGCGGCGGTGCTCCGCAGCCACGCCGACGCCCTCGGCCTGGACCGGGCCGAACGCCGGGACATCGACGCCTGGTACCCGGCCGTCGCCCGGTACAGCGGGGCCCGGGACCCGATCGCGGCCCTGTACGCCGACACCGTCTACACCTTCCTCGCCGAGGGGCTGCGGACGACGGTCCCGGGCGGCGAGCGGATCTCGGTCACCTCCCGGCCGGTCTCCCCGCAGAAGGGCTCCCTGGCCACGGCCGACATCACCACCCAGAGCCCCGACTACCCCTCGGCGCTCTGGGTGCCCGCCAGTTCCGCCAACTACGTGACGGGCAGGACGGCGACGATCGACAAGGTGGTCGTCCATGTCACCCAGGGCTCCTACGCCGGCTCCATCAGCTGGTTCCAGAACCCGGCGTCCCAGGTCAGCGCCCACTACCTGATCCGGTCCTCGGACGGTGAGATCACCCAGATGGTGCGTGACGCGAACACCGCGTGGCACGCCAGGAGCGCCAACGCCTCGTCGCTCGGCATCGAACACGAGGGCTTCGTCGACGACCCGTCGTGGTTCACCGACTCGATGTACCGCTCCTCGGCGGCCCTGACGGCGTACCTCTGCGACCGGTACGGGATCCCGAAGGACCGGTCCCACGTCATCGGGCACAGCGAGGCCCCCGGGAACGACCACACCGACCCGGGCGTCAACTGGAACTGGACCTACTACATGCAGCTCGTCGGCGGCTCCGGCGGCGGCAGCGGGAGCGACGGGCTGAGCTTCAGCTCGTACGCGACCCAGAAGTCCGGTTCGTCGGGCGCCCAGGTCAGGGCCGTGCAGACGCTGCTCAACGACCAGGGGTACGCGGCGGGTGCCGTGGACGGCTCCTTCGGCCCGGCCACGAAGGGCGCCGTCCAGGCGTTCCAGACGGCCCGTGGGCTCACCGCAGACGGCACGGTCGGCCCGAAGACCTGGACCGCGCTGCTCTCGGCCGGGACGACGCCGGCGCTCGCCAAGGGCAGCTCGGGCGACGCGGTGAAGCGCCTGCAACGGTCGCTGACCGCCGCGCTCGGCTCGACGGTGGCCGTCGACGGTGCCTTCGGTACGGCGACGGACACGGCCGTGCGCGGCTATCAGAGCTCGCGCGGTCTGACGGCCGACGGCAGTGTAGGCCCCAACACCTGGGCGGCCCTGCAGAACGGCCGCTGACCCGGCCCCCGACGGCCTCGCGCCCCGCTCCCGCCCGCTGCGTACGCGTACTCGTGACCGGGTCCCCCTCCACCGGGACGGAGACGGGCGGGTACGGGGGCGGGGCGCGGTGACGCACGGTCGGAGCACGGCATGGGACGGTTCGTGGGGTCGGCACCGACTCTGGCGGTGCCGAGGTGAGCCGCGGCAAGGGCCTGGCGGTTCCGGAGGCACGGGACGGCGAAGCGACGCGGATCGCCCGGATGATGCTGCGGGTGGCTCTCGCGGGACGCCTCCTGACCGCGGCGCTCACCCTCGCGGTCATGGTGGCCACGGGCGCCGTGACGGGCTACCGGTTCGCCGGCTTCTCCCTGCCGATCACCGTGTTCCGTCCGGCGGGCGCCCACTTCGGGCAGTTGCGGCGCGCGCCGGGCACGCTGCGGAAGGACGTGACGTTCCCGCGTGGCGAGGTGCTGGAGCTGCGCGAGCAGGCCGATCTGCTGCGGGACGGCACGAAGGGCCCGGACAGGCGGGCCCAGGACCAGGAACAGTCCCTGCCCGAACTCGCGACACGGTGGCCGCGTCGAACCGCTCCCTCCACGCGCGCGGACGGGACCGACCGGCGGATCGCCGTCCTGGCCCGCGAGTTCGAGACCACCGTCCACCGCCTGACGGTGCATCAGCATTTCGCCGACGCGGCTCCGTACGAGCCGTGCTGGAACAGACCGCTGTACAGCACCTTCGATGAAATCTGCTCGACCCGGACGCACCGTGAGGGGAATCATGGATGAGTGACGTCGACCGAAGCGGCAGCAATCGCTCTACAGGACCATGCCGCCCTCTGGAGCATGGGGGAGATCCGCGCGAGCGATGTCGTCAATGCCGCCTGCGACGCGCTCGTCGCCGGACTCGACACCCCCGGCCTTCGAATCCTCGCCGCCTGCACCCGAGCCGAGGCGGACTGCGACGTCCACGACCTGCTTCCCGCAGCTCTCGACGAACTCGGCCTCGTCTTCTATCCGGTGGGCAGCGAGGCCGGTCAGGAAGCCGCCGCCCGGGCCCTCGCACGCCACATGCTCGCCGGAGAGCTCACGCCTCGGGAGTTCGCCTTCCGGATTCATCAGCGCCATGGACATGAGCTGCCTCTGACCGAGCGCCTCGCTGAGCTCGACGACGAGTACGACATCCTCGAATACGGCGACAGAACCGTGGACCAGGTCGATGCCGAGGTCACCGCCGAAGCCCGCCGCCTCGCGGCCCACCCCACGGTTCCCGCCGAACCCACGGATTCGCCCAGCTGATGCACACGGACCGACCCGCGAGTCCCCGCTGAGGAGACTTCGGTTTCCCTGGACCCGCGGGCCTCCCCGGCCTCGGGGAACCTCGGTACAGCCGTTGGCGCGGAGATTGATCATGAGGTCTGGTCGCGGATCTCCGTGTTCGGGTGAGGCTGGACCTTGAGGCGTCCGCGGAGGCCTATCTCCTCGGGAGTGAGCGGGTTCCCGGGCCGACGGATGCGGACGGGCTCGGGTCGCCCCAGCATGGTTGTAAGCACTTCTCCGGGCTCCACCGCACGGAGCGGAGTGGCTCCAGGCGTAAGGAGTTGATCTGGCTGCATTCGCCGGACGGTGCTCGGATCTTGGACGTTGGATAGGGTCCGGGTGGAGGTACGAGGATGAGTTTTCGGTTGGCGGCGTATGCCGTGTGTATCGAGAACGGGCAGGTACTCCTCGCCCGTCATATGCCACCGGATGGCGAAAGCAACTGGACGCTTCCGGGCGGCAGGGTCGAGCACGGCGAAGATCCGTTTGATGCGGTGATCCGGGAAGTCGCCGAGGAGACGGGCTGCGTCGCGGTGGTGGATCGCCTGCTGGGCGTGGACTCACGGGTCATCCCGGCGGCCGAAGCTCGTGCGGGAGTCGAGCATCAGAATGTTGGCGTTTTCTACCGCGTCGACATCACCGGCGGCCGACTCCGGCCGGAGCCGAACGGCGAAATCGCCGAGTCGGTCTGGACCGACCTCTCCGACGTCCCCGGCCTGCGCCGGTCATCGCTGGTCGACATCGGCCTCTCCCTGGCCCAGGCCCTTCCGGCAACAGGCCACGTCGGTCCTGTCCCGGTCGACGGCCTGATCCAGCACTAGGCATCACCCGCAGCTGCCTGGCCTGACATACCTCGAAGACGCTCGCGAGCGACCCGGCCAATCAAGGTCCCTTCTCCAGTCAGGGCCGCACCCTGATGCGGGTGCTGATCTGCTCCTTGAAGACTTTGTGGCACTCCGCCCGGTGGAGGGCTTCGAGCTGGCTCGCCGGCTCCTGCCGGGCGGTCGATGCCCTCGCGTACCCGATCCGGACCGGCCGCTCGGTACGGGGCACGGGCACGATGGCGAGAGCCGGTCACTGCTTCCACCCGCGGCCCGGGTGCCGGTCGGCGGGGACGGGGATCTCCAGTTCTTCGCGGAGCGCGGATCGCGGGGACGAGGACGAGGCGCGGGGTGTGGTACTTCGCGGCGGCCTTTCCGCCCCGGGTGCGGCAGGCGCTGCCGGCGGGCGCGTCACAGTCCGGGCAGTCGTGACGTTCTACCGCGAGTGCGGCCCTGATCGGGCGTCAAATCCATGGAGGCAGTCCCTCGGAAGCGACTCGCACAACACGCCGGTCCGACAGGACTTTCGCGAACGGCGCCCTGCGGAAACGTGATCACCCGGGGGCTGTTCGCAGATCTCTCACAGATGTTCGTTCATGAGAACGGCCGCGCGCGACAGCCGCAGCCCGAAGCTGCCCGGTGCGACGGAGCTCATGCGGAGCCGGCGCCGCGGCGCAGCGTGAACCAGAAAGTCGGGACCGGGTTCGTGCCGGGCGTCACGTCGGCCAGCTGACCGGCGACGGTGAGTCTTCGGAAACCGGCCCTATCCGCTGGATACGTGACATGTCGACATGCGGGCTTACCAGCCCCCGGGCCTAATCCGTAGCCATCGGAGAGCATCACTCCCTAATATGGAGAGCAGACAGCACCACTATCCACATTGGAAGGTGAGCACATCGATGCCGACTCTCCCGTGGGTCACCCCGCACCCCGCCCCGTCCCATGGCACGACCGTCGTCATGGCTTCGCGCTTCGAGGTCCGCTCCCTGAAGGACGTACCGCGCTTCTTCCTGAAGTCCCTGGCGGCGTGGAAGCAGGTGCGGTCGGCGCCCGGCGCGTACGGCGCCTCGCTCATCGCGCAGCCCGCACGGCGGGTGTTCCTCACGCTCTCCGCGTGGGAGAGTCGCGACGCGGTGTACGCCTACGCCAGGACCGAGCCGCACCGCACCGTCATGACCGAGCTGAGGCCCACGATGCGGTCCTCGACGTTCACGTTCTGGGAGGTGCCGGTCGGTGACCTGCCGATCACCTGGGAGGAGGCGAAACGACGCATCGAGGAGCAGCGGCGGACGGACGCCGCAGGTCCGGGAAACGCGACGCTCTGACTCCGGCCCACCCGCCCCCGCGCTCCGGAGCGCACCCGGTACACCTCGGTGCGCCTTCCCGCGGGGGCCGTCGCCGGGCGACTCTGGGCACTGCCGGCACCCGCCGGCGGAACCGATGGGGGCGGTCAGGCATGGCTCGTAGGCAGTCGGCATGCGGAGCACTCACCCAGAAGGGCACGCGCTGCCGTCGGCTGGCCATGGTGGGGGCCTCCCGGTGCGACCGGCATCGGGGCGACTGGTCGAAGTACACCGTGGCACGGCGCAAGGCGAACGAACGGGCGAGCAGGGGCGGTTCCCGCTAGCGGGGGCGGGGAAGGTGACGGGCGCCGCCGGCCCGGGCCCGGGCAGACCTTCCTGATCTCCGGGGGAACACACGAGAGGCGGTTCCGTGGCCCCTGAGGGGGACACGGAACCACCTCTCACGGCGGTCCTCAGCAGGTCACTTCAGGCCGAAGGCCCTGATGATCTCCTGGTCGACGGCCAGGCCGCCGGGGCCCTCGGCGTGCGCCCTGAGCGACACCGAGGTGGCGCCCTTCCTCGGCGTCGTGAACTTCGCGGTCCACGTACCGGAGGAGCTCTTGCGCAGCTGCACCTCGCTCCACGTACCGCCCTCGTCGAAACTGACCGACAGCGAGGCCCTCGTCGCCTTCACCGCGCCGTCGAGCCACGCCTGGGTGCCGGCCTCCAGTCCGACCTCGACGGACCTGCCGGCCCTGACGTCGCCCGCCAGGTCGGTTTCCACGTCGTAGTCCAGCTGGAGGAGCGGGATGTCGGCCTGCTGGGTGCCGTCGGGCAGGGCGCCCGAGACGAAGTCCCACTCGGTGTGCGTCCGCGTCGACGTCTTCCACTTCTCCGCGTCCCGCACCGAGTCGATGAGCAGCCGGTAGGGCCGCTTCTCCGGCGACAGGTCCCAGGCGTATCCGGCCCGGCCGGCACCCCTCTTGATCAGCGTGTCGCCCTGGTAGAAGGCGTACGACGTGGTGTCGTACTCGTCCTCCGGCATCGCGCCGGAGTGGCCCTCGCCCGAGTCGGTCCACGGGGTGATGTTGAACTGCACGTCGTTGTACGAGGTGCGGAACGGTCCCCAGTAGCCGGTGCCGAGACGGGGGCCGGTCACCGGGGCGAACCAGTCGTCGCGGTAGGTCCCGCCCGCCGTGTAGTCCAGCTCCGCGCTGCGCACCTCGTGTGCGGTGCCGGAGGCGGTGGCGTTCAGCACGGAGTGGTTCTCGTACCAGAACGAGTCGCCGGGCAGCGGGGTGACCCACTCGGTGCGGACACCCGGGAACTTCTCGTACTCCTCGAAGCCGATGCCCGGGCCGTAGTCCGGGATGTCGTAGCGGAATCCACCGCCGAGCGTCTCCTCGTGCCCGTAGAAGGTGTTCTCGATCTTCGCCAGCTGACGGGCCGACGGCGCGAAGGCCAGCGAGCGGTCCGGGATGGCTCCGTCGTGACGGTCGACCAGGTCGTAGACGTAGCCGGCGAACCTCTTCTGGTCCACGGACAGCATCCTGCCGCGCTGTGCCGCCTCGATGAGGGTCCCACCGGCGAGCTTCTGCACGGAGGCGACCGGGATG
This sequence comes from Streptomyces sp. NPDC058637, assembly GCF_042717325.1. Lineage (NCBI taxonomy): Bacteria > Bacillati > Actinomycetota > Actinomycetes > Kitasatosporales > Streptomycetaceae > Streptomyces > Streptomyces sp. NPDC058637. The sequence goes on along the minus strand of NZ_JBHXRD010000051.1, from coordinate 31,002 downwards.
GTGCTCTCCTCGCCGTACGGGACGTAGGACTCCATCGCGACTCCACGGCCGTCGTTGACGACGAAGAGTGCCTGGGCACCGGCGGCGACCGCGTGGGCCAGCCGGTCGGCGGGGGCGACGGCGTCGCTGCGGTGGATCACGACGGCCTTGCCCTCGACGTCGAGGTTCTCGTAGTCCGCGGCGGCACCGTCGCCGGCGAAGACACCGGTCAGCTTCTGCTCGCTGACCTCGGCCACGGCCGATCCGCCCTGCACGGTGACCGGGATGTCACGGCCGCCGGCCGTCAGGTCGATCAGCTCCTCGCCCTGGCGCCACCGGGTCAGGAAGCTGAAACCGCCCTGTGTGACCTTCTTCGTGGGGCTCGCCCACAGCTGGTCGTACGTCAGCGGGATCTGGAACGCGTCACGCTGGACGGTGCCGTCCGGGGCGGTGCGTGCCATGTCGTACCGCAGCTGACGGGTCTCGGTCTCCTTGGGGGTCCGCACGCCGACCTTGTGGGCCTCGGAGGCGTCGAGGGTGACCGTGGTGGCCTTGTCCAGGATCGTCTCGGGGGCCGCGAGGAACGCGATGCCCTTCGAGTCGGCCCGGTCGCCGTCGATCTCCGCGGCGGTCCACGCCGTGTAATTGCCCGGGGGCAGCCGCAGCGTCGTCTCACCGGAGACCTGGACGACGTTGAACTGCGGGTCACCGAGGGCGGCGAAGACGACCTGGCCGTCCATCGGCTCGCCCGCGCGGTCCTTCAGCCTGAGCGTCAGGTCGTAGAGCTCCTGCTCCTTGTTGAGGGCGAAGCCGGTGTGCGCGACGGTCCTGCCCGCCGCGTCCGTGGCGACGACCTGGCCGGAGAACTGCGTGTTGTTCGCGACCTTCGCCGGGTCCAGAGAGAGGACGGCCTCGGCGGTGGAGCCGGCCGGGACGGTCAGCTCGGTGACGGACAGGGTGTACGCGGCGGCGTCCGTGTCGGTGGCCAGCTTCAGGGTGACGTCCTGGTCACCCGTGTTGCGGTAGGTGATGGTCCGCTCGGCGACCGGGTCGGACGGGCTGTGCGGCCATCCGTAGGAGGCGACCGCGACGGAACCGGTGGCCTCGACCGTCGTGTCGATCGCCGCCTTCACGTCGAGCCGGCCGGTGCCCTGCTCGTACGGGGTGTATCCGTCGAGCCGCGCGGACGTGCTCATCAGCGCGTCCTTGATCCGCTGGCCGGACCAGTCGGGGTGACGCTGCTTCAGGATCGCCGCCGCGCCCGCGACGTGCGGGGTCGCCATCGACGTGCCGGACATCGACTGGTACATGCCCTCCATGTCCGGGACGGACCGGGAGGCGGCCGCGTTGATGTCGACGCCCGGCGCGGACAGGTCGGGCTTGAGGCCGTAGGAGTTGACCAGCGGGCCCATGGAGGAGAACGCGGCGCGGCCGTCCCGCTTGTCGACGGCGGCGATCGTGAGTGCCTTCTCCGCCGAGCCGGGCGAGCCTATGGTGCCGGCGCCGTACGCGTTGCCCGCGGCGATCACGAACAGCGGTCCCCCGTCGGCCGACAGGGCGTCGACCGCCCGGGACATCGGGTCGGAGCCGTCGTCGGGCACCGGGGAGCCGAGGCTCATGGAGACGATGTCGGCGCCTGCGGCCTTCGCCCACTCCATGGCTTCGATGATCCCGGAGTCCGCGCCGGATCCGCCGTCGCCGAGGACCTTGCCGACCAGCAGGTCCGCGGCCGGGGCCACTCCCTTCTCGGCGCCCTGTGAAGCGGCGCCCGAACCGGCGATGGTCGACGCGACGTGCGTGCCGTGGCCGTTCTTGTCGTCGACCCCCTCACCGGGCACGAAACTCCTGGTCTCCAGGATGCGGTCCTTGACGTCCGGGTGGTCGACGTCGATGCCGGTGTCCAGGACGGCGACCTTGGTGCCCTTGCCGTCGTAACCCGCGGCCCAGGCCTGCGGTGCGCTGATCTGCGGCACCGACTCCTTCAGCAGCGCCTCGGAGCGGCCGTCCAGCCACAGCTCGGCGATGCCGTTGTCCAGCGAACGGGCCCTGTCCGTACGGGTGATGTCGCTCCAGAAGGCGCGGGCCTCGTCCTTGTCGGCCTTCAGCGACGCACCGCGGATGGAGTCGAGGGTGCGGACCTTCTCGCTGCCGCGCGGGGCGGCCGGCAGGGCCCGGCCCTTGCCCGCCGGGTAGGTGGCGATCAGCGGGATGCCGCCGGAGGTCCCGTCGTCGTAGCCCATCCTCACGAGGGCCGACACGTTGAACAGCCTGCGGTCCAGCTTGCCCGCCGCCAGGAGTGCGGTCGCCTCGTCGGGCAGGACGAAGAGGTCACCGCCCGCCTGCTGGACGTGGACACCCCCGTACGCGCCGTCGGGGCGGTCCACGGTGACGGTGTCCTGGTTGCCGGGCCCGTCGACGTAGTGCACGACGTCCCCGGTGACCAGCGTGATGTCGTGGCTCCGGGCCCCGGCTTCGGACCGGCCGTCCGCGGCCTCGGAGGCCGGGGCGGCCGTCGGGTCGGGGGCGGCGGAGGCGGTACCGGCCGCGGGGAGCATCACGCCGCTCACGAGTGCGACCGAGGTCGCCATGAGCAGGGCTCTGCGTCCCGCGCGGGCGGGTCGCGCCCGGCCGGAAACGGAGGAGGGGGAAAGTGTCATGCAGTTGATTTACCGGCAACGGCACGGTTGTGGCGGTGTTCGGGGCTGGCAGGAAGCCGCCGTGGCGGCAACCCGCCCGTCGCCGGACGTCCCTCGGGGCCCGGTTCAGGCCACCGAGGAGAGGGCCGGCGGGCCGCCCTCGTGGTGGATCGGGGTGTGGGCTCCCGTCAGCGGTACGCCACTGCCTCCGCGCCGGTCGGCGACGATCTCCGCGACGATCGACAGGGCCGTCTCCTCTGGCGTACGGGCGCCGAGGTCCAGCCCGATCGGCGAGTGCAGCGCGGCCAGTTGCCGTTCGCCGACGCCCGCCTCGCGCAGCCGCTCGTTGCGCTCCAGGTGCGTGCGGCGCGAGCCCATCGCGCCGACGTAGGCGACCGGCAGGCGCAGGGCCAGTTCGAGCAGCGGCACGTCGAACTTGGCGTCGTGCGTGAGGACGCACAGGACGGTGCGCGCGTCCACGGCGGTGGCCGCGAGGTAGCGGTGCGGCCAGTCGACGACGATCTCGTCGGCGTCCGGGAAGCGGGCCGCGGTGGCGAAGACGGGGCGGGCGTCGCAGACGGTCACGTGGTAGCCGAGGAAGCGGCCGGCCCGCACCAGGGCGGCGGCGAAGTCGATCGCGCCGAAGACGATCATCCTGGGCGGCGGAACGCGCGACTCGACGAGCAGGGTGAGGGGCAGGCCGCAGCGCGATCCCTCGGCGCCGATGCCGACCGGGCCTGTACGGCCCGCGTCCAGCATGGCGCGGGCCTCGGCCGCGGCGGTGCGGTCCAGCTCGGGGGCCCCGCCGAGCCCGCCCTCGTACGTGCCGTCGGCGTGGACGAGCAGGGGGCGGCCGAGCAGGTCGTCGGGGCCATCGGTGACCCGGGCGACCGCCGTCGCCGTCCCCGCGGCGGCGGCGGCGAACGCGGCGGCGAACACCGGGCGCGCGGGATCGTCCGCCCGCACCGGTGTGACCAGGATGTCGATGACACCGCCGCAGGTCAGGCCGACCGCGAAGGCGTCGTCGTCGCTGTAGCCGAAGCTCTCGCGCACGGTGGTGCCGTCGTCGAGTGCCTGTCGGCACAGCTCGTACACCGCCCCCTCCACACATCCGCCGGAGACCGACCCGATGGCCGTGCCGTCACTGTCGACGGCGAGTGCGGCGCCCGGCTGCCGGGGCGCGCTGCCGCCGACGGCCACGACGGTGGCCACGGCGAACGCGCGTCCCTGCCCGACCCACCGGTGGAGCTCCTCGGCGATGTCCAGCATGGCGTGTCTCCTTCTGACGGAGGTGCGAGCGGGCGGACGGCGTCAGTTGACGCCGAGCCAGCTCTCGATCGGGTGGAGGGCGAAGTGGACGAGGAAGACCAGCGTCAGGGCCCACATGAAGACGCCGACCTCACGGGCCCGGCCCTGGGCGAGCTTGATGGCCGCGTACGAGATGACGCCCGCGGCGACACCGGTGGTGATCGTGTACGTGAACGGCATCAGGACCACGGTGAGGAAGACGGGGACGGCGACGGAGCGGTCGCTCCAGTCCACGTGCCGGGCGTTCTGCATCATCATGGCGCCGATGACGACCAGGGCGGCCGAGGCCACCTCGGCGGGCACGATCGCCGTGAGCGGGGTGAAGAAGAGGCAGGCGGCGAAGAAGAGCCCGGTGACGACGGAGGCGAGGCCGGTGCGGGCCCCCTCCCCGACGCCGGTCGCCGACTCGACGAACACGGTCTGGCCGGAGCCCCCGGCGACGCCGCCGATCGCCCCGCCCGCGCCGTCGACGAACAGCGCCTTGGACAGGCCCGGCATCCGGCCCTTGTCGTCGGCGAGCTTCGCCTCCGTACCGACACCGATGATGGTGGCCATCGCGTCGAAGAAGCCGGCCAGCACGAGGGTGAAGACGATCATGCCGACGGTCATCGCCCCGACGTCGCCCCAGCCGCCGAACTCGACCTGGCCGAAGAGCGAGAAGTCCGGCGAGGAGACGGCGCTGCCGCCCAGTTCGGGCGGGCCGCTGCTCCATGCCTTCGGGGCGATGTCGCCGACGGCGTTGACGACGATCGCGACGAGGGTTCCGACGACGATGCCGATCAGGATCGCGCCGGGGGCGCCGCGCGCCTGCAGCATGAAGATCAGCAGCAGGGTCACGGCGAAGACGAGGACGGGCCAGCCGGCCAGTTCGCCGGCGGGGCCGAGGGAGAGCGGGGTGGCCGTTCCCTTGTGGACGAAACCGGCCTTGTACAGGCCGATGAGGGTGATGAAGAGGCCGATGCCGATGGTGATGCCGTGCTTCAGCGCGAGCGGGATCGCGTTCATGATCAACTCGCGGAGGCCGGTGACGACCAGCAGGCAGATCACCACGCCGTAGACCACGCACATGCCCATGGCCTGCGGCCAGGTCATGACCGGGGCGACCTGCGAGGCGAGCACGCCGGAGACGCTGAGGCCGGCGGCCAGCGCGAGGGGGACCTTGCCGACGAAGCCCATGAGCAGGGTGGTGGCCGCCGCCGCCAGCGCGGTGGCGGTGATGAGACCCGGCTGGCCGAGCAGTTGCCCGTCGACGTCCCTGCCGCCCAGGATGAGCGGGTTGAGCAGCAGGATGTACGCCATGGCCATGAAGGTCGTGACGCCGCCGCGCACCTCGCGCGCGACGGTCGTCCGCCGTTCGGATATGTGGAAGTACCGGTCGAGCCAGGACCGTCCGGCGGGGACGCGTGAGCCGGGGCCCGCGTCCTCCGCACTCCTCCTGGGTTCCACTGACTGCTGGGTCATGTCTGCCTGACTCCCAAGGTTCACAGGGGCACCCGCGTGGAGCTCTGGTGATTGCGGGATTTGGGATGGACGCGAGGCGCACGACCCGGGGGACGGCCCGAGGCGAACTGCTCTTGACGATGGAACGGTTGTGCGGAGCCTCGGAGCGGTGCGCGGCGAACGGGCGCCGCTCCGAAGCCTCTTGGTGAGAAGTCAGGTACCCGTGATGTGCTCGGGGCGCACCGGGGTCCTGTTGAGCTCCAGACCCGTCGCGTTCCGGATCGCCGCGAGGACGGCCGGGGTGGACGACAGGGTCGGGGCCTCGCCGACGCCGCGGAGCCCGTACGGGGCGTGGTCGTCGGCGAGTTCGAGCACATCGACCGGGATGGTCGGGGTGTCGAGGATGGTGGGGATCAGATAGTCCGTGAAGGACGGGTTGCGCACCTTCGCGGTCTTCGGGTCGACGAGGATCTCCTCCATGACGGCGACACCCAGCCCCTGGGTGGTACCGCCCTGGATCTGGCCCACGACCGACAGCGGGTTGAGTGCCTTGCCGACGTCCTGCGCGCAGGCGAGCTCGATGACCTTGACCAGTCCGAGCTCGGTGTCGACCTCCACGACCGCGCGGTGGGCGGCGAAGGAGTACTGGACGTGGCCGTTGCCCTGGCCGGTCCGCAGGTCGAAGGCCTCGGTGGGCCGGTGGCGCCACTCCAGCTCGATGTCGACGGCCTCCTCCTCCAGCACGTCGGCCAGCGCGGCGAGCACCTCGCCGCCGTCGGTGACGACCTTGCCGCCCTCCAGGAGGAGTTCGGCCGTCGCCCACGCCGGGTGGTACGTGCCGAACTTGCGGCGGCCCATCTCCAGGACCTGTTCGCGGACGGCTTCGCAGGAGTGCTTCACGGCGCCGCCGGTGACATATGTCTGGCGGGACGCGGAGGTGGATCCGGCGGAGCCGACCCGGGTGTCCGCCGGGTGGATGGTGACCTGGTTGACACCGAGTTCGGTACGGGCGATCTGGGCGTGGACGGTGACACCGCCCTGCCCGACCTCGGCCATCGCGGTGTGCACGGTGGCGACCGGCTCGCCGTTGATGACCTCCATCCGCACCCGGGCGGTGGAGTAGTCGTCGAAGCCCTCGGAGAAGCCGACGTTCTTGAGGCCGACCGCGTAGCCCACCCCGCGTACGACGCCTTCGCCGTGCGTGGTGTTGGACAGTCCGCCGGGCAGGGCCCGTACGTCCACGGAGCTGCCCTCCGCGTCGGCCGAGAGCCACTGCTGCTCGGGCGGCATCGGGCGGGCCTTGACCCGGCGCAGCAGTTCGGCGACGGGGGCCGGTGAGTCGACGCGCTGGCCGGTGGGGAGCAGGGTGCCCTGCTCCATGGCGTTCAGCTGCCGGAGCTCGACGGGGTCCATGTCCAGCGCGGCGGCCAGCTTGTCCATCTGCGCCTCGTACGCGAAGCACGCCTGGACCGCGCCGAAGCCGCGCATGGCACCGCAGGGCGGGTTGTTGGAGTACAGGGCGAGCGCCTCGATGTCGACGTCCTCGACGACGTACGGTCCGACCGCGAGCGAGGCCGCGTTGCCGACGACCGCCGGGGAGGCGGAAGCGTAGGCGCCGCCGTCCAGCACGATCCGGCACTTCATGTGGGTGAGCTTGCCGTCCTTGGTGGCCCCGTGCTCGTAGTGGAGCTTCGCCGGGTGCCGGTGGACGTGTCCGAAGAAGGACTCGAAGCGGTTGTAGACCATCTTGACGGGCTTGCCGGTACGCAGGGCGAGCAGGCAGGCGTGGATCTGCATCGACAGGTCCTCACGGCCGCCGAAGGCGCCGCCGACGCCGGAGAGCGTCATGCGGACCTTGTCCTCGGGGAGGCCGAGGACGGGGGCGATCTGGCGGAGGTCGGAGTGCAGCCACTGGGTGGCGACGTACAGCTCGACGCCGCCGTCCTCGGACGGCACGGCGAGGCCGGACTCGGGGCCGAGGAAGGCCTGGTCCTGCATCCCGAAGACGTAGTCGCCGGTGACGACGACGTCGGCCCGGCGCGCGGCGGCGTCCGCGTCGCCGCGGACCACCGGCTGGCGGTGCACGATGTTGGGGTGCGCGACATGGCCGATGTGGTGGTCGGTGCGGCCCTCGTGGACCAGGACGGCGTCGGGCGCGGTCGCGGACGCCTCGTCCGTGATGACCGGCAGCTCGGCGTAGTCGACGCGGATCCTGGCCGCGGCGCGGCGCGCGGTCTCGGGGTGGTCGGCGGCGACGAGGGCCACCGGTTCGCCGTGGTGGCGGACCTTGCCGTGGGCGAGGACCGGCGTGTCCTGGATCTCCAGGCCGTAGTTCTTCATCGCGGCGGGCAGGTCGTCGTAGGTGAGCACGGCGTAGACACCGGGCGTGGCGAGGGCCTCGCCGATGTCGATCGACCTGATCTCGGCGTGCGCGACGGTGGAGCGGAGCGTGTGGCCCCAGAGCATGTCCTCGTGCCACATGTCCGAGGAGTACGCGAACTCCCCGGTGACCTTGAGGGTGCCGTCGGGGCGCAGGGTCGACTCGCCGATCCCGCCCCTGGTCTTCGAACCCTGGGTGATTTTGGTGGGGGTGCCGGCCGGTACGGAGGCGGCTCGTGGATGCAGCGCCATGGCTATCGGACCGCCTCTTCCTGACGGGCGGCCGCGAGGCGGACCGCGTCGAGGATCTTCTCGTAACCGGTGCAGCGGCAGAGGTTGCCGGACAGTGCCTCGCGGATGTCCTGGTCGGACGGGGAGGGCCGCGCTTCGAGCAGTTCGTCGGCGGCGACCAGCAGGCCGGGGGTGCAGAAGCCGCACTGCACGGCGCCCGCGTCGATGAAGGCCTGCTGGATCGGCGAGAGCTCCTCGGCGCTCTGCCCGTCCCCGGGCCGGGCCTGCCACCGCTGGGCGGCGTCGAGCGAGGTCCCGCAGGAGCCCGCGGCGCAGCCGGCGCCGGGGTGGGTGTCCTCGCGGTGCCTGGCGTAGTCCGCGAGGCCTTCGACGGTGACGATCTCGCGGCCCTCCGCCTGACCGGCCGCGACGAGACAGGAACAGACGGGCACGCCGTCGAGACGGACCGTACAGGAACCGCATTCGCCCTGTTCACAGGCGTTCTTCGAACCCGGAAGGCCCATGCGCTCACGCAGGACGTACAGGAGGGACTCGCCCTCCCAGACGTCGTCGGCCTCCTGCTTCCGGCCGTTGACCGTGAAATTCACTCGCATGGTTAAGCAGCTCCTTCGAGGGTGCGGCCCGTGCCGCGGTACTGCTCCCAGGTCCAGCCCAGCGTGCGCCGGGCCATGATGCCGACGGCGTGCCTGCGGTAGGCGGCGGTGCCCCGTACGTCGTCGATGGGGCTGCAGGCGCCGGAGGCGAGCTGGGCGAACTGCTTGGCGACGGACGGGGTGATGATCTTGCCGCTCTCCCAGAACCCGCCCTCGTCCAGCGCGGCGTTCAGGAACTCCTCGGCCGCCCTGGCCCGGACCGGGGTCGGGGCCGCGGAGCCGATGCCGGTGCGGACGGTGCGGGTCTCCGGGTGGAGGGCGAGGCCGAAGGCGCAGACGGCGATGACCATGGCGTTGCGGGTGCCGACCTTCGAGAACTGCTGGGGGCCGTCCGCCTTCTTGATGTGGACGGCGCGGATCAGCTCGTCCGGGGCGAGGGCGTTGCGCTTGACGCCGGTGTAGAAGGCGTCGATGGGGATCATCCGGGTGCCGCGTACGGACTCGGCCTCGACCTCGGCGCCCGCGGCGAGCAGGGCCGGGTGGGCGTCGCCCGCGGGTGACGCGGTGCCCAGGTTGCCGCCGACGCCGCCGCGGTTGCGGATCTGCGGCGAGGCGACGGTGTGCGAGGCGAGCGCGAGACCGGGCAGCTCGGCCCTGAGGTTCTCCATGATGGCGCTGTACGGAACGGAGGCGCCGAGCCGCACGCTGTCCTGGCCGGTCTGCCACTGGGACAGCTCACCGATCCGGTTCAGGTCCAGGAGGTGTTCGGGCCGCCGGTGGTCGAAGTTGATCTCGACCATCACATCGGTGCCACCCGCGATGGGCACAGCCGTCGGGTGCTCGGCCTTGGCGGCGAGCGCCTCCTCCCAGCTGGCGGGGCGAAGGAAGTCCATCAGTGGCTCTCTTCTTCTCAATCGGGTCGTTCGGCTGGGACGGGGTGCGGCCGGCCCTCTTGGTCGTTCCTGTGTTGTTCACGCGGTGTGTGGCCCAGTACACAAGCGTTGCTCCACTCGGTGCAGTCACCGAAACCATGAAGGAATTGGCTGGCCCCTACCCCCGTCTTGTAGATTCGAACGAATGGCGGGTACCGGTAACCTCACCGCAATCCACAGGTGTCCCCCACCACCCCCGCACCCCCTCACGCACCAACGAAAAAAGATCGGCGGCAATCGACGATGCGGCTGCGCGCACTGCTGGACACCGACGCGCTGGGCCTGCGGCTGCTCGGCGGCGAGGACGAGCTGGACCGTTCGGTCCGGGGCGTCATGACGACCGATCTGCGCGACCCCAGCCGCTATCTCTCCGGCGGCGAGCTGGTCCTCACGGGGCTGGCCTGGCGCCGGGACGCGTCGGACTCGGAGCCGTTCGTCCGGATCCTGGTCGGTGCCGGGGTGGCCGGGCTCGCGGCGGGCGAGGCGGAGCTCGGCACCGTCCCCGACGATCTGGTCCAGGCCTGCCTGCAGCACCGGCTGCCGCTCTTCGCCGTCGACGAGACCGTCGCTTTCGCAACGATCACCGAGCATGTGGTGCGCCAGGTCTCCGGCGAGCGGGCCGGTGACCTCGCCGCCGTCGTCGACCGGCACCGTCGGCTGATGACCTCGGGCCCGGCGGGCGGCGGCCCCGAGGTGGTCCTCGATCTGCTCACCTCCGACCTCGATCTGCGGGCCTGGGTGCTCTCCCCCACGGGCCGGCAGATCGCCGGGGCGGGCAAGCCGCTGGCCGGGCACGTCGGTGCGTCGCTGGCCGGGCAGCATCTGGCGGCGACCCGGACCGGCCGCCGGGGCCCGCACCGGGCCGAGGTGGCGGGTACGACCTATTCGCTGTTCCCGATCCGGAACAACGGCCGTGGTGCTGTTCCCGCCCCCCCGCACGAGGTGCGTGAGTCGGTGCTCTCGGACTGGCTCCTGGCCGTGGAGGCGGACGCGGGCGACTGGCCTGCCGCACGGCTGGACCTGCTCCAGGGCGTCACCCAGCTGATCGCAGTCGAACGGGACCGCCGCGACGCGGCCCGCACGGTACGCCGCAGGCTCGCCCAGGAGTTGCTGGAGCTGGTCCAGGCCGGCGCGGCCCCGGCCGAGATCGCGGCGCGGCTGCGGGTGGCCGCCCCGGTACTGCTCCCGGGGCTCGGCACGGCGCCGCACTGGCAGGTCGTGGTGGCCCGGGTCGAGTGGGCGGGCGAGGAGGCGGACCTTGCGGGCGGCCGGGTCGCCCAGGCGCTGCTGGAGGAGATCCTGGTCGACCCCGCGGTGACGGGACCCGATTCGGCGGACCGGATCGCCGTGGCGCACACCGGCGGCGAGGCCGTCGCCCTCGTACCGCTGCCCGCCGTCGCCCCGGCGCCCGCGCCCGGCGGCACGTCGGGCGCCGACGTGGCGTCCGGGGACCGGGACGGGGAGGCGCGGGACAGCACCCTGCACGCGGACGCGCTGCTCGCCGCGGTCCGGGATCCGCTGTCCGCGGGTCTCGCGGACGACGGCCGCCTGACACTGGGTGTCAGCGCCGCCGTGCATTCCGCCGAAGGGCTGCGCGGCGCCCTGGAGGAGGCCCGGCACGCCCGCAGGGTCGCGGCGGCCAGGCCGGGCCGGGTCTGCGCGGCCGGCCACCACGAGCTCGCCTCGCACGTCCTGCTGCTGCCGTTCGTCCCCGACGACGTACGCCGGGCCTTCACCGCCCGGCTGCTGGACCCGCTGCGCGACTACGACCGGCGCCACCGCGCGGAACTCATCGAGACACTCGAGGCCTTCCTGGACTGCGACGGTTCCTGGACCCGCTGCGCGGCCCGGCTGCACCTCCACGTCAACACGCTGCGCTATCGCGTCGGACGCATCGAGCAGTTGACGGGGCGTGACCTTTCGCGCCTGGAGGACAAGCTCGATTTCTTCCTCGCCCTGCGCATGAGCTGACCTCCGGGCCCCGCCGGGGCCCGTCCGGACTCCGCGCGATTGTGAATTCTTTCACCTGACATCGTTCCCACCCCTTGGCCCGGCGTGCCATTCCGTGCTGAGATGCGCCCAGACTCAACAGCTCGATGGCGCGCTCGGGGAGGGCAATGTGGCGCATACCGCCATGTCTGGTTCCGGAACGACAGCAGATGACGATCCGCCGCTCCAGACAGCGGTATGGCGGCTGCGTTCACGCGCCTGCTGGACCGACGCGGCCGCGCTGCTCGAACCGCACGCGGCCACCGACCCCGCCGCCGCCCTCCAGCGGACCTCGCTGCTGACGGAGCGGTGCCTCTACACCGGCACCGGGTGGACCGACGCCGAGGACGCGCTGCGCATCGCCGAGGCGCTCGCCCACGACAACACCGAGCGCGGCGCCGCCGCCTGTGAGCGCGGCTACCTCGCCTACGCCTCGACCCTGCTCGGCGTACGGGACCGGGCCGACGAGGCCAGCGTGGCACTGAGCCGGGCCGCGGCACTGCTCTCCCCCGCGGCCCCCGGCCGGCCGCTGCTGGACTTCCGCCGCGGGCTGATCGCCCAGAACATCGCCGACGCGCCCCAGTCGGCCCGTGCCGCCTACCGCAGGGCGCACGCCGGGGCCACGGCCCAGGGGGACGAGCTGCTGCTCTCGTTCACCTGGCGGCACCTCGCCTCGCTCGCCCTGCGGGAGGGTGAGCTCGCGGAGGCGCGGCACGGCTTCGCGGAGTCACTGCGGATACGGGAGGAGCTGGGCTATCTCGTCGGCACGGCCCCGGCGCTCATCTCCCTCGCCGACGCCGAGACGGAACCCGAGGCGGCCCGGCTGCGCGCCGAGGCGGGCCGGCTGTTCCGGCTGCTCGGCGGCGTACCCACGTGGCTGGCGCCCCGGCTGGAGCCGCCGGCCCCGGAGACCGCCGAGGCGAACTGAGGACGGGCAAGGCCCTCCGCAGGATGCCGGGCCTCCACCGGATGACGGGCCCCGCCCCGGTCGCGGTCCGCGGGGGCCGTGCGGGGCCGCGTCCGGCAGCCCTCAGCCGTCCGCGCCGTTGAAGTGTTCGCGCACCAGCGACTGCACCACCGCGAGGTCCCGGGCGATCAGCGCGTCCAGCAGCGCCGTGTGCTCCGAGGCGTCCGCGAGCAGGTCGGCGCGACGGGTGGCCGGATTGCCGACCAGTGGCCACTGGGACCGCCGGTGCAGGTCGTCGGCGATCATCACGAGCTGTTCGTTGCCCGAGAGCCCCAGGACGGCGCGGTGGAAGGCGCGGTCGCACTCCGCGTAGCTCGCCCGGTCGCCGACCGCGGCCGCCGCGACCGTGGCGTCGGCCAGCGGCCGCAGGGCGCACCAGCCGCCCGCCGGGACGGTGCGGGCCAGCCGCAGCATCACGGGGACCTCGATCAGGGCGCGCACCTCGGCGAGCTCCGCGAGCTCCCGCGGGCCGCGTTCGCTGACCCGGAAGCCGCGGTTGGGCACGACCTCGACCGCACCCTCGATGGCCAGTTGCTGCATGGCCTCGCGCACCGGGGTGGCGGAGACGCCGAAGCGGGCGCCCAACGCCGGGGCCGAGTAGACCTGCCCGGGGGCCAGCTCACCGCCGGCGAGGGCGGCACGCAGGGCGTCGAGGATCTGGCCGCGCACGGAGTGCCGCCGCACCACCCGGGGCGCGTGCGGCTCACCGTGGGTGTGCTCGCCGCGCGCCTGCTCGGGCACCCGGAAGTCCGGCGGGTTCGCCGAGGACACGTATGACGGGCGTACGCCGTCGCACGCTCTACCCTGCTCCACGGGACCTCCTCGGACCGACGGGCCCGGCTCGCGTGCGCCCGGCCCCTGTGCACGATAGGCGGAGCGGGCCGCAGTTCAAACACCGATCATTTCGGGTAAGGTAAGGCTTACCTGTAGATGATCGTGATTCGGTGGTCCCCGTATGACCGTCCCCGCCCTGCTCACCGCCACCGCCCCGTCCCCCGTGACGGCGGCGTACGCGCGCCTGGCCGAGGTCTTCCCCGGACTGCGCGCCGAGGTGCTCGCCGATGACGCCCCGGCCCCTTCGGGCGCCGGGTGGGTCGGCGCGGCCGAGCTCGCGGAGGGCGGCGCGGCCCTGGACGCCTTCCTCGCCTGGGACGACGCCCAGGTGGTGCGGGACTACGGGACGCGGGCCCGCCCCGACGTGGTGGCCAGCTTCGGACTGCACCGCTACGCCTGGCCCGCCTGCCTGCTGGTGACCGTGCCCTGGTTCCTGCACCGCCGGGTGCCGCGGGTCCCCGTCGGGGACGTCTCCTTCCAGCGGGCACTGGGCCACCTGACGCTCCGTGTGAGTGAATTCGCCTGCCTGCCGGACGACCCTGCGGCGGCCCTGCCCGGCGCCCGGGTCGTCCCGGACGAGGCCGCGCTGCGGGCCGAGGTCCTGGACGCCGTGGCGGAGCACATCGGTCCGGTGCTGGACGGCTTCCGGCCACGCATGCGGCGCGGCAAGCGGGCGCTGTGGGGCATGGCGACGGACGAGATCGTCGAGGGCCTCTGGTACGTCGCCCATCTGCTGGGCGAGGAGCACCGCGCGATGAGGGAGCTGGAGCTGCTCCTGCCCGGCACCACCAAGCCGTACGTGGGCACCGCCGGTTTCCGTGAACTGACCGGCCCCGACGGCGAATCGCTCCCGACCCGCGACCGGGCGAGCTGCTGCCTGTTCTACACGCTGCGGCCGGAGGACACCTGCGTCACCTGCCCGCGCACCTGCGACGCCGACCGCGTCCGGAAGCTCACCCCCGCGCCCTGAGCACCCTCTCCCGGATCATGCCGCTCGTCCGGGCGACTCCAAATCGAACGTAACCCCCTTTCCTCCTAGGGGTGTTCGAGAAGATTCCGCCCAACGATGTGCCCGGCCACCCCGATGGCGTTCACTTGTCCCGAATCCCGCTGAGCGGGGCGATATTTCCGTCACGATGGCGCCCGAAACGCCCTACGCGACGCAAGGGACCGCGCATGAGACTGACCGACATATCGCTTGACTGGCTGCTTCCGGGCGCCGTACTGCTCGTGGGGGTCATGGCGGCGGTGACGGTGGTCGCGCGCGGCAAGCGCGCCGCTGACAAGGCCGCGGCCGACGACAGCTGGGAACGCAGCGAGGACCGTCGCAGACGCAAGGAGGCGCTGTACGCGACCGCCTCGTACGTCCTGCTGTTCTGCTGCGCCGCGGTGGCCGCCGCCCTGTCCTTCCACGGGCTGGTCGGCTTCGGCCGGCAGAATCTCAGCCTCTCCGGAGGCTGGGAGTACCTGGTGCCGTTCGGCCTCGACGGGGCCGCCATGTTCTGCTCGGTGCTCGCCGTGCGCGAGGCCAGCCACGGCGACGCCGCGCTCGGCTCCCGGCTCCTCGTGTGGACGTTCGCCGGTGCCGCCGCCTGGTTCAACTGGGTGCACGCGCCGCGCGGGCTGGACCACGCGGGCGCCCCGCACTTCTTCGCGGGGATGTCCCTCTCGGCCGCCGTGCTGTTCGACCGCGCGCTGAAGCAGACCCGGCGCGCCGCACTGCGGGAGCAGGGCCTGGTACCCCGCCCGCTGCCGCAGATCCGGATCGTACGGTGGCTGCGCGCGCCCAGGGAGACCTTCGGCGCCTGGTCGCTGATGCTCCTGGAGGGCGTACGCACCCTGGACGAGGCGGTCGACGAGGTACGCGAGGACCGCCGGGAGAGGGAACAGGACCGGCACCGCAGGCGGGACCGGGCGAAGCTGGACCGGGCGCAGATCAAGGCCCTGAACCGGCAGAACAGGGCCTGGGGGCGCGGTGGCCGCGGTGGCCACCAGGTGGAGGTCCAGGCCATCACCCCCGCGACGGGCGGCGGCACCCAGGCCATCTCGGAGCCTGCCATAACGGAGCCGGGACAGCTGCCCCTGCGTCCCCGGCCATCCCTGCAATCCGTGACCGGCTCGAACTCCAGGAGTACTTCGGAACGGACCACGAGCGGTGACCCCACGACCGTCGACCTCACCGCCCAGGACGACACCCAGGCCCTGCCCAGGCTCGATTCACTGGAGCGGAAACTGAAGGATCTGGAGCAGCAGTTCGGCTGAGCGGTGTGATCCGCGGCCGGACGTCAGGCCTTCGCGCCGTTCAGCTCGAACCAGACCACCTTGCCCAGCGCCTGCGCCGTGACCCCCCAGGAGTCCGCCAGGCTCTGCACGAGGAGCAGCCCCCTGCCGTGCGTACCGTCGTCGGCGTTCGGTACGTACGGCGCGGGTTCCTGCCCCGGCACGAAGTCGCGCACCTCCACCCGTAATCGTGCGGCAGCCGCCGTCACCGTGACCACGGCCCCGTTCCGCGTGTGGATGAGGGCGTTCGTCACCAGCTCGCTCAGCAAAAGTTCGGCCACCTCGGTCTCCTCGGGCCGTGAGCGGTGGCGCAGGAACTCCCGCAGCGCACCGCGTACTTCCCCCACGCCCGACAGGTCGGCGTGGCCGAGTCTCCGGTGCAACCGGACGGGCCGGCTCTCCTGCCGCTTGGTCATGTCGCCCGCGCGCACCGTGAATCGGCCTCCCTTGATTCCGTCATGTCTCGAACGCCGTCCCGGGATGCATGCCCCACAGACGGGCCGTCACGCTTTTCCCGGCGCCGACAGGTGAACACGGTTCGGCGCGGCCCCTGCCGGAGGACGCTCGGCGGCGTCGCCGCCCTCCTGTCCGTCCTCTTCGTCGGTGGCCCTGTCACGGCGTCGGCCGCGACGGTTCCCTCGGCCGCCGCCGTCGGCAGCGTCTGCTACTCCGCGCTGCCGTCCCACGCTCACGACTCCCTCGACGCGGGCGGACCCTTCCCGTTCGACCAGGACGGCGCCGTCTTCCAGAACCGGGAAGGCATCCTGCCGAGCCAGGGGACGGGCCACTACCACGAGTACACGGTCATCACGCCGGGCTCGGAGACCCGCGGTGCCCGTCGCATCGTGACGGGCGACGAGGTCGAGGAGGACTACTGCACCGCGGACCACTACGAGTCCTTCGACCTGGTCGACCACGGCTGCTGACCGGCCTCACCCCCTGTCCGGTCCGCGCCGCAGTCCCCCACCTGCGGCGCGGATCACCGGACACCGCCGGGAGAGCGCGCTTGTACGCTCCGGCCATCTGTGATCTATGTGATCGACGGCTCCGAGGTCACCGGCCTCGAGAGCTTCTGGGACGTGATCGGCGAGGCCGTGAACGGTCCCGGCGGCTGTTTCGGCCGCAATCTCGACGCCTTCGCCGACTGCCTGAGCGGCGGCATGGGCACCCCGGACGACGCCGACTTCGTCATCGAGTGGCGCGGCCACGCCCTGTCCGCCCGGGCGTTGGGCCGCGAGGAGACCGCCCGCCGGCAGCGCGGATCCCTCACCCGTGTGCACGCCTCCAACCGGGCGCGGGTGGAGGCCGAGCCGGCCGAAACACTGGCCGGCCGGGGGGCGACGCTCTTCGACGCGCTGGGTAGGGATCATCACACCGCACCGCGCCCGGGACGCTGCGCCTGAAGTGACCGCGGCGCCGCTCCGGAAGTGACCGAGCCTCGCCCGGCACGCCACGCTCGATGTCACCGCGCCCCGTCCCGGGCGGTCTCCGCCTCAGGGGCGGGGGACGTTACGGAGGTTGGAGCGGGCCATCTGGAGCATCCGCCCCACCCCGCCGTCCAGCACGATCTTGCTCGCGGAGAGGGCGAATCCGGTGACCATGTCGGCGCTGATCTTCGGCGGGATGGACAGGGCGTTGGGGTCGGTGACCACGTCGACGAGTGCGGGCCCCTTGTGCTTGAAGGCGTCCTTGAGGGCACCCTCCAGCTGTTTGGGCTTCTCCACCCGCACCCCGTAGGCCCCGCACGCCCGGGCGACCGCCGCGAAGTCCGGGTTCTTGTTGGTCGTGCCGAACGACGGCAGCCCCGCGACCAGCATCTCCAGCTCGACCATGCCGAGCGAGGAGTTGTTGAACAGGACGACCTTCACCGGGAGGTTGTACTGGACGAGCGTGAGGAAGTCGCCCATCAGCATGGTGAATCCGCCGTCGCCGGACATCGAGACGACCTGCCGGTTCCGGTCGGTGAACTGCGCGCCGATCGCCTGCGGCAGTGCGTTGGCCATCGAGCCGTGACTGAACGAACCGATCACCCGGCGCCTGCCGTTGGGTGTGAGGTAGCGGGCCGCCCATACGTTGCACATGCCGGTGTCGACGGTGAACACCGCGTCGTCGTCGGCGAGTTCGTCGAGCACGGCGGCGACGTACTCGGGGTGGATCGGCACGTGCTTCTCGACCTTGCGGGTGTACGCCTTGACCACACCCTCCAGCGCGTCCGCGTGCTTCTTCAGCATGCGGTCGAGGAACTTGCGGTCGGTCTTGGCCTTCACCCTCGGTGTCAGGGCCCGCAGGGTCTCGCGCACATCGCCCCAGACCGCGAGATCGAGCTTGGAACGCCGGCCCAGGTGCTCGGGCCGCACATCGACCTGGACGATCTTCACATCGGTCGGGAGAAACGCGTTGTACGGGAAGTCGGTGCCCAGCAGGATCAGCAGGTCGCACTCGTTGGTGGCCTCGTAGGCGGCTCCGTAGCCCAGCAGTCCGCTCATGCCGACGTCGTACGGGTTGTCGTACTGGATCCACTCCTTGCCGCGCAGCGCGTGGCCGACCGGGGCCTTCACCCGCTCGGCGAACGCCATCACCTCGGCGTGCGCTCCGGCCGTGCCGCTGCCGCAGAACAGCGTCACCCGTCTGGCCTCGTCGACCATCCGGCAGAGCTTCTCGATCTCCACGTCACCGGGTTTCACCGAGGGCCGCGTGGTGACCAGGGCGTGCTCGATCGACTTCTCGGGGGCCTGCTGGGAGGCGATGTCGCCGGGCATCGAGACGACGCTGACGCCGCCGCGGCCGATCGCGTGCTGGATGGCCGTCTGGAGCAGCCGGGGCATCTGCTGCGGGTTGGAGATCATCTCGTTGTAGTGGCTGCACTCCTGGAAGAGCAGCTCCGGATGGGTCTCCTGGAAGTAGCCGAGGCCGATCTCGCTCGACGGGATGTGCGAGGCGAGGGCGAGCACGGGGGCCATCGAACGGTGGGCGTCGTACAGGCCGTTGATGAGGTGCAGATTGCCCGGGCCGCAGGAGCCGGCGCAGGCGGCCAGGGTCCCGGTGATCTGGGCCTCCGCACCGGCGGCGAACGCGGCGGTCTCCTCGTGCCTGACCTGGATCCACTCGACGGCGGGATTCCGCCGGACGGCGTCGACGACGGGGTTGAGGCTGTCACCGACGACGCCGTACAACCGCTTGACCCCCGCCCGCACGAGAATGTCGACGAACTGTTCCGACACGTTCTGCTTGGCCATGGGTGCGCACCCTCTCTGTGTGTGCTCCGTGCACATGCGGCTGCCCCGCTACGGAGTCCATCAACCCATGGCGTGCGCGGTTACGCCTCCCAGACCGCGGCGCTCGTGCGGTCGTCGGCGTACCCCTTGACCCTGAGCTGGATGTCGGCCAGATAGGCGGGCAGGCCGGGCGGGCCCGCCGCCCAGCGCCTCGCGAGCTCCTCGGCGAGGGCCGGCTCACCGCGCATCGGTTCGGCCAGTCCGTTGCCGCAGAGCACCAGCGTGTCCCCCGCGCGGGCGACCGATGCGCGGAACCGGAAGGGCTCGGCGGGCGGCGCCGGGCTCTCGGCGTACGGGGCCGTTGGTGTGGTGATCCGCAGATCCATCGTCAGTCTGTCCCCGCCCGGGCCCTCTTCGTCCACCGCGCCGCCCGCCGGGGCCGGGGCGACGGGGTCGAGGTCCTGCCAGGCGCCGTCGCGCAGCCGGAGGAGGCCGCCCTCGCCGACGCCGAAGAAGACCCGGGTGCGGCATTCCGGATCGGCGGACAGGAGCAGGCAGCGCAGGCCGGCGGTGTACGCGGACGGTTCGATGCCGAGCTCGGCGGCCCGGGCGCGCAGTTTGCCGTACGTGCGGTCGGTGAGGCGCTGCAGCCCCGACCTGAGGTCGCCCCGGCGTCCCGCCCTTATGTCGTCGCAGAGCCGGGCGTGGCTGCGGGCGACGGCACCGCCGATCCAGCGGCAGGCGTCGGCCGCGGCGAGATGGGCGTGTTCGGCGAACCTGGCGCCCCCGGCCACCGCGACCAGGACCAGGGCGTCGTCACCGGTGCCGAAGCGTGCGGTGAGCAGGGCGTCACGGCGGGGTTCGCCGCGGAAGCGCGCCGAGTCGCCGCGTACGGAGGCCGCCCGCAGCGTGTACGTCCCGTACCGGGCGCCGTCGAGCACGGTGTCGGCGACGAGTCCGCCGATGTCGTCGGGGCCGGAGGCGGGGAGCGCGGCGGGCTCGGCGTCGTAGGTCGGCGGCCGGTCGCCGAGGTGGCCGACGACCGGCCGCGGCGGCCCTTCCCCCGGCGCGTCCGCACCGGGGGCGTGCACGGCACCAAAGGGGTCCGTGGGTGCGGCCGACGGCCCGGTCGGCTGCGGGGCGGGCGGCGCGGCGAAGGTGCGCGGCCGCGCGGGTCCTGCCGGGGCCTCCCAGGGCGCGGGCACGGCCAGGGTGCGCGGGGGCGTGGGGGGTGTGGGCACGGCGGGTGCCGTGGGCGCGGGCGTGAACCTGGCGGGTGGCGCCGGGGATCGCTCCGGCGCGAAGGGGCGCTCAGTAGCGGGATGTGCAGGGGGCGCGGAAGGTGCAGGGGGCGCCGGTGGTTCGGACGCCCCGGGAGTTCGCTCCGGGGCGGCGGCCGGTGGCTCCGGCGTGGAACGCGCGGGCGGCGCGGGGGGCTGCTCCGGCGTGCGCGGGCGCTCCGGCGTGGGGCGGCCCTGGGGTGCGAGAGGGGCGGGCGGCTTCACCGGGGCTGTAGGCACTCCCCCCGGTGCGTCTCCCGGCGTGTCCAGTGCCGGTTCCGCCTCCGGTGCGCGTGGGTCGGGCACCGGCACCACCGTGACCGGGTGGTCCAGGGGGCCCGGCGCCTGGCGCACCGCGTCCGAGGCGGACTCGAACCGGTCGTCGAGGCTGTCGGGCGCGCTGTTCGGGCCCGTGTCCGGCGCGGTCCCGTCGTACAGCCTGCGCCACCAGTCGTCCTCGTTGGCGGCGGGCTTCTCCCCCTGCTGGCTCATGCCCATATTGTCCACCGCGCGGGCCGCGCGAAAACGGGTCATCAGCAAAAGAGGCCCGGAAGTGACGCCCGGGCAGCGTCCGCCGGAGGGGTCCGCCGGGCGTCCCCACCCCCCACGGGAGGGTCACCCGGCGGCCCGGTTCCGGTGTGACCGGCGCGCGGTGTGTGCGGCGTTCAGGCTGATGTTCCCGCCCCGGGCCCTGCGCGGTCGCGGCGCCCGCCTCGGGTGGCTGCGGAACAGGGCAGAACAAGCCGCTCCCCCGCAAAGGCGTTTGATGCTGCTGTAACACCACACTGACAGAGAACGTGCTGGTACGGGGCATGATGTGCCCGGCGGATATACGCCGTGGCCGTTTCCCGCCACGGCGGTATGCGCGCGGCGATGTGCGATCACCACTCCGGGGAGGGTCCGAGGATGCTGGCGGCGATAGGTCTCGACGAGAGACAGGAAGCGGCCTACCGCGCACTGGTCGCGGCGGGGGCGGCGGAGCTCTCCGATCTCGCGCGCCGGCTGGCGCTCCCCGAGGCGGACACCGAGCGTGCCCTGCGCGGGCTGGAGCAGCAGGGGCTGGTGGCGCGGTCCTCGTCGCGGGCGGGCCGTTGGGTCGCGGCGCCGCCCGGGGTGGCGCTGGGCGCGCTGCTGACGCAGCAGCGGCACGAGCTGGAGCAGGCGGAGCTGGCGTCGGCGCTGCTGGCCGAGGAGTACCGGGCGGAGGCGGGTGTGCCCGCCGTGCACGACCTGGTGGAGGTGGTGACGGGTGCGAGTGCCGTCGCCCATCGCTTCCACCAGTTGCAGCTGGGCGCCACCTCGGAGGTCTGCGCGCTGGTCACGGGCAAGCCGATCGCGGTCACCGGGATGGAGAACGAGTCCGAGGAACGGGCGACGATGCGCGGGGTGTCCTACCGGGTGGTCGTCGAGCGGGACGTGCTGTCGCTGCCGTCCGGGATCGTCGAGCTGTCGGCGGCGCTGAGCCGTGAGGAGCAGTGCCGGGTGATCGACCGGGTGCCGACGAAGCTGGTGGTCGCCGACGCGTCCCTGGCCCTGGTGCCGCTGACCGGCCGGGGGGCGGAGCCCTCCGCGCTGGTGGTCCACGCCAGTGGGCTGCTGGAGTCGCTGATGGGGCTCTTCGAGGCCGTGTGGCGGGATTCGATGCCGCTGCGGCTGGGCGAGAACGGCATCCGGGAGGAGGACGGCCCGGGGCCGGATCCGACCGATCTGGAGATCCTGTCGCTGCTGCTGGCGGGGCTGACCGACGCGAGCGTGGCGAAACAACTGGAGCTGGGGCTGCGGACGGTGCAGCGGCGGGTGAAGGGGCTGATGGAACTGACCGGGGTCTCGACCCGGCTGCAGCTGGGCTGGCATGCGTACGAACGCGGCTGGGTGGCCCGGGCCCCGCGCTGACCCGCCCCGGTTCGCGGCCCGTGACCGCCCCCTCTTCCGGCCCTTGACCGCCTGCGCCCCTCGACCCGGCTCCGGACCGCCCCCCGCCCCGTCGGCGTCGGCGGGCGGGACCGGGCGCGGTCCGGCAGGCTGGTCGAATGAGTGTGTGGCAGCTCGTTGCCGTCGGGGCGGTGATGCTGCTCGGCCTGGTGGGCGTACTGGTGCCGGGCGTCCCGGGCCAGGCGATCGTCTGGGCGGCGGTGCTGTGGTGGGCGCTGACGGACACGTCGCCGGTCGCCTGGGGCGTGCTGATCGGAGCGACCTGCCTGCTGCTGCTGAACCAGGCGCTGAAGGCGCTGCTGCCCTCGCGCCGGCCGCGCGAGACGGGGGCCCCCGGCAAGACGTTGGTGCTGGGCGGGATCGCCGCGATCGTCGGCTTCTTCGTGGTCCCGGTGGTGGGCGGGATCCTGGGCTACGTGGGCGCGATCTACGGCGCCGAGCGGCTACGGCTGGGGAGTCGCGGGGCGGGCTGGACGTCGTTGAAGTCGGTGATGCGGGCGACCGGCTACTCCGTGCTCCTGGAGCTCTTCTGCTGCCTGATGGTGGCGGGATCCTGGCTGGGCGCCGTGATCTGGGGCTGACGGACGGCTGCCGGGCCCAACCCCCGGCGCGCGGCTCACCGCCCGGCCGGGACCGCGACGGTGGCGGGTTCCGCGAGCTCCAGATGGCGTGCGGCGTACGAGCGCCACGGCCGCAGACGGTCGGCGCCCGGTGTCCCGTGCGGATCCACGTCGGGGTCCCCCAGCGCACGCATCCGGATCAGCGCGGCGGTCCGCGGTCCGATCCCGGGCAGCCTCAGCAGTGCCTGCTCCGCCTCGTCCCGGTCGGCCCCGGCGTCCAGCCGTACCGTGCCGTCGGCCAGTGCGCCCGCCAGCCCGCGCAGTACGGGGTCGTCCGCGCCGGCCAGCATCCCCGGCTCGGGGAAGACATGGGTGAGTCCGCCGCACGGCACGTCCAGGACCTTCCCGTACCGCTCCACCAGCCCGGCGGCGGCCTCCCGGCCCACCAGGGCGCGTACGGCGAACTCCTCCGGGTCCGCCGCGCCCGGCGAGCGCAGCCCGGGGGTCGCCGCGACCAGTGGTGCCAGGCGCGGGTCCGCGCCCAGCGCCTCGTCGACGGCGTACGGGTCGGCGTCCAGGTCGAGGAGGCGGCGCAGGCGCTGCACGGCGGTCGTCAGGTCGCGCAGGTCCGTGAGGTCGATCCGGGCCTCCAGCCACGGCCCCGGGGAGGCCTCGTCGACGGAGACGACGCCCGTGCCGTACGGCAGCCGCAGGGTCCGCCGGTAGGTACGGGCCCCCGGGACGCCGCTGGCCTCCTCGGTCCGGGCCACCGTCTCGGCCGCGAGGAGGCCGAAGACCTCACGGGCGGCGTACGGGCCCCGGTGGGCGAGCCGGAGGGGAATCCCGGCCCTTCGCCCTTCGCGCGTCCCGGCTCCCAGGCCCGTCGCGGCCTCGGCGCGCAGGGCGCTGGGCGTGCGGGCGTAGATCTGCCGGATCGTGTCGTTGAACTGCCGGACACTGGCGAATCCGGACGCGAAGGCGATCTCGGTGACGGGCAGGTCCGTGGTCTGCAGCAGGACCCGCGCGGTGTGGGAGCGCTGGGCACGTGCGAGGGCGACCGGCCCGGCGCCCAGTTCCGCGGTGAGCTGGCGCTGCACCTGGCGGGCGCTGTAGCCGAGCCGGCCGGCCAGGCCGGGGACGCCTTCGCGGTCGACGACACCGTCGCCGATCATCCGCATGGCGCGTCCGACGACATCGGCGCGGATGTTCCAGTCGGCGGAGCCGGGCACGGCGTCCGGGCGGCAGCGTCTGCACGCCCGGAAGCCGTTGCCCTGCGCCGCCGCCGCGGTGGGGTAGAACCGCACGTTCTTCCGCTTGGGGGTGACGGCGGGGCAGCTCGGCCGGCAGTAGATGCCGGTGGTCGCGACGGCGAAGAAGAACTCTCCGTCGAAGCGCGCGTCGCGGCTGCTCACCGCCTCGTATCTGGTCCGTTCGTCCGTCACAGGTCCAGTGTGCGACAGCCCCCAGGACCCGTACTCGCGGTTTTCGGACGTGGAGTCCGGGCCCTGGTGCGGCTGCCGCGTCCGGGTGGGGCTACCGCGTCCGGCCCTGCTTGAACGCCACGGCCGCCCGGCCCTCCGCGCCCCTGCGCTTCCATTCGCGCAGGTTCTCGTGACGCAGCCGGGCGTCGGTCTTCGCCGCGATGCGGTGGTTCTCCCGGAGCAGCTTGCGATAGCTGTCCAGGCGCCGCTCGGGCAGTGTCCCGTCCTCGACGGCTCCGAGGACGGCGCATCCGGGCTCCGCCTCGTGGGCGCAGTCGTGGAACCGGCACCGCCGCGCCAGGTCCTCGATCTCGGAGAAGACCTGGCCGACGCCCGCCTCCGCGTCGAAGAGGCCGACCCCGCGCAGTCCGGGGGTGTCGATCAGCGTGCCGCCGCCGGGCAGCACGAGGAGGTTGCGCGTCGTGGTGGTGTGCCGGCCCTTGCCGTCCACGTCGCGTGCGGCCCGCACCTCCATCACGTCCTCGCCGAGCAGGGTGTTGGCGAGGGTCGACTTGCCCGCGCCGGAGAGCCCGAGCAGCGCGCTCGTACCGCCCGAGACGATGGCGGCGAACACGTCGGTCCCCTCGCCGGTGGCGGAGCTGACGGGCAGCACCTGCACCCCGGGGGCGATGCGTTCGACGTCGTCGACCAGATGGGAGAGCGTGGTCACGTCGGGGACCAGATCGGCCTTGGTGAGCAGGACGAGCGGGTGCGCCTCGTACCTGTCGGCCTGGGAACCGTCGCCGAGCAGGGCGGCCCCGGAGGTGCTGGACATCGCCAGCGCGAGGAAGCGCTCCAGGCGCCCGAGGTCCAGCTCGACGGCGAGCGAGACGCAGATGACGACGTGATCGATGTTGGTGGCGAGCACCTGCCCCTCGGAGCGCTCCGAGGACGTCGAGCGTACGAAGGCGGTGCGCCGGGGAAGGAGCGTACGGACGAACCGCGGGTCGCCGTCCCGGTCGACGGCCACCCAGTCACCGGTGCAGACGATCCGCATCGGATCGCGGGGCACGACGAACGCGGTGTCCGCCTTGAGGGTGCCGTCCGGGGTGGCCACGTCGCACTGCCCGCGGTCCACCCGCACCACGCGGCCGGGCAGGAGTCCCTGCTCGGCGTACGGGGCGAAGGCGGCAGCCCAGTCGTCGTCCCAGCCGTACGGGGCCAGCGGGTGCGACGAAGAGGTGCGAAGAATGGGGAAAGACAAGGGAAACCCTTCACAAGGGCGGCCCCGGCAGCGCGCGTCGAACGCGCGGAAGAAGTCGGATTCAGCCGGCGGCCACAGGGGTGGGAACGATGCTCTTCGTGTGGGCAGCGCCCATCGCAACGACAGTCATCAATGTCCTCACCTCCTGGTTCCTCGAAACTCCGCACACCCTAGCCCGGGGTCGCCGGGCGGCGTCAACGGCTTTTTGTCGATGCAGCTACTTCCCGCTGCCCATGCTTTCGGCGGAGGTCCGGGCACCGGGAACCAAGACGGTTCCGCGGCCCGGGTTGGACACAACGGGCGACGTGGACGTCCGCTCCCTACGCCTCGCCGCCTCTTGCCATTCGGCGAGGAGACGATCGTAGACAGGTGTACCGGAATCGGTGCGCCACGACGGTCGGGGGCTGTCGTACTGGTCCATGAGGATGCCATACCCGTCGCGCCGGGGAACGTAGCCCCCTTACGTCAACCGGCTCAACGCACACTCGGCCGGTTGGCCCGAAGGCCGGGCCACGACAAAGACGTCGACGAGACTGATCCGCAACACGAGCACCCGGGCTCCGGTAGGGCGCGCGCAGGCCGCACCGGCCCCACGCCGAGCCGATACCACCGACACGCCCACTAAGGGGGGGTTCATCACGAAAGGGGGTGCAATAGGAGGATCGTGAGATTCAACCTCAAACTCATCCCACTCCCTCGGGGGCTCCATGCGTTCCGACATCAGCGCCGCACAGGACACTCCAGCGCCGGACCCCGCACTTGGTGCCAAGCCACCAACTGTTGTGAGGGTGGAGGAACGCGCGCTCACCTTCGAGGGATTCACCTACCACTGCCGCGTCGTCCACCAGGACCGCCCTCGAGCCGAACCGCTGGTCCTCCTGGGCGGTTCCTCGCAGAACCGATACGCGTGGTCGCGGCACGAGAAGTGGCTGGCCGAATACTGCACCACGGTCACTGTGGACCTCCCCGGATACGGAACGGCAGATTTCCTCCCCGCCCGGCACGGCATCGATTTCCTGGCGGCCAATGTGCGGCACATGCTCGGGGAGTTGGGCATGTCGCAGGTCAACCTCGTCGGCAGTTGCTTCGGCGGGGCCATCGCCGTGCGTTTCGCCCAGCAGCACCCTGAGCACGTGGCCAAGCTGGCACTGGTCGGGATGACCCTGGCGATCCCGGACGAATACGCCGCCGCGGTCCCGCGTTGGACACGGATGCTGGAGCTCGGCGACCGGGCAGGGATCGCCGGTGAACTGGTCGAACGGTTCATGTCGCCTGCCGGAACCGGTGTCGTGCGCAAACACGCGGTCGTCTCCCGGCTCCTTCTGCGGCAGTTCATGGCGCAGTCTCCCGACGAGCTCCGGATGTCGGTGGAGCACAATGCGCGCCTGATGAGCCACGACTGGTTCCGGGACGACCCGCTGCCCTCCGTGCCGTCCCTGGTGTGCACAGGCGAGTACGACACGCTCTGCACTCCCGCCATGGGCCGCGATGTCGCCGCTTCGCTGCCTACGGCGGCCTTCACCACCATCAAGGAAGCAGACCACCTGGCGCCGGTGGAACGTATGGAGGAGTTCTCCGATCTGATCAGCAGGTTCTGCACGCACAGGCCGCTGATCGGACTGCCGTACTGCAACCAGGTCGAGACGCTGGGCACCGCCGTACGGCGACCCCGCGTCCCCTCACCGGCGGGGGCGAGCCAGGCTGCGCCGACAGCCCCATGAAGGCCCCTGCAAGCGTGTGAGCAGGCGAATGGCCGAACCCGGATCACTCGGGTTCGGCCATTCGTCAACTCATGCGCGCCGGGCTCGAGGCCCGGACTCAGCGCCCGATGGTGGGGGCGACGAAGCCCTCCGGTGCAGGCGCCGAGTTGGAGCAGTTCACCGTGGGGCCGACATCCGTCGTCCCTTGCTTCCCCACTCCGACCGAGGGCTGCGGCACAGCCGGGCGGGTGACCGTCTTGCAGTCCTGCTTCTGGTGGACGTGGTACGTGCCGTCCTCACTGGTGTATGAGGTCTCGCTCTTCTGGACACAGACGAGGTTGCCGTAGGCGTCCTGCGAGCAGTCGCCCTGCGCCCCTCCGGCGTACGCCTGAGTGACACCCAGCCCTGTCAGGGCGAGGCCCCCCATGAGCATCGAGGCGACTGCGATCTTCTTCCCACTGAACATGTGCTGCGTTCCTTCACGATGAGAGAGCGGGCCCGACCCCCGGCCATTCGGCTCGGAATCCGGACCCGCTCTCAGATTCACACTCGGCTATCTAGACGCTCAGAAAGCGTCGTTGCTGCAGTCCGCGACCGAACCGACCTTGAAGTCCTGGGCGCCCGGGTCACCCTCGTTGCCGATCAGGCCACTCAGGGTGCCGTTGAGGATGCCGATGTTGTTGAGGACGTTGAGGCTCGTGTCGTGCGAGGAGCAGGACGAGCTCTGCGTGATGTCGATGTCCGGCTCGCCGTGGCCGCCGGCGGAGGCGGTGCCGGCACCGATGAAGCCGACGCTACCGAGCATCGCGACCACAACGGCGGCCTTCTGAAGCTTGCGCATTTCTTTTCTCCGTTTTGCTAGGGGCACGCTCCGCAGCGGAACGCGCACTCACAGTGAGGACACTAGGGCAGCGCATCATCCGACACCAAACGACGGGCCGGAGTTGAAGACGATGACCACCGTTCAGCCCAGCGTGCGCCGCCACGCACGCCCAGGACCGGCCACCCGAAAAGCGAGACGGCGGGGGGGGGCCCCCCCCGGCCCCCCCCCCCCCGCGCGGGAAAAATCTGATCTCAACAAAAACCCCCACCAAAAAAAAATAGTTTGGAGGCAACA
>NZ_JBHXRD010000051.1:0-2914 GCF_042717325.1 Streptomyces sp. NPDC058637 | reverse complement strand
ACCCCCGGGGGGGGGGCCCCCCCGGGGGGCCCCCCCCCGCCGCGATGCTGTTCCAGATGGTCAGCTACTCACCGACGCTCAGAAAGCGTCGTTGCTGCAGTCCATCGTCGAGCCGACCTTGAAGTCCTGGGCGCCCGGGTCACCCTCGTTGCCGATCAGGCCGCTGAGCAGGCCGTTGAGGACACCGACGTTGTTGAGGATGTTGACGCTCGTGTCGTGCGACTCACAGGCGGAGCTCTGCTTCACGTCGATGCCCGGGCCCTCGTCGCCGGCGAAGGCGGTGCCGGAACCGATGAAGCCGACGCTGCCAAGCATTGCAACCACAACGGCAGCCTTCTGAAGCTTGCGCATTTCTTTTCTCCGTTTTGGCTAGTACAACACGGACCACGGTTGGCCGTGTTCGTACAGTTACGAGATGTTAGGCGAAAATGTCCGACAGATCACCACGACGCACTGGCGCAGGGGCAGCCCATTGACGGCCGGCCGACAGATGGAGCCCTTTTCCCCTTGGGGGACAAGGATTCCGCAGCGCCGGGGGTAATTAGGCATCCCGGGGAATGCACTCGTTCGGGCCACATCGCGAGGCGTGTCGGCGGCGGATCCTTCGGCAGGTATTCGCGTCCACGAACAAAAAAACCGCCGCTGCCGGGGGAGGAAACCCGGCAGCGGCGGTGGCATATCAGGAACGACATCGGCGCCAGCACCGACTCTCGCCCTGCTGCAGTTCACCCCGAGACGCTTCACTGGAGCCACCGGAAGAGTCGATATTACTATCGGCCTTCCATTGGAATGGAAAAATGCTTACAGGGAGCAATCCTGAATCCCGGAGACCCGGCACCCAGCCAGTCGCCCGCTCTTCCATTTTTCCGCGACTGTAGAGCGCCGTCCGAAATTCGAGGTACAACGCACAAGCAACTACCCAGAGGAAGCGCCCCGACGGGACACCCGCTAGTACTGGGTGAGGCCCAGCCCCTCGACGGGCGCCTGGACGAGAGCCTGCGCCCCTACGGGAGCCTGCTCACCCAACGGCGTCTGCACAACGGCCTGAGCCTCGACGGGCGCAGAGAGGGGAGCCTGCTCCTCGACCGGTGCCTGGGCAGGAGCCTCGACCGGAGCCGCAGCCGGAGCCTCGACCGGAGCCGCAGCCGGAGCCTGGACCGGAGCCGCAGCCGGAGCCTGCGCCGGAGCCTCGACCGGAGCCTGGACCGGAGCCGCAGCCGGAGCCTCGACCGGAGCCTGGACCGGAGCCGCAGCCGGAGCCTGCGCCGGAGCCTCGACCGGAGCCGCAGCCGGAGCCTGCGCCGGAGCCTCGACCGGAGCCGCAGCCGGAGCCTGCGCCGGAGCCTCGACCGGAGCCTGGACCGGAGCCGCAGCCGGAGCCTGCGCCGGAGCCTGCGCCGGAGCCGCGCTGGCGTCGATCACCGTTGTGTTCGTGTTCGCCTGGGTGTTCCACTCGTAGTTCGTGGAGCAGTCAATCTTGCTGCTGGTGGTCGACGCGATCGGGATGTTCAGGGCTTCCAGGCTGAAGCAGGACAGGATGTGCCCGTTGTTCTCGAACTTGGGGCCGTCGTCGGCCTGGGCCGAAGCCGCCCCGATCGCCATCAGGGCCACTGCCGACAGGGAGACAACAGCAGTTCGCTTTCCGAACACGGAGATACCTTTCATTTGTGTGCGTGAATGCATTCAAGATTTCGCCAGGGGGAGAATCTTCGCAACCGTACAACAGTCAGACTTTCCCTCGGTGTACCACAACAATGAACGACACAGATTCGTCCGGGTAATGCTGCTGAACGAGTGAGGGGAGTGGCGAGCCGGCCGCACGCGTGTTCGGGAGCACATCCGTGGGCGCATCGTCAGTGACACCTTCCGGTACTGTCTGGAACATTTGAGCGTCATCCGTTCGGACGATTCCGCAATTCACCACGTTTCGCGAGTTTCCCCGGCGCGGTCCGCTCGTTATGACTGTCGTCCAGCGCACTGGAGATGACGATCCGCCGAGGTCATGACCTCGCACAGCAACGGCACCACTCGTCACACACGCGTCACTTGCGGGTGCACCACCCGCGCAGAAATGTTGAGGAAGGCCCATTCAATGCGGCAAGTGTTGAACAAAAGCATGATCGTCATGGCCGCGGCATCCGGCATCCTGACCGCCGTCAGCGGATATGCCCATGCCGACGCCTCGGCCGAGGGCGCCGCCGTCAACTCTCCGGGCGTAGGCTCGGGCAACGTCGCCCAGGTGCCGGTGCATGTCCCGGTCAATGCCTGCGGCAACACCGCCAATGGGGCCGCCCTTCTGAATTCCTCCTTCGGCAACGAATGCGCGAACGTCGACTCCGGCAAGGGCGACCGTCACGGCCACGACGCCGAACAGAGCGACCGTCACGGTGACAGCCGCAGCGTTCCCGGCGACAACGGGTACGACGGCGGGAGTGACGACACCTCCGGTGACCCCAGCGACCGCAGTCACGGCGCTCCGAGCACCCACGGTTACGAGGACGACGCCTACAAGGGGTACGGCGGAGCACACGCCGAAGGTGTGGCCACCAACTCCCCCGGTGTTCTTTCCGGCAACGTGATCCAGGCCCCCGTGCACATCCCGGTCAACGTCTGCGGCAACAGCGTCAACGTGATCGGTGCACTCAATGCGGCCGCCGACAACGAGTGCTACAACGAGAGCGGCCCGGCCGAGCCGCCGGTCGACGAGCCCCCGATCGCAGCCAAGCCGCCGGTGGACAAGCCCCCGGTGGACGTGCCGCCGCCCGGCAACCCCGGCCCGAACACCCCCGACACGCAGCTGGCCCAGACCGGTGCGGGGGAGATCGGCCTGGCCGCCGGCGCGAGCGCGGCTCTGCTGCTCGGCGGTGCGGTGCTGATGCGCCGTACCCGCGGTTCGCGCAACTAGTCGCGGTAC
>NZ_JBHXRD010000050.1:0-42045 GCF_042717325.1 Streptomyces sp. NPDC058637 | reverse complement strand
ATTTTTTTAACACATTTCGATTTTCAGTGGCTGGCGGGGGGGGGCGCCGTGGCGGGGCGCCCGCCGACGGAGACCCCAGCACAGCAGCGGACCAACTGCACGAAGGGGAAGCCATGACAGCGACGACCGACGGAAGCACCGGGGCCGCGAACCTCCGCGCAGCCCCGGTAAGCGATCCGACCGACACGACCATCGCCGCGGACGACGTCCTCGCCGTCGCGCGACGGGCCGCGGAACGCTCGGTGGAGCACCTCCTCGGCAGGCAGGACGAGCAGGGCTGGTGGAAGGGGGACCTCGCCACCAACGTCACGATGGACGCCGAGGACCTGCTGCTCCGTCAGTTCCTGGGCATCCAGGACCCCGCCACGGTGCAGGCGGCAGCCCGCTTCATCCGCGGCGAGCAGCTCGGTGACGGCACCTGGGCCACCTTCCACGGCGGGCCCGGCGACCTCTCCGCCACCATCGAGGGGTACGTCGCACTCCGGCTGGCAGGAGACCGGCCGGACGACCCGCACATGATCCGCGCCGCGCGCTTCGTCCGGGACCGGGGAGGCATCGCGGCGGCCCGGGTCTTCACCCGGATCTGGCTCGCCCTCTTCGGCTGGTGGAAGTGGGACGACCTGCCGGAGCTGCCGCCCGAGCTGATGTTCTTCCCGAAGTGGGTCCCGCTCAACATCTACGACTTCGGCTGCTGGGCCCGCCAGACCATCGTCCCGCTCACCGTCGTCTCCGCGAAGCGTCCCGTCCGCCCCGCCCCGTTCACCCTCGACGAGCTGCACACCGATCCGGCGAACCCGACCCCCCCGGGGCGCACGGCCCCGATGGCCAGCTGGGACGGTGTCTTCCAGCGGCTCGACAAGGCGCTGCACGCCTACCACAGGGTCGCCCCGCGCCGACTGCGCCGCGTGGCCATGAACGCCGCGGCCCGCTGGATCATCGAACGCCAGGAGAACGACGGCTGCTGGGGCGGCATCCAGCCTCCCGCCGTCTACTCGATCATCGCCCTGCACCTGCTGGGCTACGACCTCGACCACCCGGTGATGAGGGCCGGGCTCGCCTCGCTCGACCGGTTCACCGTCCGGCGCGAGGACGGTGCCCGCATGATCGAGGCCTGCCAGTCACCGGTCTGGGACACCTGCCTCGCCACCATCGCGCTCGCCGACGCCGGACTGAGCCCCGACCACCCGGCCCTCGTGAAGGCCGCCGACTGGATGCTCGGTGAGGAGATCGTACGGCCGGGCGACTGGTCCGTACGCAAGCCTGAACTGGCCCCCGGTGGCTGGGCGTTCGAGTTCCACAACGACAACTACCCGGACATCGACGACACCGCCGAGGTCGTTCTCGCGCTGCGCCGGGTCCGCCACCCGGACCCCGACAGGGTCGAGGCCGCGATCGAGCGGGGGGTGCGCTGGAACCTCGGCATGCAGTCCCGCAACGGGGCCTGGGGCGCCTTCGACGCGGACAACACCAGCCCCTTTCCGAACAGGCTGCCGTTCTGCGACTTCGGCGAGGTCATCGACCCGCCGTCCGCCGACGTCACCGGGCACGTGGTGGAGATGCTCGCCGTCGAGGGCCGGTCGAGCCACCCCCGTACCCGCAGGGGAATCGAGTGGCTGCTCGCCGAACAGGAGGCGAGCGGCGCGTGGTTCGGCCGGTGGGGCGTCAACTACATCTACGGCACAGGGTCCGTGGTGCCCGCACTGATCGCGGCCGGTCTGCCCGCGGCGCACCCCTCGGTCCGGCGGGCCGTCGGCTGGCTCGAGTCCGTCCAGAACGACGACGGCGGCTGGGGCGAGGACCTGCGCTCCTACCAGGAGGAGAAGTGGATCGGGCGCGGAGCGTCGACCGCCTCCCAGACCGCCTGGGCCCTCCTCGCGCTCCTCTCCGCCGGGAGGCGCGACAGCAGGGCCGTCGAGCGGGGCATCGGCTGGCTGGCGGGAACCCAGCTGGCGGACGGTTCCTGGGACGAGCCGTACTTCACCGGAACCGGCTTCCCGTGGGACTTCTCCATCAACTACCACCTCTACCGGCAGGTGTTCCCCCTCACCGCACTGGGCCGGTACGTCTACGGCGACCCGTTCGCCACCGGTTCCGGTAAGGGGGCCTGACCGGATGGGGGACGACCGGAGACCAACCGCCCCCGCCACGCCGCTCCTCATCGCCTGTGCGCTCGCCATCGAGCACTTCGCCCTGCGCACGGGCCGGGGCAACGGAGCTCCCGGGCCGGTGACCGTCATCAGGACCGGGATGGGGCCCAAGGCCGCCGAGAACGCCGTCCGGCTCGCGCTGGGGCGGGACGGAGTCCGAGGGGCCGCGGTCATCGCCTCGGGTTTCTGCGCCGGGCTGGCCCCCGGCATGCACCCCGGCGACCTCGTGGTGGCCGAGGAGACCCGCGACGACAACGGCACGACGCCCTGCGTCGGGACGGGCCTGCTCGTCGACGCCCTGACCAGGGCGGTGCCGGGCCGCGCCGTCCACACCGGACCACTGACCGGCTCCGGCCACGTCGTCAGGGGACCCGAACGCGCCGGGCTCCGGGCCACCGGCGCCATCGCGGTGGACATGGAGTCCGCCGCCACGCTCCGCACCGCCGTACGGACCGGGGCACGCCCCGTTGCCGCCGTACGGGTGGTCGTGGATGCTCCTGAGCATGAGCTCGTCCGCATCGGCACGGTACGCGGTGGAATATCGGCATTCCGTGTTCTTCGTGCTGTCCTTCCGGCTTTCCATGAATGGCACCGATCTTTGCTGCTCCCCAGGAGGTGAGCCCAGATGGCCATGCCGCTCCGTCAGTCCATCAAGGTTGCGACGTATCTCATCGAACAGAAGCTCCGCAAGCGGGACAAGTTCCCGCTGATCGTCGAGCTGGAGCCCTTGTTCGCCTGCAATCTGGCGTGCGAGGGCTGTGGGAAGATCCAGCACCCGGCCGGAGTCCTCAAGCAGCGCATGCCCGTGGCCCAGGCCGTCGGGGCGGTGCTCGAATCGGGTGCCCCGATGGTGTCGATCGCCGGTGGCGAGCCGCTGATGCACCCGCAGATCGACGAGATCGTGCGCCAGCTGGTGGCGAAGAAGAAGTACGTCTTCCTCTGCACCAACGCCATGCTGATGCGCAAGAAGCTCGAGAAGTTCACGCCGTCGCCGTACTTCGCCTTCGCCGTGCACATCGACGGGCTGCGTGAGCGGCACGACGAGTCAGTGGCGAAGGAGGGCGTCTTCGACGAGGCGGTCGAGGCGATGAAGGAGGCCAAGCGGCGCGGCTTCCGGGTCACCACCAACTCCACCTTCTTCAACACCGACACCCCGCAGACCATCATCGAGGTACTCAACTTCCTCAACGACGACCTGAAGGTCGACGAGATGATGATCTCGCCCGCCTACGCCTACGAGAAGGCACCCGACCAGGAGCACTTCCTGGGCGTGGAACAGACCCGTGAGCTCTTCAAGAAAACCTTCGCCGGCGGCAACCGGGCCCGCTGGCGGCTGAACCACTCGCCGCTCTTCCTGGACTTCCTGGAGGGCAAGGCGGACTTCCCCTGCACGGCGTGGGCGATCCCCAACTACTCGCTCTTCGGCTGGCAGCGGCCCTGTTACCTGATGAACGACGGGTACGTCCCGACGTACCGGCAGCTCATCGAGGAGACCGACTGGGAGAAGTACGGCCGCGGCAAGGACCCGCGGTGTGCCAACTGCATGGCGCACTGCGGCTACGAGCCGACCGCGGTCCTCGCCACCATGGGGTCGTTGAAGGAATCGCTGCGCGCGGCACGGGAGACCATCGGCGGCAACCGGTGACGTCCTGACCACGGGAGAGCCGGTCGCTCCGGCTCTCCCCGGGCCGGCGGCCCGGCCTCGACGCGCCACCCCACGCGGCGCGTCGCCGGCCGCCGGTCGGTACGCGCCGGTGCGCGAACGGGTACCCGCCCCGGGGCCCCGGCCGTGACCGTGAGCCGCAAACAGGACCGGAGAGAGGGCCCGAGCATGACGATGCCGGAGAACATCCTGGGGCCGCGGGATCTCAAGGCACCGAGCCCGTCGGAGCTCGGCGGACTCGCGGACGAGATCGCACGGATCGGCGCCGAACGCCCGGACGTCGTCGCGATCACCGCGGCGATGCCGCACCCCGCCGGACCGACCCGGTTCGCCGAACGGTTCCCCGACCGAGGGCGGCGGACACGAACATGGTGAAGGAGAGCGGGCGATGAAGGACGACGGGCCCGAGGGCTTCGATCTGGCACGGCTCCTCGCGGAACGCGGCGCCGAACGCTACGAGCTGCACACCCGGCACCTGAACCACCAACTGCCGCGCATGCTGCGCACCCTCGGCTTCGACAAGGTCTACGAGCGGGCCGAGGGCGCGTACTTCTGGGACGCGGACGGCGACGACTACCTCGACATGCTCGCCGGATTCGGCGTGATGGGGCTCGGCAGACACCACCCCGTCGTACGCAAGGCACTGCACGACGTCCTCGACGCCTCGCTCGCCGACCTCACCCGCTTCGACTGCCAGCCGCTGCCCGGACTGCTGGCCGAACGGCTGCTGGCGCACAGCCCGCACCTGGACCGGGTGTTCTTCGGGAACAGCGGCACCGAGGCGGTCGAGACCGCCCTGAAATTCGCCCGGTACGCGACCGGGAAGCCACGTGTCCTCTACTGCGACCACGCCTTCCACGGGCTGACAACCGGCTCGCTCTCCGTCAACGGCGAGTCCGGATTCCGGGACGGCTTCGCACCGCTGCTCCCCGACACGGCGATCGAGCTCGGCGACCTGGACGCCCTGCGGCGCGAGCTGAAGCGCGGCGACGTGGCGGGGCTGGTCGTCGAGCCGATCCAGGGCAAGGGCGTCCACGCCTCACCGCCGGGCTTCCTGAGGGCCGCGCAGGAGCTGCTGCACCGGCACAAGGCGGTGCTCATCGCCGACGAGGTGCAGACCGGGCTCGGCAGGACCGGCGACTTCTACGCCTACCAGCACGAGGACGGTGTCGAGCCCGATCTCGTCTGCGTGGCCAAGGCGCTGTCCGGCGGCTACGTGCCGGTCGGGGCGACGCTCGGCAAGGACTGGATCTTCAAGCGCGTCTACTCCTCCATGGACCGGGTCCTCGTCCACTCCGCGAGCTTCGGATCGAACGCCCAGGCCATGGCGGCCGGACTCGCGGTGCTCGCCGTGATGGAGGACGAGGAGACGGTCGCGAACGCCCGCCGCACCGGTGATCTGCTGCGGGAGCGGCTCGCCGCACTCGTCGGCCGCTACGAGCTGCTGCATGAGGTCCGCGGGCGGGGCCTGATGATCGGCATCGAGTTCGGCCGGCCCTCCTCGCTGAAGCTCCGCAGCCGATGGACCATGCTCCAGGCCGCCCGCAAGGGCCTCTTCGCCCAGATGGTGGTGGTGCCGCTGCTGCAGAAGCACCACATCCTCACGCAGGTCTCCGGCGACCATATGGAGGTCATCAAGCTGATTCCGCCACTGGTCATCGGGGAGCGGGAGGTGGACCGCTTCGTGACCGCCTTCACGGCCGTCATGGACGACGCGCACAGCGGGGGCGGGCTGATGTGGGACTTCGGCAGGACCCTGGTGAAACAGGCGGTCGCCAACCGGTGAGCACGACTGCTCCAGGGCGCTCCACGGCGCATCAGGGCTTTTTACCTCTCAGGCAAAAAATTTGCCCGAGAGGAAAGATCCTGGCTCAATGGAAGCATGAATCCTCCCGAAGGAGGGGTGGCCGACGAGGTGCCGGGGGTCGCGCCGCGCCTGCGTGACCTGCGCCGCAACCGAGGTCTCACCCTGGAGACCGCCGCCGGGCGGGCCGGGCTCTCCCCGGCCCATCTCTCCAGGCTCGAAACGGGCCGCAGGCAGCCCTCATTGCCCATGCTGCTCGGACTTGCCCGCATCTATGGTACGACGGTCTCCGAGCTCCTCGGTGAGATGCCGCCCGAGCGGGACGCGATCGTGCGCGGCGGCGCCGTCGGCGGGTCGCCGCGAGGACCTTTCGGAGGGATCCCCTTCGGAGGGGGTTCCGGGGGAGCCTCTTCCGCGGGTATCTCCCAGGGGTCTTCCGGTGGCTCCTCGGGCGGCTCCTCGGGCGGTGGCGGCGCGGAGGCCGACGGCTGGCTGTACCACCAGGCCGGTGCCTCGGGCCGCGCCATGCAGGCGCTGCGGGTGAGCGTCCCGTACGGAGCCCAGAGCGATCTCGTACGCGTCCATCCCGGCGAGGAGTGGCTGTACGTCCTCGACGGGCGGCTGCGGGTGGCCCTGGGGGAGACCGTGCACGACCTCGACCCGGGTGACAGCGCGCACTTCGACTCGCTCACCCCGCACCGGATCGCCGCGCTCGACCGTGGCGGTGTGCGGCTGCTCTTCGTCCACACGCTGTTGCAGAGTCCCGCCGCCGAGCTGTGCCTGGGCGGCGAGGTCCACCGCGGGTGAACCCCGCCCCGCCCCGCTCCACCACTCCGTAGACCCTTCGTCCCCTCGGCCCGAGCGGTCGAAAGAGAGGACTCTCATGTCTGATTCATCCAACTATGACCCTCTCACTCCGCGCAGGCCCGAGGGTAAGGACACGCAGGAGCGGAAGATGCCCCGAGGCGTGGTCATCCGGCTCTTCGCCTACCTGGTGGCCGGGCACGTCGTCGCGGCCTTCCTCTTCATCCTGTTCACCGTGGCGGGCAAAGGCTGACCCGCCCGGCGCGACGGCCGGCCGGCCCGGGGCCGGCCTCTCGTTCGGATCATGCCGGCCCCGCTCCCTGCCCCGGCCTGATCCGAACGAGAGGCCCTAGGCGCCCTCGACCAGGCGCTCGCGCAGCTTCTCGCGCGTCGCGGGGGCAAGCTTCAGGCCCTCCGTGAGGTAGCGCTCCGTGCCGCCCCAGGTGTCCTCGATCGCCGTGAACGCGGCGTCGAGGTAGTCGGAGTGCGCGCCGAACAGCGGATTGAGCAGTTCCATCACCTCTTCCGACATCCCCGCCGAAGAGGTGTCGCTGCGCCGCACCTTGTAGCGCCGGTGCGCGTCGTTGGACTTCAGGTAGTCGGCCTCGATGGCCTCCTTCTCGACACCGACGGCCAGCAGCGAGATCGCGATCGACAGGCCCGCCCGGTCCTTGCCCGCGGCGCAGTGCATGAGCGCGGGGACGCTGTCCTCGGCCAGTGCGTGCAGCACCCGGCTGTGCTCGGCCGTGCGGTCCTTGATGATCGACCGGTACGAGGCGATCATGCGGTCCGTCCCCCTGTCGCCGGCGAGGATCGATCGCAGCTGCTGGATGTTCCCGTCACGCACGAGCCGCCAGAACTCGGCGCCGTCGGCCGGGTCCGAGAGTGGAATGCTGACATTCCGGACGCCGGGCAGTTCCACGTCATGACCGTCGAGCTTGCGGTCCGCCGCGTTGCGGAAGTCGAAGACCGTGTGCAGGCCGAGGCCGGCGAGGAAGGCCGCGTCCGCCTCGGTGGCGTGCGCCAGGTGGCCGCTGCGGTAGAGGCGTCCGTGCCGGACCTTCCCGCCGTCCGTGGTCGGGAGCCCGCCCACATCGCGGAAATTGCGGACACCGGTCAGCTCGATGTCGGTCGACGGAACCTCTGGCAGCTGCGTCACAAGGACTCCTGGAGTGTCTGGCGTCGGCGCGGCTCGCCGACGAGGCCACGCTCGCGACGATACGACATGCGTTCATCGGACAACCGTCTCGGCCGCCGCCCTGTTTTCAGGTCCGCGCGAAAGAGGACGAAATCGAGCAATGTCCGTATTGATGCATTTGGCAGAACATGCCCTGCTTGCATGGGAGATGGGTCGGGCAGGTGAGCGGGATCATATCCGTGACGGTGTGTGGCGGAACCGCGGGCGGGTATTCCGGACGCCGCGCGGAAAGCCAAGATCCGTAATCCACGGAGTGTGACCGTAATTCCCGGCGGGAAATGAAGAGCGGATTCCGGTTCGCAACCGGCGGCTTGTTCCCGGCGTCCTGGCTCGCTTACGGTCACGGTCAATCCGGACGGAACGCCTAATCCTGCCGCCGCCCGGAATCCGCACCGACCAACGTGTGGCAGGAACGGGGGAACCAGGTAAGCCGCCGGCCGGAGGGATCCGGAACGGCTCGGGGTCAAGTCGCGTCCAGCGCGGCCGGGCATCTCCAGTCCGAACCCGACAGCTCACCTCGTAGGCGCCGGAGAGGAACTCCCCATGCCCGCAAAGGGTAAGCACCGTCGTACGAAGACCGGCCCCATCACCCGAGGCGTCCTCGCCGCCGGGACCGGTGGCGCCGTTCTCGCCCTTCCGCTGATCGGCGCCACCGGCGCCCACGCGGCGGAGCAGGCCGCGCCTGCCGCCAAGTCCGCCGCGAGCGCCGCCCACAGCGCGCCCGCCGCCTCGGTGGCGAAGAAGCAGAGTGCTCCGAAGACCTACTCCGTGGTCTCCGGCGACTACCTGTCGAAGATCGCGGCCGACCAGAAGCTCAAGGGCGGCTGGGAGAAGCTGTACAAGGACAACCGCGACGTCGTCGGCGACGACCCGAGCCTGATCTTCCCGGGCATGAAGCTGACCCTCGGCGCCAAGGCGTCCGGTTCGGCCGAGCGGTCCGCGCCCAAGGCCGCGCCGTCCGAGGCGACCCCCTCGAAGGCCGAGTCGGCGCCCAAGGCCGCCGCCCCGGTCGAGAAGGCCGTAAAGGCGACCGACACCGCCGACACCTCCGACTCCACCGCCGCTTCCGCGGGCAACAGCTCCGGCTGGGCCGCCCCCGTCGCCGACGCCAACGTCACCACCCAGTACCGCGCCTCCGGCGCCAGCTGGTCCAGCGGCTACCACACCGGCTCCGACTTCCAGGCCGCCTCCGGCACCGGCGTCCGGTCCATCGGCCCGGGCACCGTGGTCTCGGCCGGGTGGAGCGGTTCGTACGGCAACGAGGTCGTCATCCAGCACAGCGACGGCATGTACTCCCAGTACGCCCACCTGTCCTCGCTCGGTGTCTCCGCCGGCCAGACCGTCACCGGCGGCCAGCAGATCGGCCTCTCCGGCTCCACCGGCAACTCCACCGGCCCGCACCTCCACTTCGAGGTCCGCACCGGCCCGAGCTACGGCTCCGACGTCGACCCGATCGCGTACCTGCGCTCGCACGGCGTCGCCATCTGAGCGTCTCCATCCGAGCGTCTCCATCCGAGCGTCCGCGTCCGGCATCTTCGGATGAGCGACTTCAGGTGAGCGTCTCCGAATGGCGTGAAGAAGAGGGGCGGTGCGCGACTGCGCGCCGCCCCTCTTCTTATTCCGGCTTTACCAAAACCTGACCGGGTGGTCTTTCTCACCACCCGTCAACCCCCTATTACGGTCGCGTAGGTCACAATCGAAGGTGCAGGATATGCGCTTGTGGCAGACGATTCGAGAAACACACGACGAGGCATCATCGGGTCGTACGCAGCGATTGGCGACAGCTTCACCGAAGGCGTCGGGGACCCCGGCCCCGACGGGAGGCTCCTCGGCTGGGCGGACCGGTTCGCGGTCCTCCTCGCGGACCAGCTCCCGGTCCCCGGAGCGGTGGTAGGTCCCGCGGACGGCCCGCACGGGAACTTCCGGTACGCCAATCTCGCCGTACGCGGACGCCTCCTCGACCAGATAGTCGCGGAACAGGTCCCCCGCGCCAAGGAGCTGGCACCGGATCTGGTGAGCTTCTGCGCGGGCGGCAACGACATCATCCGGCCCGGCTCCGACCCGGACGACGTGGCGGAACGCTTCGAGCGCGCGGTCGCCGAACTGACGCAGGCGGTCGGCACCGTCATGGTCACCACCGGCTTCGACACCCGTCACGTCCCCGTACTCCGGCACCTGCGAGGCAAGATCGCCACGTACACCGCCCACGTCCGGTCCATCGCCGACCGCTACGACTGCCCGGTCCTGGACCTGTGGTCGCTGCGGTCCGTGCAGGACCGCCGCGCCTGGGACGACGACCGGCTGCACCTCTCGTCCGAGGGGCACACCCGGGTCGCGCTGCGTGCCGCCCAGGTCCTGGGACTCGACGTACCGGCCGACCCCGACCGGATGTGGCCGCCGCAGGTACAGCGCAGGACGATCGAGGTGCGGCGCGACGACATCCACTGGGCGCGTGAGTACCTCGTGCCGTGGATCGGACGACGTCTGCGCGGCGAGTCCTCCGGTGACCACGTCGAGGCCAAGCGCCCCGACCTGCTCCCCCTGTGAGCCCTCTGACGGACGGTGCGGTCCCCGCGGCTCCCGTACGGAGCGGTCCGTCGCCCCTGCCCGCGCCCTGCGCGGAGTGGGTGCTGCGCGCCGCGCGGGCCACGGACGTCGAGGCGGTCGCGGAGCTGCGGGCCGTCGTCATGCGCGCGGACCTGGAACGCCTCGGCCGCTACGACGAGCACAGGGTGCGGCAGCGGCTGCGGGACTCGTTCTCCACCCGCCACACCTCCCTCGTCCTGGCCGGCGGTGAGTTCGCGGGATGCGTCACCGTCCGGCCCGCCGACGACGGGAAGCTGCTGGAGCACTTCTACCTGGCCCCGCGCCACCAGGGCCGGGGGCTCGGATCGGCCGTGCTGCGCACGGTGCTCGCGGACACCGACCGTAAGGGCGTGGCCGTGCGGCTGAACGTCCTGCGCGGCAGCGCCGCCCGCCGGCTCTACGGGCGTCACGGATTCGTCGTGGAGTCCCAGGACCCGGTCGACGTCTTCATGGTGCGACGTCCGGCAGGCCCGGGCGCCGCTCCGCGAGCCTGACCGGCGACAGCGTGAGGGACTGCCCGCGGGCGGTTGCGGTCCGCGGGCGGGCGGGTATCCGCTCCAGGACACCGCCCGCGAAGACGTCGTACAGGGGCAGCGTCTCCAGGTGCACGTAGCCGATGTGGCAGTCGCACACCTCGGCCGGACAGCCACGCGGCCCGAGGGAGCGCCGGTAGCTGCCGTCGTAGAGGTTGCCAAGCTCGGCCCGGACGAAGTGGCAGCGCCGCACCGTCCCCTCACCGTCCACCGAGATGACGGACTCGCCCGTCCGGCAGGGCAGCCCCGCCGAACGGTGCGGGTGCCTGCTGTACGGGAACAGCGGGTCCAGGGCCGTCCACCGGTCGGCCTCCTCGTCCGTGTAGGTGTGCCCCTCGGCCGCGTTGATCCAGAGGTACACCTCGTCGGGCAGCGCGGCCCGCAGCCGCCGGGCCTCAGCCAGGTGGTCGTCCAGCCCCACGACCCCCACGCTGTAGCGCACCCCGAGGTCCGACAGCTCCCGGCACCTGCCGAGGAACCGGTCGTACGGTGTCTGGCCCGGGTGATACGTGCACCACAGGGCGACCTTCTCGCGCTCGGCGAGGGTCAGCCATCCGGTACGGGCACTCAGATTGGTCTGGACGGCGACCCGCCCGACGTGCGGCAGCCGCGACAGCTCCACCACCGCCCGCCGGTACCAGGACCGGACCAGTCCCTCGCCCCACGGGGTGAACAGCACCGACAGCCGGTCGCCGTTCTGCGTGGCGGCCCAGTCCGTGAACCGCTCCAGCGCCGCCCGGTCCGCCCGCAGCTGCTCGCCGCTGTCGCGCCGCTTGGCGAAGGGGCAGTAGGGGCAGTCGTAGTCGCACGAGGCCAGCGGGCCCCGGTAAAGGATCGTCAGATCCATGTTCCTCGCCCCCTGTCGGTCGGGTCCACGGTCAGGACGGCCGTACTCATCGGGCGGCTCACTTCAGCTCGTACGCGGCCATCGCGGCCCGTACACCGGGGGAGAAGAGCTCCGGGCCCAGCGCGTCGGAGTGCGCCAGGCCCTCGGGCGAGAGCCGCAGCAGTCCGGGGGCCGCGGACGCGTCCAGCCAGCCGCGCCCGGCGAAGAGGTCCAGCTCCGTGGCGAAGTCGGCCCGGGGATCCGACCCGAACCGCTCGCGGTACTCCTCGGGCCGCAGGCCCTCGGCCTGGAGCAGCGACTGCAGCAGATGGCGCCTGCGCGCCTCGTCCCCGTCGACGTACCTGCCGACCTCGGCGCGTGAGAAGTCCTCGGTGGCCGTGAACCCGTCGATGATGCCCCTGATCTCCCGCATCTCCACCGCGTAGTCGAAGGAGTAGTGCAGCGAGGAGGTGTACGAGCGGGCGCCACAGCCGAGCCCGATCATGCCGTCGGTCTGGCAGGCGTAGTCCTCGGGACCGGCGTGCGGGGCGCCGGCGCGGCGGAACATCCGCATCGACACCTGCTCGTACCCCTGGTCCAGCAGGTGGTCCCGGCCCGCGCGGTAGAGGCGCAGCCGCTGTTCGTCCCAGGCCGCGTCCTGTTCACCGGTGGAGCAGGTGGAGCCGGTCGAGGTGCTCTGGCGGCCGAGGCCGGTCAGCGGGCGTACGTACAGCGGGTAGAGGTACAGCTCCTCCGGACGCCAGGACAGGGCGGCGTCCAGGGAGGTGCGCCAGGTCTCCTCCG
Source organism: Streptomyces sp. NPDC058637 (assembly GCF_042717325.1). Classification (NCBI taxonomy): domain Bacteria; kingdom Bacillati; phylum Actinomycetota; class Actinomycetes; order Kitasatosporales; family Streptomycetaceae; genus Streptomyces; species Streptomyces sp. NPDC058637. The sequence continues at coordinate 29,680 of NZ_JBHXRD010000050.1, read as the reverse complement.
TCTGACCGTCGATGCCGTAGATCAGGTCGATGTTGAGGACCGGGATGCGGGCGTCACGGATCCGGCCGAGGGCCGCCTCGACCTCGGACCTGTGCTGCGGGCGGACCGCCGCGCGGGCCTCGGCGTCGACGAAACTCTGCACACCGATGCTGATCCGGGTGGTGCCCCGGTCGGCGAGCACGCCCAGCCGGTCCGCCGTCGCGGTCGACGGGGAGGTCTCCACCGACAGGGGTACGGAGCGCAGATCGGCGCCCATCCGCTTCTCCGCGATGTCGCAGAGCCGCTCCAGCTCACCGGCGGTCAGGAAGGTGGGGGTGCCGCCACCGAAGGCGGCGGCCGCGAACCGCACCGGCCCCTCGTCACCCAGCGCCTCCCGCACGGCGGACGCCTGCCGGTCCAGCGCGTCGAGATAGCGCGTGGCCAGCTCGTCCGGCGCGCCGATCCGGGTGAACAGGTTGCAGAATCCGCAGCGGACCTCGCAGAACGGTATGTGGAGGTAGAGGGAGAGCGCGTCCTTGCGTTCCCCGGCCCACAGGTCGCCCAGCAGGGGACGGCCGGTGGCGTGGACGCCGAGCGGGCGGTACGCCGTCTTGTGCGGGTATGCGTAGACGTAGCTCTGGTAGGGCCTGGTGGTGCAGGTCATCGAGATGCCCCCGGATCGAGGAAGAAGTGGGCGTACGGCACGGTCCAGACCGCTTCGTGGCCGAGCCGGTGGCCGGTGTACCCGTCGTCGCCGTAGGCCGTGCCGTGGTCGGAGCAGACGATGGCGAAACACCTGCGCCGGCTGCTCGCCGCGGCGAAGAGAAGCCCGATGTGCCGGTCCACGTACTCCAGGGCGGCGGCATGGGTCTCCCGGGAGTCGCCCGCCTCCGCGGTGGCGCCGGGCAGGTGGAACCAGTTGGGCTGGTGCAGGGCCGACACGTTGACGAAGAGGAACAGCAGCTGGTCGCGGGGCAGTTCCGCGACGACCTGTGCGGCGCGGGTCACCTGCGCCTCGAAGGACGTCGGCGAGGCGACCCCGAATTCCGGCTCCCAGTGGCTCTCCTGGAACATTCCGGGCAGCACCGAGCCGAGCGGCGGGCGGCGGTTGAAGAAGCCGACCCCGCCGACGCACACCGTGCGATAACCGACCCCGGCGAGGCCGGAGAGCAGATCCGGGGTGTCATGGACGAAGGTGGAGCCCGCGGTGGACTCGCTGCCCTCGAAGCGTGCCGCGAACAGCCGGGGGTGCGGGCCGGGCGACGCGGGCGTCGGCAGGAAACCGGCGAAGATCGCCTGGTGGGAGGCGTAGGTGAAGCTACCCGGCGCATGCCTCTTCTCCCAGGCGCCGTCCGGCAGATGCCGGGCCAGATTCGGCAGGCGCCCGGCGGCGGCCAGCTCCACGGCGACGTCGTACCGCAGTGTGTCCAGGGTGACGAGCAGCAGGTCGTGACTGCCCACGACCGCGTTCATGTCGGGATCACGGGTGTCCGTGGTCCCTGTCTCCGCGACGCCGGACGACACGTCAGAGGGCCGCGACGGCACGGTCGTCCCTGACACCGCCGTTCCTGGCGCTTTCGTTCCTCGCACGTTCGTTCCTCAGCTGTTCCTCGTTGTTACTCAGTACGGCGGCCACCTGGGCCGCGTACGTGTCCAGGCCTTCCGCACCGCTCCCCGGCAGCCCCGTGAGCCGCGGCAGGAGGTCACCGAAGGCATTGACCTCCCCGACGGCGAAGCGCCGCCAGCCGGTGGCGGGCAGCAGGTCGACACCCACGCACAGCGTCTCCGGGAAGCAGGCCGCGGCCCGCTCGCACACGGCCAGGGCCGCGTCCCAGCTGCCGCCCGCCGCCTCGACGGCGGACCGCACCTCGTCGAGATCGCCGCGGGCCCCGCCCAGATGCAGATTGGTCATGGGGGACCGGCTGGTCCGCACGACGGCGTGCGTCGCCCGGCCGGCGACGACGACGACCCGGAGGTCGGCCACCCGCCCCCGCTGCGACGCCTTGGGCAGCCACCGCTCGATGTGCAGCCCGTCCGGCGCCAGGGCGTCCACGACCGCCGCCACCTCCTGCTCCGTCGTACAGCGGCGGACCCGGAGGGAGTTGAAGAGCAGCCCCCCGCCGTCCCGCTCGACGGACGTGGTCGCCCGCACCCGGCCGGGGCCGGCCGTCTCCACGGCCAGCACCCCGGAGGCGGACGAACCGTGCGCGGGCTTCACGAACACCCGCGGCATGCGGTGACCGGCCATCAGCTCCCGCACGTCCGCCCACCCCCGCACCGGGGCCGCCGAGGGCCCCGACGTGGGCGAGTCAGGCACGGGCACGCCGGCGGCGTCCAGCACACCGTGACAGAGCCGCTTGTCGAACAGGACGGAGATGTCGTCCGGATCGTTCAGCAGAACCGCCCCGGCCGCCTTCGCCGCCCGCGCCACGTCACGTACCGCCGAGGTGAAGCGGGCGTACCAGCGGGCCGAACCCTCCACCCTGGTCGGGTCGTCGACCCCGCGCAGCAGCCGCTCGACCTCGGCGTCCTCGCCCGGCGATTCGATGCGCACCCGCTCGCCCGGCAGGAAGGCCGCCTCGCCCCTCAGCACCTCCAGCCAGGACACCACGCGCGCGTCCGGCAGCCCGGCGGAGCGCACGGCGTCCTGGAAGAGGGCCACCCTGCGGTTGCCGGGATTACCGACGACCGCGAGGCGTGGCAGCACGCTATTCGCTGACCGCGACATAACGGGGCTCGTCGTCCGTCGGATCCCAGTCGTCGGCCTCCTCCAGATCGACCTCGACGCCGGCACGGTCGCACAGATCCTGGATGCGGGAGACCAGCGGGCCGGTGAGGTAGTGGTGGTGCAGATCCAGCGAGGTCAGATGGGTGAGCGGCTGACCGTCGAGGAGGGCCTGGGCTCCCTCGTCACCGAGGGTGCCCATCGCGAGCGAGAGCGACTCAAGCTGGGCGACGACCGGGGCGGAGGCCACGGCCGTCGCGATCTCGTCCTGGATGTCGCTGTTCCGCAGGCCCAGGTGGCGCAGCCGGGGGAACGCGGCGCCCGACAGCACGGGACGCATGTCGTCGACCGTCGTGTCGCCGCCGTACCAGTCGACACCCAGCCAGAGATCCAGCCGTTCCAGGGCGGGCAGCTCGGACGCGCCGACCGCACGCACGACATGGCCCGGCAGGCCACCGGACTCGAAGCGCAGCGACTTCAGGCTCTGATGCCGCACCGGCCGCAACCGCAACTTCTCCTGCCCGGGGCCGGAGTCGCCGCAGCCGCGTACCGTCAGCTCCTCCAGGAGGGGGAAGGCGTCGATCAGCGGGGTGACGTCGCACATCTCCAGCCAGGACAACTCGCACTCCTCGCCCACCACATCGGCGAGGAACAGCGCGCGGAGGGCCGGGAACCGACGGGCGTCCGCGACGATCCGCTCCACCACGGGGGCGAACGGGGTGTAGTCCTCCTTCCACCAGGGGCCGATCATCAGGGCCCGGACCCGGGTCGGGTCGACCGAGCCGAGGAAGTGCTGCCAGAGCTCCGGGAACGTCAGCCCCTTCCAGCCGCACTCCAGCCGCCAGGCCACGGAATCCGCCGCGGGCAGGCCTTCCGGCACCGGATCCTCGCCGGGCACGGGCAGCGTGAGGACCGTCAGGCCGTGGAAGGTGTCGGGGTGCTCGATCGTCATCGGGCCGTCACTCCGCAACCGTGGTGTAGCGGCCGGCGGCGCCGCGGTCGTCCCACGGCTCGCACCGCTCGGACAGGTCGACCCGCACACCGTGCGGCTCCAGGGCCTCGGTGATCCTGCGCTCCATCGGCTCGGTCAGGAAGTGATGATGCAGATCGAGCGTGGTGAGATGGGTGAGCGGCTGGCCTTCGAGCAGCGCGGCAGCCCCCTCGTCCCCGAGTGTGCCGCAGGACAGGTCCAGCGTGCGGAGCCGGGCGACCAGAGGGGCCGACGCGACCGCGGCCGCGATCTCGTTCTCGATCTCGCTGTTGCGCAGGCCCAAGTGGTGCAGCCGCGGGAACCGGGTGCCGGAGAGCAGCGGCGCGAGGGCCGGGAGGCCCGTGTCGCCGCCGTACGCCGAGACGCCCAGCCAGAGATCGAGGACCTCCAGCGCGGGCAGCTCACTGTCCAGCACACCACGCACCACCTCGGAGGGCAGGCCGCCCGTCTCGATGGTGAGCGCCCGCAGGGAATCGTGCTTGACCGGCGGGAACACCAGCTCGCTGCCGCCGCGCACACCGAGACCCTCAAGGCCGGGGAACGCGGTCAGGAGCGCGGTGACGTCGGACTGCTGGATCCAGGAGATCTCGGCCTCCTCCATCTCCAGGTCCCCGACGAAGACCGCGCGCAGCGACGTCAGTTTGCCGGCCGCGGCGATGACGAGACCGATGGGGTACGACGACGTCTCCTCGTACGTCTCCCCCCACTGCCCGATGATCAGAGCCTGGACGCCGGCCGGGTCGACGGCTTCGAGGAACGACGTGAACTCCTGCTCCCACGTACGGTCCTCCGTGTCCGGGTCGAACGGATCGACGCTCACGCGCCAGGCCACGGCGTCTGCCGCCGGAAGGGCGGCCCCACCGGTCTCGTGCTGGAAATCGACGGCCGGAAGGCCGAGCAACTCGTGCAGGTGGTCCACACCGGACATGGCACTGAGCTCCTGATACTGAGGACGATTGTTGTCGCAAGGTGTATCAAGCCCCACTGACAACGGTCGGACCGGGCCCGTCCCGCGGCCCGTTGTCAGACCCCCGCCGTAGCGTTTCGTTCGTGGCCGGCACAGCGGGTGCCGCTACCGAGGGGAGACGTCTGTGTACCGGCAGGGCGATGTACTGATCGTGGCGCTGGACGAGTCCGAGGTGCCCGCGCACTTCCTCGACGCACCGGGTGAACTGCGTGACGGGCGGGGGCGGCTGGTGCTCGCCCTGGGTGAGGTGACCGGACACGCCCACGCGGTGCAGGGGCCCGGCAGGCTGATGCGGGAGGCCGGTCCGTTCGGCCCGACGCTGCTCCATCTCCCCGACGGAGGGCGGGTGGTGCACGAGGAGCACGCGACGATAGCCCTGCCCAAGGGCTGGTTCCGCGTGGTGCGCCAGCGGGAGTACACGCCGGGCGCCGTCCGCATGGTCGCGGACTGACCTTCGCGGCGATGGATGCGGGGGTGCGGCGGAAGTGACGGCGTGGCGGGTGCGGCGGCGTGGCGGGGCGGTGAGCGGGATCGCCGCGGTGAACGGGATCGTTGGGATGGACGCGGTGACGCGCGGCCAACAGGCAGACCAGGACAGGGGACGGGAAATCCGATGCAGTACGTGAACGCGTGGCGGGCCGTGGCGGCGGCGACGGGTGAGGCGGACCGGGGCGCCGCCGAGGACGGGGTGCGGCTCGCCTACCGCAGCGCGGGGCTCGCCGAGCCGGAGCGCATCATCTGGGCGGACTCGCCACGGGCGGCGGTCGAGGCGGTGGCGAAGCTCACGGACGCGGGGCGCTCGGTGCGTGAGGAGGTCCGCACCCGTCCCTGGGCGGAGGAACGCCGACGGATGTACGACGAGTTGGGCCCGGCGGGCTGGTCCGCCCTGTGGTCCGCCACCGGGGCACAGCTGTGGGAGACCACGGCCGCGCTGGCCGAGCGGATACGCACGGGGGTCGTCGCGGAGCTCGCCCCGCGGCCCGAGGACGAGTCCGCCGTGCGCCTGCTCCTGCTCGACGCCGTCCTCGGCCAGCACGACGCGGCCTGGCTCGCGGCCTTCGACGGCCGGGGCGAGCGGTTGACAGGGCTGGCCGAGGTCGCCAGGAACGCCGCCTGGTGGTGGCCCTACGAGCGGGCCGTCGTGATCAGCGAACGGCCCGTGGTACTCCACCGCGACGAGGCGGGACGGCTCGACCGGGGCGACGGCCCGGCGCTCGCCTACCGTGACGGCTTCGCGCTGTACGCCTGGCGCGGCATGCCCGTGCCCGCCGAGTTCCTCGACGGGCTGGCGACCCTGACCCCCGACCGGATACGGGCCGAGGAGAACGCGGAACTGCGCCGCGTGATGCTGGAGTACTACGGATACGACCGCTATCTCGCCGAATCGGGCGCCGAGCCGGTGCACCGTGACGAGACCGGCATCCTCTGGTGCATCGCGATGGACGGCGACGAGGACGTCGTGATGGTCGAAGTCGTCAACTCGACCCCGGAGCCGGACGGGACCAGCCGCACGTACTGGCTGCGGGTGCCGCCCCGGACCAGGACGGCCAAGGAGGGGGTCGCCTGGACCTTCGGACTCGACGGGGCGTCCTACGCCCCGGTGCGCCAGACCTGACCGGGGCAGCCGCGGCGGCCCGCACCGGGCGCTGTTCTTCGCGGTTGCCGCCGCTGACCCGCTGACCGCTGACCCGCTGACCCGCTGACCCGCTGACCTTGTAGGGCTGGCTGACCGGCTACGACTGGAACTGAACCGGCCAACCGCTCAGGCCGTCAGTACCGCGTGCTCGATGCCGAGTTCGCGGGCGAGCGCCTCCTCGGCCCACCGCAGCATCGTGGCCCGGGAGAGCGGACCCGCGTACGACGTCATCTGGACGGCCAGGCCGTCCAGGAGTGCGGTCAGTCGCCAGGCCACGGACATCGGGTCGTCGCAGTCGAACTCACCGGCGGCGGCCCCCTCCTCGATCACCTCGGCCAGCTCCGCCTTCCACTGCTGGTCGAGATCGCCGGCCACCTCGCGCAGCGCGGGGTCGCGCAGGGAAACGGCCCAGCCCTCGATCCACAGGCGCCAGCCCTTGGCCTGGCCCGTCGGCGCGTACCAGCGGACGGCCGCCCGCAGTCGTCGCACCGCGCTGGTGCGGCGGGCCAACAGCCCGCGCAGATGGGCCAGATCGGCCTCCGCCGCGTACGCGAAAGCGGCCGCCACCAGCTTCTCCTTGGTGGAGAAGTGGTAGAGCACCAGTGCGTTGCTCACGCCGAGGACGGAGGCGACGTCGGCGATCCGTACCGCGGAGACGCCCCGGACCTCGATCTGTTCGACCGCAGCGCGGAGGAGCTCCTCACGCCGCTCCGCCACACTCAGCCGCACCCTTGCCACGCGATCACCCTAACCAATGCGTCCCAAAGGGGCAGCGGGCCGCCCGCACCCGCGGCCTACCGGTACCAGCCGAACCGCTCGGCCATGACCGGCAACCGGTCCGCGACGATCGCGTGCGCGGCAGCCCGGGGGGTGCAGCCGTCCGCCTCCGCCCGGGCCAGCATCCGGTCGATCAGCGCGCGCATCGCGTGGCGGGTGTGCGCGAACGCCTCATCCGCGTCCGCCCCGATGTCCCCGAACAGCGTCCACCACCACCAGGCGTTCGTGCCGGAGTTGACGACCACGTCGGGCAGCACCATGATCCCGCGCTCCCGGAGCAGCGCCTCCGCTTCCGCGAGTACCGGCATGTTCGCCGCCTCGACCACCCAACGTGCTCTGACCGAGGCCTGGTTCACCTCATCGATGGCGTACGAGACGGCCGCGGGGACGAGCACCTCGGCGTCCGCCGTCAGCCACGCGCCTGCGGGCAGCTCACGGTCCGCGTCCCGCAGCGCGCCGCGGTCCACCGTCCCGTACGCGTCGCGGGCGGCGAGCAAGGCCTCGACGTCCAGGCCCGCCGGGTTGGCGATCGTCCCCTTGACGTCGGCGACCGCGACGACCGTGAGGCCGGCCCGGGACAGGAAGCGCGCCGTCGCCCCTCCCATGGTGCCCAGTCCCTGCACGGACACCCGGGCGTCGCCGTAGGTGAATCCCGCACGGTCCAGCGCGGCGAGCGCCGATTCCGCGACCCCGCACCCTCCGACCAGCTCGTCCAGCCCGATCCCGTCCACCGTGACGGCGAAAGCGTCCGCGAGCCGTCGTCGGGCCGCCGCCTCGTCGTCCAGCAGCGGATAGACCGCCTGGATCGTGGAGACCAGCCCCGCCTCGGCGGCGGCCCGGTCGACGAGGTCCTGGGTCAGCCCGAGGTCCTCACCGGTCGTCCAGACGCTCTCGACGTACGGACGCATCGCCCGCAGATAGCGGACCAGAACCCCGTAGGCCCCGGGGACGCGCGGATCGAAGTCGATACCGCCCTTCGCGCCGCCCAGCGGGATGTAGCGCGCCCCGGAGTCCTCCGCGTCGAAATGCAGGGCCTCCTTCATGGTCATCCCACGAGCCAGGCCCGCCACCTCGTCGAGCGTGCACCCCTGCCGCATCCGCAGCCCGCCGCTGGACACACCGCGCACGAGCCGGTCCACGACCAGGAACCCGTGGGTGCCGGTGACGTGATCCGTCCAGGTCAGGGAGATGTGGGGGGCGGGGGGCGGGTGCGTCATCACGCGGCTCCTCGATCGGTACTACTGAACAGACGGTCAGTATCGGGACTGGGTCGCGCGCCCGTCAAAGGACTTTCCGTCAGGTGGGTGGTCGGAGCGCAGCGGATCCGAGGCGTCACGTACGGTCATGGAGCGACCCTCGGAGCCCCTGCGGTCCCGCGGCCCTCACCCGTGCCGGCGCACGGGACCCCGCCGGATGTGACATCAACGGGTGCCGGATGCGGAATCCTGCGGTGCGTACGCACGTTGGATCCGGCATGACGGACATCGAATGCGGGCGCGAGGCGCTGCTCCGACTCATCGGCGAGCACGACGGCGGGGTGCTCGTCACCCTCAAGCGCGACGGCAGGCCCCAGCTGTCCAACGTGAACCACGCGTACTACCCCGAAGAAGGGGTGATCAGGGTCTCCGTCACCGAGGGCCGGGCCAAGACGCGCAATCTCCGCCGCGACCCGCGGGCGAGCTACCACGTGACCAGCGACGACCGGTGGGCCTGGACCGTCGTCGACGCCACGGCCGAGCTGACACCGCCCGCCGCCGAGCGCGACGACGCGACCGTGGAGCAGCTGATCACGCTCTACAGGGACGTCCGGGGTGAGCACCCCGACTGGGACGACTACCGGCGGGCGATGGTCGAGGACCGCAGGGCCGTCCTGACCCTGCGGATCGAGCACGTGTACGGCCAGCCGCGTGCCTGACACGGCTCCGGCCGGTGCGGGGAACGGTCGGTGTTGCTCCGTTCACGGCCGAGCCCTCGCCCCTTCGTACCCCCCGACCATAATGAGACGACACCGACTCCCTCAGGAGATGTTGTGACCGGCGCAGACGACCAGCCCTCCCTCCGTACGAGACTCCGCTCGCTGCGCCCCGACGCCTTCGGCGCGGATCCGGCCGGAGCGCGGATGGAACGCATCCGCCGTTCGCCGAACTTCGCCGACGGGGTGTTCCAGAACCCGGAGGGGGCACGGACCAGGCCGTCAGGTTCCATGCTGGAATTCGCCAAGGTGTACTTCCACAAGGAGCAGCGGGCCCGTAGGTCGCCGACCGGCACGGTGCCCGTCCACGCCACCACCGTGGCCGACCTCTCCCGCCCGCCCGCGACAGACCTGCGGCTGACCTGGACGGGCCACTCCAGCGTGCTCGCCGAGATCGACGGCAGGCGGGTGCTCTTCGACCCCGTCTGGGGCGAGCGCTGCTCACCCTTCGCCTTCGCCGGGCCCAAGCGGCTGCACCCCGTGCCGCTGCCGCTGGCCGCGCTCGGAGCCGTCGACGTCATCGTGATCTCGCACGACCACTACGACCACCTCGACCTGCCGACCATCAAGGCCCTGGCCGGGACGGACACGGTCTTCGCCGTGCCGCTCGGCGTCGGAGCCCATCTGGAGCGATGGGGAGTCCCCCTCGACCGGATCCACGAGCTCGACTGGAACGAGAGCGTACGGATCGCCGGGATCAGCCTCACCGCCACCCCGGCACGGCATTTCTGCGGTCGCGGGCTGCGTAACCAGCAGCACACCCTCTGGGCGTCATGGGTGGTCTCGGGCCCCGATCACCGCATCTACCACAGCGGCGACACCGGCTATTTCTCCGGCTTCAAGGACATCGGCGCCGAGCACGGCCCCTTCGACGCGACCATGATCCAGGTCGGCGCCTATTCGGAGTACTGGCCGGACATCCACATGACGCCCGCCGAAGGCGTCCGGGCGCACCTCGACCTGCAGGGGAACCGACCGCACGGCGTTCTGATGCCGATCCACTGGGGCACCTTCAACCTGGCCCCGCACGCGTGGTCGGAGCCGGGGGAGTGGATGAAGGATGCCGCCGAGGAGGTGGGGCAGCCGGTGGCGTTCCCCCGGCCGGGTGAGCCGTTCGAGCCGGCGGGGAAGGTTCCCTCGGAGCCCTGGTGGCGGTCCGTGTCGGAGCCCATCGCGCACCCGTGGCGTCACTCCGAGACGGCGGACGCGGCACCGGTGCTGCGGGCGGAAGTCGACCTCGCGGGCGAGCGGTGACGGTGGGCAGAGGGGATCGCGAGCGGTTCGCTCGGCTGCTGGGTGAACTCCGGCCGAGGAGTCGGGCCGTCCACGGATGGCTGTCGATGGGCCCTCCCGAGGCGGGCGGCCAGTCATGCCACGGCAACTTCCGCCCTCGCCCTCCGTGCGGGGTCCCTCGCGCGTCCACCGCAGGCATGCCCGCGCCCGAGGCGGCAGACGCCGGACGAACGCCGCCACGCACCGGGAGAGATCGACCCCGGCTGGTGCCCGGCATGGGTGTCGCCTGGCGGCGCCTCTTCCGGCTTTCCTGGAATTACGTTTAGAGCGACAACCCGTTGCGGGGTAAGGCCGGTCTGGCCGTCACCATCGACGAGGGCCGCCGCAAATGGGCCTCCACCCAACGCGTCAGCATCACGTAGCCGGTCGCGACCCAGCCGTGGATGCTCACACGCATGCCGGGCATCGCCGCGGCACCGGTACGCGCCAGGGCGGGAGGCACGGGTCATGGAGGCGCCGTTCGGCATACCGCTGCACCGGCTGCTTCCACCGGACGGCGTCCGCGCGGTGCTGGTCGGCGCGGCTACCACGGGACCTGGCTCACGGCCGTCGAGGCCTCGACCCGCACCCTGGCCGCCGCCGGACTGGGAGCCGGCGTCCTCATGGCACTGCCCGGTGACCGCTGCGGTCCCGCCGACACGGCACAGGTGCTCCGCCACCTCGCCCTGGAATCGGCAGGGCAGTGCGGCCCCTGCCTCAACGGCCTGCCGCGAATCGCCGCCGCGTTCCGGACCCTGGCCGCCCCCGGTCCACAGGGCACCGGACGCCAGGACATCGCCCGCTGGGCCGGACTCGTCGAGGGCGCGGCGCCTGCCACCACCCGGACGGCACGGTCCGCCTGGTCCGCAGCGCGTTCACCACCTTCGCCGCCGAACTCGACGCCCACGCCGCGGGTCACTGCACGGTGTCCGGCCACCGGCCCCCGCTGCCCGTCCCTGATCACCGGAGCTGACGTGGAAGCCGACCTGGAACTCGCCGTCGACTGGACCGCGTGCAAGGCGCACGGCCGGTGCGCGGAGCTGCTCCCCGAACACATCACGCTCGACGAGTGGGGCTACCCCTGTACCCCCCAGGGCCCGCTTCCCCGGAGGCCCCTGAAGCGCGCCCGGAGAGCGGCGGCCGACTGCCCGGTCCTGGCCCTCAGACTCTCCGGGGGATAGAGGGTGGTGGCTCCTCATCCCGGCGCGGTGGATCACCTCTCGCGGCAGGCCTCAGCCGTTGGCCGGCCCATCGGTCAGACTGTGCAGATGCAGCTCCCCGCCGAAGCCGTCGCCGCCACCGCGCTGATCGAGGTCGTAAGGATCTCCGCCCTCCCGGTCGAGCAGGGCGCCCCCTACCCCGGCAGGGCGGTCGCCCACTGGGCGGAGACAGAGGCCGCCGACGCTCTGACCTTGATCGAGGACCTGCCCGGCAGCGCACAGCACCGCTGCGGCTTCTCGCCGGGCTGGAGCATCCGGGCGTACGAGGACTCCCTCGACCAGGCGCTGTTCGAGGCGGCGTTCTGTTTCGGGTGCCACGAGGTCCGCATGCACGGCAGGGCCGTGCCACCCGCGATGACCACGCAGTTCTTCGACGTGGACACCCCACCCGCCCAGGCCCTCCTGGCCCTCTTCCGCGCGGCGACCTCTTAGCCCCGGCCCTGTCACACGGTCCTTGACCGCTTACGAACACTGATCGCAGCGGAACGACCGGGAACGATTCGGAATGCCCCGGAGCGAGCGGCACTCCCACCCGGAACGGCCGCGCCATGGGGTCTGCGGACCGGGCCGACCGTCGGAGCGAGCGTACTGATGTGGTTCGGCGGCGCCTGGTTCCTGCTCACTCTGCTCCTGCTGGGCACGGCCGGGGCGGCCGAACGCGTCATCACGTTCGCCCAGTCGTTCCGGCCTCTCCTCGTGGTGGTCTCCCGCGTCCGGTGGACGGGGGGAGGACGGGCAGCCGGCCCGAGCCGTTCCTTGCCACGGAGTCGGGGACGGGGGACAGCACAGCGGCGCCCTGCCGTTCGCCCGGCTCGCCGCCTCCGCGAAGACCGTACGGGCGTCGTCCCCGACGCAGGCCCGGGGTGTCGGGAGGGGGAGGCCGTCGGTCCACTTCGCGGTTGTGCAGACCACTGTCGCAACCGCACTACCCGGCGGTAACCTGCGGGCCCGTCCGCATCGTTGGGGGAGTGGCATGGGTGCCGACACGACGTTCGATCCCGTCGCCGAGCACGAGGAGACCCGCGCGGCGCTGGACGCCGCCATCCCGCGCCTGGCTCAACTGCTGCGCGACGCCCCCGCGCTGGACGCGGCCTCCGGCGTCCCGGTGTGGACGGTGGGCGATGTCGGAACGCACCTCATGGCCGCGTACCTCGCGTACACCGCCGCCGCCACCGGCGACGAGTCCGTGGTCCCGGGCGGTGTCCTGCGGCCGGGGGACCGGCCGCTCATCGAGCGGATCACGGCTATGAACGCCCTGTCCGTCGGCCTCCTGGGCGGCGACGAACGCGCCCGCCTGGGCGACTTCGTCGCCGAACGGGGTGAGGCCTTCCTGCGGTTGACCGAGGGTCTCGCCCCTGACGCCCCGGTCGCCGCGCTCTGGTACGGGCGGGAGCTCACGCTGGCGACGGTGACCGGTCTGATGCTCAGCGAGACCCTCGTGCACGGCCTGGACATCGCGCGTGGTGCCGGACTCCCCTGGCTGATCCGCCCCGACGAGGCGCGCCTGGTGCTCGGGCAGTCGATGCCGACGATGATGTCGTCGACCCTGGATACGGCGAAGGCTCGGGGGGTCGGCATCGCGTTCGACCTCGCGATCAAGGGCGGCCCACGGCTGGCGGTCGTCGTCGACGACGGGGCGATGACGGTGACCCGCGATGCCGCGCCGCGCGCCTACGACTGCAGGATCACGGCGGCTCCGGCCGCCTTCCTGCTGGTCGCCTTCCGGCGCACGCCGGTCTGGAAAGCGGTCGCGCGCGGCCAGATGTGGGCGGGCGGGCGGCGGCCGTGGCTCGCCCGGCGGCTCGGCGAACTCATCGCCACCCCCTGACCCCGGGCGTACGCGGCGACGTGAGCGCGCGTGGTGCCGCGCGGGGCGCACCCTGAGCCGTCCGACGACGCCGGTCGCGTCGGCCGCCTTCGCCGACGATCCCTGACCGCGGGTGTCCTCCGCTTCAGTCCGTCCGGACCGCGGCCTCGCGCAGCCCGTCGAGGAGCGCGTCCAGGGACGACACGGCCGGCTCGTCGAAGCCGGCGAACACCTCGCGCAGGGTGGCGGTGTGAACGGCCGCCGCCCGGTCCAGGTTCTCCCGCCCCTGGTCGGTGATGACCGCGTGAGCCACGCGCCGGTCCCTCACGGGCTTCTACGCGGGTGACGACACCGAGGCCAGGAAGTCGTCGCCGAGCTCCTGGCGTCCCTCGGTTTCCAGCCGGTCGATGCCGGTGGCGCCGGGGCGACGGAGGGTCACGTGCCGGAGGTCACCGAGGCCCGGGTGACCTCCGGCCCGGGTGACCTCCGGCCCGGTACGGAGTCCTCCGCTCCGGAGCCGAGGTCCATGGCGTGTACGGGCTCAGCGCACGGTCACCTCGTGCTCGGTCTCATGCTCAATCCCGGCCCCGGCCCCGGCCCCGGCAGTCGGACGCGGCGGGAGCTTGGCCCCCTCGATGTCGACGTCCGGGGTGATGCGGTCGAGCCAGGCCGGCAGGCCCCAGGCGCGTCGTCCGAGCAGAGTCATGGCTGCGGGGACGAGCGTCATGCGGACGACGAAGGCATCGATGAGGACGCCGAAGGCCAGGGCGAAGCCGATCGATTTGATGACGGGATCGTGGTTGAAGACGAAGCCTCCGAAGACCGCGACCATGATCAGGGCCGCCGCGCTGACGACGCGCCCGCTGCGGGCCATGCCGTGGGTGATCGCCTCGCTCGGGTTCCCGGTGTGTTCGAAGTGTTCGCGCATCCTGCTGACGAGGAAGACCTCGTAGTCCATGGCGAGTCCGAAGAGGACTCCGATCAGCAGGACCGGCAGGAACGCCGTGACCGGGCCCGCCGACGGAATGCCGAGGACGCCGTTGAGGTGGCCGTTCTGGAAGACCCATACCGTGACGCCGAGGCCGGCGGCGATGGAGAGCAGGAATCCGAGGACGGCCTTCAGCGGGACGAGCAGGGAGCGGAAGGCGATGGTCAGCAGGATCATCGCCAGGATGACGATCACACCGATGAACAGCGGCAGCGCGTCGGAGAGCTTGCCCGAGATGTCGATGGCAGCGGCGGTTGCCCCCGCGATGTAGAGGGTGCCGCCCGCCTCGTCGATGCTCGGGGCCTGTTCCCGCAGCCGGTGGACCAGGTCGGTGGTGGCCTGGTCGTCGGGTCCTGTGGTGGGCACCAGCGCGATGACACTGAGCGTCGAGTCGGCGTTGGTGGCCGGTGCGGCGACGGCTGCCACGCCGGGGTCGTCGGCCAGGGCCGAGTGGAGGCCGCTGACGACGCCCGCTCGCTCGGCGGCCGGGGTGCCACCGGTGTCGACGACAGCGACGAGGGCGGCGTTGAAGCCGGGGCCGAAGCCTTCGGTCAGCAGGTCGTAACTCTGGTGCTGGGTGCTTTCGGCGGGCTGCGAGGCGTTGCTGGGCAGCCCAAGCCTCAGGTCCCGGGCCGGCAGTGCGAGGGCCAGTAGGCCGATGACGCCCACGAGGAGGACGATCAAGGGCTTGCGGGTGACGAAGCGGCCCCAGGCCAGGCCCCAGGCGCCGGGGGCGCGCTCCTTGCGCCCGGGGCGTGGGGCCCGTCGGCGTGGGCGGAGCCGCTCGCCGAGCAGGCCGAGGGCGGCCGGCACGAGGCTGACGGCGATGAGTACGGCGATGAGTACGGTCGCGGCGGCGGCGAGACCCATCACGGTGAGGAACGGGATGCCGGTGACCGCGAGGGCGGCGAGCGCGATGACGACGGTGGCACCGGCGAAGACCACGGCGCTGCCGGCGGTCGCGACGGCCCGGGCGATGGAGTCCTCGACGTCCGCGTCCGGATCGGCGAGATGTTCGCGATGTCGGGCGATGATGAACAGGGCGTAGTCGATGCCCACCGCGAGGCCGATCATCAGGGCGAGCACGGTGGCGGTGCTGGTCATCTCGGTGAACCGGGAGATGAACTGGACGCCCAGGACGCCGATGGCCACACCGACCGCGGCGGTCAGCAGCGGGAGGCCGGCCGCGACCAGCGAGCCGAGTGCGAGGGCGAGGATCACGAAGGCCAGTGCGACGCCGACGATCTCGGCAGGCCCGCCGACCTCGGTCACGGGCTGCATGACCGAGCCGCCGAGTTCGACCTGGAGGCCCGCCTTCTCGACCGGGGTCACGGCGTGGGACAGGGCGTCCTTGGACTTCTGCGGCACACTGTCCGCCTGCTCGCCGAAGGTGACGTCCGCGTAGCCGATCCGGACGTCAGGGGAAACGGTTCTGTTCGTGAACGGGTCCGCGACGTCCACGACGCCAGGCACCTGTGCGGCCTTCTTCAGGCCGGCCTCGATGGCTTCCTTCGTGTCGGGCTCGGTGAGCGTACCGCCTTCGGGCGCCGCGAAGACGATGCGGGCCGTGCCGCCCGCAGCCGCCGGGAACTTCTCCTGCAGCAGGTCCTGCGCCTGCTGCGACTCGATTCCCGGCACCGAGAACTCGGTGGTCACCTTGCCGTGGAGGGTGATCCCGAGCCCCCCGACGACTCCGAGCAGCACCAACCAGACAGCGATGACCCGGCCGCGGCGGCGGACCGCCCATCGCCCCCAGGTGTACAGGCGTGACGCCATGTCCGTCTCCCTCTCCTTGCCTCGTTCAAGCGGGCCGCTACGTTCGTACGGGCCGCGCTGCCCGTGCGTGGCCGTCGCGGGCCAGTCGGTCACACCGTAAGGCATTTTTGCAATGGACTGTAAATATGCTGTCGCTGGTAAAGTGGTGGTCATGATGAGTGACGGTCTGCGAGAACGCTCCAAGGCCCGCCGAAGGGAGGCGATCCTCCGGTCGGCGTACGAACTGTTCGCCGACCGCGGCTTCGAGGCGACGACGATCGCCGACATCGCGGCCGCCGCGGACGTGTCGCCGCGCACGGTCACGCTGTACTTCCCGTCGAAGCTGGAGCTGGCGACGTCCCGCTTCGACGAGTTCGCGAACGGGCTGGGAGAGGTGCTGCGCGACAGGCCGAAGGGTCAGACGACCCTGGACGCGCTGCAGCACTGGCTGAGGGACAAGGTGGCCGAGCGCAGCGACCTGGACGCCCTGTACGACCGGATGCTCGACCTCAACCCGCAGATCAGAGCCGTCACCAGCGCCTCTCTCGCGGAGGCCATCCAGGAGGGCGCCCGCATCCTCGCGGAGGAGCGGGGAGAGGCCCCGGACGGATTCGTCCCCCGCATGGTGGCGGTGGCGGCGGCGGCCGTCGTCAGCGAGGTCTGCCACGGCATGCGTGAGGAAGACATCGACACGGCCATGGCCTTCCTGCGCGCCGGGATCGACGCCATCCCGTAGACCGGGGGAGGCGGTCAGGCGACCCCGGCAGGCGAGTGGCACGCGGCAAACAGACGGGCAGGATGTCGGGCGGCCTGCGCCGACCGCGGCCGGTCGCAGGAGCGGGCCGGTGCGTCGCGTCGCCCGCCGTACCGAGTCGCGGTGGCGGCAGGGGTTGACCTTGCCCCTGCGTCAGGGTTGGAGCCTTGTCGCATGACGGACAACATCACCACCCCCGCCCGCCCCGCTCCACCGGTCGGAGGATCCCAGGAGATCGACGGCCGCCGTGTCTTCACCCACCGGTCGGGCAGCGGCGGACCCGCCGTCGTGTTCCTGTCGGGTGCCGGCGCGGTCGGCCTGGACTACTTCGGTGTCCAGCAAGGAGTTTCGCAGTTCACCACCGCCGTGGTGTACGACCGCGGCGGCACGGGTCACAGCGACCCCCTTCCACTGCCGCGCACCGCCACGGCGGTCGCCACGGAACTGCACGGGCTGCTGCGCGCCCAGGACATCGACGGCGCGTACGTACTCGCGCCGCACTCCCTCGGCGGCCTCTACGCGCATCGGTTCGCGCAGCTGTACCCGCAGGACGTGGCCGGACCGGTCTGGATGGACGCCCTCCACCGTGACTGGGACGACTTCATGCCTCCCGAGGCGGGTCTGGCGGCCGGTACGCTGCCGGGGTGAAGCAGCACACCCTGCCGGACGAGCGGCGGCCCGCGAACGACGGGCCGAAGGCTGCCGCACGCAATCGGGCGGCTCTGGTCAGCGCCGCCCGGGAGATCTACGCGACGGACGGTCTGGACGCGCCACTCTCCGCGATCGCGCGTCGGGCCGGGGTCGGGCAGGGAGTCCTGTACCGGCACTTCCCCGACCGGGTCGCGGTGGCGACCGCGGTCCTGGAGGAGAACGTGCGGCAGGTCGAGCAGGCGGCAGCGGCCGGGGACGCGACGTTCGCCGGTGTTCTCGGCGTGATGACCTGGCACCTCACCGAGTCCGCGGCCTTCATCGGGCTCCTGCACGCCGACAGGACGGGCGGCCGCTCCGACATCGGCGCGTACGCCCTGGCCCTGTCCGGGCGTGTCGAACGCGGCCTGCGAGGACGGTTGCCGGACGGTCATCGGCTGGCCGCGGCGGACGACCTGATGCTCGCGGTCGCCATGGTCTCCGGCGCCGTCACCGGCCCCACCCGTGACGAGCGGGAACGCCGGGCGCTGGCCGCCTGGCGGCTGCTCGGCGTCGAGGTGGGACCGGTGCGGCCCTTCGACGGGTGAGTCACGGACCGGTGCGGGTCCTGTGAGGGGTGCGCGAGAGCCGGTGCGGGGCGGGTCGCGACGCGTGAACGCGGGCCTGTGCCGTCCTTCGGCGGGTGGTTACTGACCTCAGCGGCGGGTGCGACGCGTGAGTACGGCTGCGCGACGGTGCGACGCGTGCGTACGGGCCGGTGTGGCTTTTCGACGGCGAGTGCGGACCGGTGCCTGCCCTCGACGAGGTGAGTAACAGGGCCACCGGGGTCATCCGGCAGGTGGGCGCGCCCCCGTGTCAGCCGCCGTTGGACTGCCGGATGCCTTGCGCCAGCGCGTCGAAGGCGTACAGATAGCCTCCGGCGGGCCCGCTGACGGTCATGTACGCCTTGGTCCCGCCAGGAGTGATCGCCACGTTCGTGGCCGATTCGAGCCCCTGGACGCGGGCGGGTACCTCCACCGTCGCCAGGCGTTCACCGTGCTTGTCGTACACGACCATCGCGGCCCGTCCGTGCAGCCCCTGGTAGAGGTTGCCGTCCGCGTCCACGGCGATCGAGTCGGTCTGGGCTATCCCGCCGTCGACACGAACTGCGGTGTGGCGGGAAGTCACCCCTCCCTCGGCGTCGAGGCGGAGGTAGGAGATCCGGTTCTCGGTGAGCTCGCTGAACCACAGCCCGCGGTGGTCCGCGTCGAACGAGATCCCGTTCGTGGCGGCCAGGTCCCCGGCCAGGACCGATGCCTTCCGGCCGTCACGGTCGACGCGCACCACCCGCCCGCGCGCCGTGCCCTCGGACAGGCCGCGTGAGTCGCTGACGTACAGGTTGCCGGCCTGGTCGAAGGCGATGTCGTCGGGATTCATCGCCGCTCCGTCGACCCTGCCGGCGAAGAAGGTCCGCGGATCGCCGCCGTCCGGGGCAAGGCTCACGATCTCGCCGTGGACGTAGTCGGTCAGGTAGAGCCGGCCGTCGTAGGGGCTGAACTGCGCCGAGGTGTAAGCGCCCCGGCTGTCGGTGTGGACAGTGCGCGAGGTCCTCTTCCCGACATCGACGCGCATCACCTTGGGCTTTCCCGGCGGTGCGGTGACGTCGACGACGTACAGGGCGCCGTCCTCGCCGAAGGTCGGGCCCTCCAGCAGCGTCATTCCGGTCTCCGCGTGCACCCGCGTCAGCTGCATGACCTTGTGCGGGCGGATGGTCCTGACCTCGCCGGTGGAAGCCGTCCGGTCGCGGGGGGCGCCCGTTTCCGTACCGCATCCGGTGAGGGTCAGCGTGCCGATCGCGGTGAGCGCGGCAAGGGATCGGATCGGGAGTCGTCGTCGCATGGGGGAACACTCTCCATGTCCGTCTGCGCGGATGTCGTGGGTTGTGGTGGTTGTCGTCGGTTGTCGTCGGTCAGGAGTGGAGGGGGTGCGGCGCTCGCCTGCGGACGCGGACGTGCTCTGGCCGAAAATCGCAGCCCCCCACGCTTCAACCGGACAGTGTTGTCCGGTAGTTGCTACCGTAGCGGACGGCCGCTCACCCCGGCGCGGCCCGACAGGCAGGATCGAGGTCCCCCCACATGACCACCCCGCAGGCGCCGACCCCTGGCGAGCTCGCCGCTCTGAGGCAGCGCTACCGCCTCGAACGAGAGAGGCGCGTACGGCCCGACGGCGCGAGCCAGTACCGCGACACCGACGCGGAGTTCGGCTACTACGCCGCCGATCCGTACGCGGGGGAGCCGACTGCGCGTGATCCGCTGCACGACACCGTCGACGTCGCCGTGATCGGTGGCGGATTCGGCGGCATCCTCGCCGGGGCGCGTATGCGGCAGCAGGGCGTGCGGCGCGTCCGGACGGTCGAGAAGGGCGGCGACTTCGGGGGTACCTGGTACTGGAACCGGTATCCCGGCATCCACTGCGACATCGAGTCCCACGTGTACCTGCCGATGCTCGACGAGACCGGTTACGTGCCGGAGTGGAAGTACGCGCCCGGCGAGGAGATCCGGCGTCACGCGGTGCGGATCGCGCGGAAGTTCGACCTCTATTCGGACGCCCTCTTCTCCACCGCCGTCACGTCGTTGACCTGGGACGAGGCGTCCGAGACGTGGATCGTGGCCACCGACCGCGGCGACGCGTTCCGGGCCACGTACGTCGTCACCGCCACGGGGACCCTGTCCGAGCCGAAACTCCCCGGGATACCCGGCATCGAGGACTTCACGGGCCACACCTTCCACACGTCGCGGTGGGACTACGCCTACACCGGTGGCACGCCGGACGGCGGTATGACCGGCCTCTCGCGGAAGCGGGTGGGCATCGTCGGCACCGGAGCCACCGGAGTCCAGGCCGTCCCGATGCTGGCCGAGGACGCCGGACACGTCTACGTGTTCCAGCGGACCCCCTCGACCGTGGACGTGCGCGACAACCGCCGTACCACCGCCGAGGACGTCGGTGCGGACCGCGACGGCTGGGCGCGCGAACGGCGGGAGAACTACCTCCGCATCGTCTCCGGCGAGACGGCCGGACAGGACCTCGTGGCGGACCGCTGGACCATGTCGGCGGGCCTCCTGGAGAAGCTCCTGCCGAGCTTCCGCAGGCAGGGCGACCGGGAGGCCTTCGAGGTGGCCTACGAGGCCGCCGACGCCGCCAAGATGAACGAGCTCCGCGCCCGGATCGAGCGGACCGTCACCGACGGGGCCACGGCGGAGCAGCTCAAACCCTGGTACAGGTACGCCTGCAAGCGCCCCACCTTCTCCGACAAGTACTACCCGGCGTTCAACCGGGGCAACGTCACCCTGGTCGACACCGCGGACACCCACGGCATCGAGCGCGTCACCGAACACGGGGTCGTGGTCGGCGACACCATGTACGAACTCGACTGTCTGATCTTCGCCACGGGATTCTCCGTCGGGACCTCCGGCGTCCTCTCCGGCAAGCTCCCCGTCCACGGCCGGGGCGGCACCCAACTGCTGCACGCGTGGGCGCAGCGGGGGCCGCGCTCCCTGCACGGTTTCACCTGCAACGGTTTCCCGAACCTCATCCAGATGGGATCGCTCCAGAACGCCAGCAGCGTCAACTTCACGCACATCCTGGACGAGCAGGCCGTCCACGGTGCGGCCCTCGTGGCAGCCGCCGAGGCCGAGGGCGCACTCGTCGAACCGTCCCGCGAGGCCGAGGACGCCTGGATCGCCGTCCTGGCCGAGGGCGCCCCGGACCACGAGTGGTTCCACGCCGAGTGCACCCCCGGCTACTACAACCGCGAGGGGCGAGGCCGGCCGAACGGTCCGATCGCCTACCCGCACGGCGCGTTCGCCTTCCACGAACTTCTCAGGCGATGGCGCGAGGAGTCCATGAGCGGGATCCTTCGCACCAGGACCGCCGCTCGCGCCCCGGCGCACTGACGCCGCGGCGG
The DNA here is from genome assembly GCF_042717325.1 of Streptomyces sp. NPDC058637. Taxonomy (NCBI): domain Bacteria; kingdom Bacillati; phylum Actinomycetota; class Actinomycetes; order Kitasatosporales; family Streptomycetaceae; genus Streptomyces; species Streptomyces sp. NPDC058637. The sequence continues at coordinate 8,246 of NZ_JBHXRD010000050.1, read as the reverse complement.
GCACCGCGGAACCCGCTCGGCGGGCGGGCTCGCCCGGCCTTGTGGTGCCGGGGGCGAGCGGGCCGGTACTCCGACCCGGTCAGCTCCAACGCGGGCCCCGGAACTGGGAGACCTTCCACTTCGCCCAGCCGCTCCCGTGGATCGACACCGACTTCCGTACGTACGCCGAGTGCGCCGAGGACCACGGCCGCGCCGTCTCCGGATTCTCCACGGGAGGTCTCGGCACGCTGAAGTACGCGGCCAAGTACTACGGCCACCTCGCCTCGGTCGGCGCCCACTCCGGCCCGGCCGGCCTGCGCCGTGACGCCGGCCTGGTCACCCACCGGGCCGACGTCTCCTGCGCCGCCGAACTGGGAGGCGGCACGGTCTGCGGCGCACCGCAGTGGAACGAGGCCAGGGTCAGCGCCGACCATCCCGTACGACGCGTCGAGAGCTACGGCGGGAGTTCCGTCGCGGCTCGGCGGAGCCGGCATCCCGCACGAGTGGCACGAGGCGCCCGGAGGACATTTCGTCAGCCCCGACCTCTTCATCAGGGACCTCGACGGCATCATCGGCAGGCTCCGTAAGGGCGTGGTCCCGAAGGCTGAAAGGCGTAGCGCCGAAGGTTTTGACAGTCCGTCCGATGTGTGCGGCCATGCCCCGGAGTGGGTGTGGCCGCACCGTGTTGTGCGGGTCCGGGTGATGCGAACTCATTGTGGCCAATCCATGACCCCACCGTGAATGTGGTGTGACCAAGCGATGATGGTTACCGATGAGTTGATGTCGGACATGTGTTCTTGCGCGGGCCTGATGACACGTGGCAGAGTCCCGTCCCGCCTCCGTTGATCATGCGAGCGCACCCCCGGTCCAGGACCGGGACGGCGAAGTGGGGAACTTCGCCGTGGCGTGCGGTGCAGCCGGTCAGGGAGAGGCGACAGCAAGTTCACGCGCGCTCGAAGGGCGTCGTGCCGCAGGGGTGGGGGGCTGGATCGATGGTGCGTGCAGGAAGACGGAGCGGCCGTGCCGTGGCCGGGATGACCATGGTGGCGGCGTTCACGCTGCTCGGACCGGGAGCGCTGCCTGTTCCGCAGGCGGTCGCCGCCGCGGGCTGCGCCGGAGCGCAGCACGACTTCAACGGTGACGGGATCCGCGACACGGTCATCGCCGACCCCGAGGCCACGGTCTCGGGCAAGGAACGCGCCGGACAGATCCACATCGTCTACGGAGGCGGAAAGGGAACGTTTCTGCTTTCGCAGGACTCCCCGAACGTCTCGGACGGCGCCGAGACGGACGACCGTTTCGGCTTCTCGTACGCCGTCTACGACGCCAACCTCGACGGCTGCAGCGACATCGCCGTGGGCATCCCGTTCGAGGACATCAACGTGGCGGAGGGGCCGGTCAAGGACGCGGGCCTCGTCCACCTCATCTACGGCTCGCCCACGGGTGTCGCATCCGGAGGACTCGGCACGATCGGCTTCCGGCAGGGTGCCGACGGCAAACTGGGCGGCGGCTACGAGCCGGAGGACTGGGTCGGATACGCCGTCGCCGCGGGCACCTCGGCCACCGGCATCCCCTTCCTCGTGATCGGCGTGCCCGGCGAGGACGGCGCCGAGGGCAAAGACATGGGGATGTTCCACCACGTCTACGGCACCGGGTACGACGTCGCCCACGTCGCGCAGGACTCGGCGGGCGTCTGGGAGGACCCCGAGCCCAACGACCGCTTCGGCGCGACGATCGCCGCGACCGACCGGCACTTCGTCGTCGGCGCCCCCGGCGAGTCCATCGCCACGACGTCCAGGAACGTCGAGTTCGCCGGTGCCGTCATCGCCTTCCGGCCCTCGATCAACGTGGACGGCATCCCGGCCCCGCTCTTCGGCATGGGCCAGGGACGCAGCGGCAGCGCAGACACCACCGCGCAGGCCGGGGACCAGTACGGCCTCTCGCTGGCGATGGCCCCCTACCGCCCCGCCGGGGCCACGGCGAACAACGACTCGCTCCTCGCGGTCGGCGTCCCCGGTGAGGACCTGGCGGGCACGGTCGACGCCGGAGCCGTGCACACGTACCACATCAAGGCGGACGGAACCCTCCAGCACCTGAAGTGGATCGACCGGAACCAGCCCGAGGTCGAGGGCTCGGCCGAATCCGGCGACTTCTTCGGACAGCGCCTCGCCGCGGCCAACACCTCCCCGACCACCACCGGCACCGCGGCGACGATGCGCCTGGCCGTGGCGGCGCCCGGCGAGGAGTCGACCGAGGAGTACCCGGAAGAGGGCGGCGTCCACATCCTCCCGCTGCTCGGTGACCCGGGCGCCGGTGACAGCTGGATCTCACCCGGCGACGGCATTCCCGGCGTCCGCGCACCCCGCACGCTCTCGGGCATGGGCCTCGGTTCGAGTCCGACGTCGCTCTACGTCGGCGTCCCCTACGGTCCCGCCGAGAACAGGGCCGTCCACGCCTTCCCCTGGAACACCCCGAACGGCGGCGCGCCCACGCAGAGCTGGCGCCCCGGTGAAGGCGGCATCCCGGCCGGCGGCGTCGCCTTCGGTACGCGTCTGAGCTGACCGGGGCGGGGCCGGACGGGCGCACGGCAGACGCACCGGGCGCCCGACGCGGCGGCGGTCCCGTATGCCGTGCGCCGTATCCCGTACGCGGGTCGGGTGACGTGGCGACGACTCCCGTTCACGACCGCGGACGACAGCGCACGACCGCGGACGAACCGCGTATCCGTTCCTGGCCGAGCACCCGCTCACGACCGCGCGTCGGTTCACGACCGCGCACGCCCGCGTACCTGTTCATGACCGCACACCCACGCACGTACCGGCGCGTGCGTCTGCCGCTGTCCACGCCCATCGCACCCCTCACGACCGGGGCGCGGGCCGGCGCCGTCACGGGAGGAACGCCACCAGCACGCCCGAAGCCGTTTCGGGGACCTCCGGCCCAGCGGCCGGAGCCATCAGGGGAGGAACCATGTCCGTGACCAGTCCGATGCGCCCGCCACGGCGCACGGCCAGAGGAAGAACAGCGCTCGCCGTAAGTGCGGTCGTCCTGACCGCATTCGCCCTGGGATTCGGGCCGGGGGCGCCCTTCACCGCACCCGCCACCGCCCTGGCCGCCGGATGCTCGGGAGTGGACTCCGACTTCAACGGGGACGGCGTCAGGGACACCGTGATCGCCGACCCCGAAGGGACCGTCGACAACGTCCCGGGTGCCGGTCTGATCCACATCGTCTACGGCGGCGACAAGGGCAGCACGCAGCTGTCCCAGGAGACGGCGAACGTTCCGGGGGGCGCCGAGCCCGACGACCGGTTCGGCTTCTCGTTCGCCGTCTACGACGCGGACGCCGACGGGTGCAGTGACATCGCCGTCGGCATCCCGTACGAGGACCTCGTCGTGGAGGACGTCACGGTCCGCGACGCGGGCCTGGTCCAGATCGTCTACGGTTCGGCGGCCGGACCCGCCGGCGGGAAAGCCGCCAAGGAGCACGCCCAGGGTGCGACCTCGTCGCTCGGCGGAGGCAGGGAGACGGGTGACTGGGTCGGCTACGCCCTGACCGGCGGAAAGACCGCCGCGGGAACCTCGTACCTGCTGATCGGCGCACCTGGCGAAGCGCTGGGGACGGTCGAGGACGCCGGCGGCTTCTTCTACGTCTCCGCCGACGCGGCGACCGTCGTCGGCGTCAACCAGGACACGACCACCGCCGGGGCGGTCCCGGGGACGGTGGAGGTGGACGACCGGTTCGGCTCCTCGTTCGCGGCCACCCCGACCCACTTCGCCGTGGGAGCGCCGGGAGAGGGGGTGGGCACCGCCCCGTTCGCCGGAGGCGTCGCGGTCTTCAGCCACACCCTCGTCTCCGGCCTTCCCAAGCCGCTGGTGGGCCTGGCCCAGGACCAGGACGTGATCCAGGGCGCCGAGGAGCCCGGTGACGGTTTCGGCACCGCGCTCGCCATGGTCCCGTACCGGCCCTCGGGCGCCACCTCGACGACCGAGTCCCTGCTCGCCGTCGGCGTCCCCGGCGAGGACCTGTCCACGACCGTCGACGCGGGAGCCGTCCAGGTCTTCCGCGTCACGGCCACCGGGACCTTCACCCAGATCTACTGGCTCGACCAGAACACGGCGGACGCCGAGGAGGAGACCGAGGCCGGGGACTTCTTCGGACAGCGCCTCGCAGCGGTCAACACCGCCCCCAACAGCACCGCTTCGGCCACCACCGTCCGGCTCGCGGTCGGCGTGCCGGGCGAGGAGTCCTCCGAGGAACACATGGAGAAGGGTGGAGTGCAGATCTTCCCGCTCGTCGGCGCGGCCGGCACCTCGGACACCTGGATCGACCCGGGCTGGGGCATCCCCGGAGAACCCGCACCCCGCCAGCTCGCCGGAATGAGCCTGGGCGCCACCCCCTCCGCCCTGTACGTGGGCATGCCCTACGGGCCCGCCGCGGGACACGCCGTCCACTCCTTCAGCTGGAACGTGGCGTCCGGCGGCACGCCCACCCGCACCTTCAAGCCCGGTTGGGACGGCATCCCCACAGGTGATGTCGCGTTCGGAGCCGTGACCCGTTGATGAACGACCTGGAGAACAGACGCATGTCCAGACGCATACGACGCGGCCCGGTGCTGCGTGGCGCGCTCGCCGCAGTGGTGGCGGGCGCGGTGATGAGCGGGATCCTCAGCGCCCAGTCGGAGGGACCCGCTCCCGACGGGACCCCCGAGCCGTCGATCGCCGCCGCGGGCAAGCCGGTGCAGACCGAGGCCGAGGCACTGACCGTCGCCAAGAAGAGCGGCCAGAAGGTCGAGATCCTCGGCATGCGCACCTCGCGCCGGGAGATCTACGCAGAACCGAACGGCACGTTCACGGCCCGCGAGTACACCGACCCCGTCCGTACCTTCCAGGAAGGCACGTGGGTCGACATCGACCGGACCCTCGTACGGCACGCCGACGGCTCGGTCTCGCCGAAGGCCGCGGCGGTCGCGCTGTCCTTCTCGGACGGCACCGCCGGCGAGCCGTTCGTCACGATGAACCAGGCGGGGCGCGAGATGGCTCTCACCTGGCCGTACGGGAAGCTGTCCGCCCCCTCGCTCGACGGCGACACGGCCACGTACAAGGACGCACTGCCCGGCGTCGACCTCACCGTGCGCGCCGAGGCGGACGGCTTCGGCCACCTCCTGGTCGTCAAGACCCCCGAGGCCGCGGCCGATCCGCGGCTTGCCCGGCTCGACCTGGGCCTGAAGACCGACGGACTCAAGGTCGCGAAGGACGCCTCCGGTGCCATCAAGGCCGAGGACGCAGCCGTAGGTGGAACCGTCTTCGAGGCCGGCAAGCCCGTGATGTGGGACTCTGCCGCGGTCAAGGAAGCCGCGGCCAAGGCCCAGGGCCCCAAGGCCGTGTCGAAGGCGCTCGCCGCCGCGACCGCCGACGCCGCACCCACCCCGGCCGTCGCGCCGAAGGCCGCACTGGCCGGCCCCGGCGGCGGTGGCCGGACCTCGCCTCTGGGCATCGAGGTGGGCAAGGGCAAGCTGTCCCTGGTCCCCGACCAGAAGCTCCTCCGGGGCGACGACACCGTCTTCCCCGTCGTCATCGACCCGATCCAGCGCACCACCTCGCGCACCGCGTGGACCGGCGTGATGTCCGGCATGCCGAGCGAGCAGGACTGGAAGTACTCCGGCAGCGCCGGCGTGGGCAAGTGCCCCACCGACTACAGCCCGGTCTCCTGCAACGGCGTGGGGGTGCGCCGGACGCTGTTCACGATGCCCATGTCGTTCTACAAGGACAAGCAGATCCTCGGCGCGACGTTCTCCGCGCGCGTCGAGCACATCTACAGCGCCTCGCCGACGGCCGAGCCGGTCCGGCTCTACCGCATCGGCGGCAAGAACTACAGCATCACCTCCTCCTCCAGCTGGTCCAACACCTCGGACGACTGGGCCGACCACATCGGCACCGTCGACAAGGCGATCTCGCCCACGAGCTGTTCCAGCCAGGCCAACCTGCACTTCGAGGCGGGCGCCACCGGTGAGCTGACCACCGAGGTCAAGACGGCGGCGGCGGAAGGCTGGTCGTCCATGACGCTGGGCCTGCGGGCCGCCGACGAGACCCGACTCCCGGAGTGGAAGCGGGTCTGCGGCAACGCCTACCTGTCCATCAGCTACAACAACCTCCCGCGGAAGATCACGACGCTCTCCCAGAACCCGGGCGGCATGTGCACCAGCGGTGCCGGCCGCCCCTTCTCCGAGGTGCCGCCGCAGCTGCAGGCCGTGGCGAGCGACCCCGACCACGGCAACGGCCTGACCGACAAGGTCAAGGTCGAGTTCAAGGTGGACTGGACGGACCCGGTCACCAAGGAGGCCAAGACCTACTCCTACCTCACCCCGTCCTGGCTGGCACCCACGTCCGGCACCAAGTTCACCCACACGGTGAAGTCGTCCATCCCGCAGAACACCGTCATCTACTGGAGCGCACGCGCCTACGACGGTGACGGATACGGCCCCTGGAGCTACGACGGGGACACCGTGCGCTGCGAGTTCACGTACGACAAGACGCTGCCGGGCAAGCCGAACGTACTGTCCAAGCAGTACCCCTCCGACACCGTCTACCACGACGGCGTCGGCACCTACGGCTCCTTCACCTTCGCCCCGAACCCGAACGACTCGGTGCCCGACACCGACGTCGTGAAGTACCGGTACGCGTTCGACGGCACCGCCACCCCGGCCACCACGGTCAACGCCGCCACCCCCGGCGGATCCGCCACCGTCAGCTGGATGCCCACCCGCGCCGGGCGCCACTGGGTCGACGTCATCGCCGTCGACAAGGCCGAGAACCCGAGCACCAAGGCGCACTACGAGTTCCTCGTGACCGAGGGCACCCCGGTCGCCGGCCAGTGGAACCTCGCCGACGAACCGTCGAGCACCGAGGCCCACGACGAGACAGGGGCGTTCTCCGCGAACACGGGCACCGGAGTCACCTTCGGCGTGGAGGGCCCCGGCGGCAAGGCCGACTCGGCCGCCCGCTTCGACGGCACCGGCGCCGCGTACGCCGACGTCAACGAAACGGTGCTGGACTCCTCCGAGAGCTTCAGCGTCAGCGCCTGGGTCCGCCCGAACGGCACCCCCACGCGTGACATGGCGGTCGTCAGCCAGGACGGCACCGGCGAACCCGGATTCACCCTCGGCTACGACCACGTCGCGGGCACCTGGGCGTTCTCCGTCCCGGTGACCGACGTCGACACCCTCGGCCAGTGGAAGGCCGTCGCCACCGGCGTCGGCGCCGTCCCCGACCAGTGGGTGCTGCTGACCGGCGTCTACGACGCGGCCAAGTCCGAACTGCGCCTCTACATCAACAAGGACTCCAAGGGCACCGCCTCCCGCCGTTCGGTGTGGAAGTCGTACGGGCCCCTCCAGATCGGCCGGACCACGGCCAAGAGCGGCTACCGGGACAACTTCTCCGGTGACCTCGCCGAGGTTCGCGTCTTCGACCGCGTCCTGCCCGCCGCCCAGGTGGCGGAGATGATGACGGTCAAGCCGACCCGTATGAACTACTGGCAGCTCGACTCGGCCGCCGCGGGAGCCTCCACGGACACGGGCACCGGTCAGAAGCTGACCCTCGCGGGCAACGCCTCGATCTACAACGCGCCCACGGACGACCCGTACTTCGAGGGTCCGTACCCGATGGTCGGCGCGGGCCACCTGGTGCTCGACGGTGACGGGGACTACGCGTCCACGGCCACCGCTCCCGTCACCGGCGCGGCCAGCTTCACCGCGACGGCCCGCGTGCAGCTCACCACGCTGGACGCGACCGTGCCGCAGACGGTGCTGTCGCTGCCCGGCCAGGCCGCCAACCGGCTCGCGGTCCGCTACCGGCCCGCCGCCGACGCGGAGTCCTCCTCGACGTGGGAACTGGCTGTCGCCGAGGCCGACTCGGCGACAGCGCCGGTGAAGACCTTCACCGACGACCAGACGCTCCCGGACACCGACATGGCCGGTCAGCACCTAGCCGTGGTCTACGACGCGTTCGCCAACGAGATCCGGCTGTACGTGGCCGGTCAGCTCGCCGACATCGCGCACGGCACCGACGACACCCTCTGGGGTGCCACCGGGGCGCTGCAGGTGGGCCGTTCGGCACTCGGCGGCGGCAGCGAGTACTTCGCGGGCGCCATCGACGAGGTCCGCGTCTACAGCGGGGCCGCCGACAGGACCGCGATCCAGCAGATGGCCAACGGGACACCGCTCCCGAACATGTGATCCCCCGGGCGGGTGTGCCGGTTCCCAGCGGAACCGGCA
>NZ_JBHXRD010000049.1:0-44096 GCF_042717325.1 Streptomyces sp. NPDC058637 | reverse complement strand
GCGCAGGGCCCCTCGTCCACGTACCGGATGTGACGTTCAGGAGGCGGGCGGTGCGACCGGGGTGTCGCGGTGGATGACCCGGGACCGGGTCAGCAGCCGGCCGTCGCGGCGCACCAGCACGTCGTCCACGGTGAACGTCGGCTGGAAGGCGACCTTTCCCTCGCGGTCGGTCTGCGTGACCAGCGTGTAGTACGAGACGCGCAGGGTGTCCTCGTCGGCCGTGTCGGGCTCGATGATCAGGTGCCCGAACCAGTGCCGTACGGCGATGTCCCGGTAGCGGGGCAGGTTGGCCCGCATCCCGGCGATCATCTCCTCCCGCCCGCTCTGCCGCTGGCCGCCCGCGTGCACGACCTCGCCGTCGTCCGTGAACGTGTCGGCGAACCCCTCGATGTCGAGGGCGTCGACCCGTCGCATCTGCTGGGCGTAGAAGGTCTGCACCTCGGCGTAAAGGTCACCCGTGACCTGCTGACGGAGGGTCCCGACCGGCTGAGACATGGCAACTCCCTTCGGGACGGCCGCCCTCATGGCTGCGCCGTCACCACCAGCCTGCCGGGCGTGGCTGCAGCCCCACTGGAGAGGCGCTCGCTTCGGGCGCCGGGCCGGGCGCCGCCCGCCGGGCCGCCCGCCGGGCCGTCGGCCGAGCAGGCGGCCGGGCTTCCGGTCGAGGCAGGCCCGGATGTCCTCGACGCACAGCGAAGCGTCATCTTCTTCTCCCCGGGGCGGCACCGGAGAACCTACCGGTGCGGCCCCGGGCTCACGCGTCCAGCCAGGCCTCCCGGTTGCGCGCGATGTCGTAGACCCGTTCCACCTGGGTGGCGGTGAGCACACCGGTCAGCGGGGCGAGGGCGGACACCTGGCGTTCCCGGCAGACGCGGACCCCGGGCGGGGTGGCGAGTACGTCGAGGGTGGTGACGCCGACGAACACCAGCACGGTCTGGACGGGCACGGCGTAGCCGCAGTGCGCCTCCAGCACGGCCTGGGCACGCCGGGACTCGGGACGGTCCTCCAGTACGTACGGGTCCGGGGCGCCGTCACCGATCTGCAGGGTCCCGTCCCCGAGCCGTACGGCCGTCTGCGGGTGGTGCTCGGTCCGCACGGCGAACACTCCACCCGGCCCGATGAGCAGATGGCCGATCTCCGAGCCGTCCGGGAGCGGCACGGAGTGCAGCACCCGCCAGCCGTGCCGGGTCAGACGCCTCAGTTCGGCTCCGACCCGCCGTTCCCCGGTCAGCGCGGTGCGGCGCGGATCGGCGTCCTTGTGCCGCCGCAGCGCCCCGGTGGCGGCGCGCACGAGCGCCCCCGGCCCGGACGCGTCGAGCTGCTCCCGGAGCCCGGCGCCGGGCCGCCGGGAGGAGAGGTCGCCCGCCGGTGTGAGTGCGGGCAGTGGGGGCCGTCGGCCCGGTTGCGGCGCGGCGGGCGCGCGCGTCCCTTCCGGTCGCGGGGCCCGCTCGCGCACCCGTTCCCGCTCCGGGGCCGGTGCCTGCCCAGGGACCCGTGTCCGGTCCGGATCCGTGACGGGCTCCCGGCCGGGGTGCGGGGCGTGCGCGCGGCCGGGTCCGGGTGCGGGCTCCCGTTCCGGTGATTCCCGGCGCTGCCTGGGTGCCTGGACCCGCGGCCGGTCCGGCCCCGGGTCGGAGGCCGGGGGCGCGTCGGACACGGGGAGCGCGTCCGGCACCAGGAGCGCATCGGGCAGCAGGAGCGCATCGGGCTTGCGGGCCGCCGCGCCCGGGTCCGCGCCGCGCTTCCGCATGCGCCGGAGCGGCGGGATCCGGGGGGCCGACGGAGGGAGGGGCGGGGTGGGCGCTCCGGGCGGGGCGACCTCGCCGAGGGCCGGGATGTCCGGGACCTGACGCGCGAGTGCGTCGGTGACCGCGTCGCGGTAGCGCGGGTGCAGGACCGTTATCGTGCCGCTGCCCAGGTCCGCCCATCCGATCGCGGTGCCGTCCGGCAGGTTCACATAGAGCCGGTCGTGCCCGAAGAGCTGCCATGACGTGACCTTCAGATCCTGCATCGTGCCCCCTCGTGTTCACCGCTCCGACGTCCTGCTCCCCCAGCCTGTACGGCGGTTCGGCCACCGGACAGGGCGCAGAGCGGGCGCGCGGAGTCGAGGGGCACGGCGTTCCGGAGCAGCCCTGGGCGGATGTGCCCCGGACCGCTCCGGCGTCCTGGTCAGACCAGGGGGAGGCCGGGCGCCGGATAGGCGTCCATCATCGTCCGTACTTCGTCCCGCACCTTGGAAACGGTGATCTCGTCACCTGTACGAGCGGCATCGACCACGAGATCGATCCACTGCGCGATCGCTCGCATCTCCGACACGGGGATGCCCCGGGACGTCAGGGCGGGCGTGCCGATGCGGATGCCGGACGGGTCGAACGGCTTGCGGGGGTCGTACGGGACGCTGTTGTGGTTGACGACGATCCCGGCCCGGTCCAGGGCCTTGGCCGCGGCCTTGCCCGGCACGTCCTTCCCGGTGAGGTCGATCAGCAGCAGGTGGTTGTCCGTGCCGCCCGACACCAGGTCGAAGCCGCGCGCGGCCAGCTCCTCGCCCAGGGCGCGGGCGTTGGCCACGACCTGATGGGCGTACCCGGCGAACTCCGGGCCCGACGCCTCCTTGAGCGCGACGGCGATGGCGGCCGTGGTCTGGTTGTGCGGGCCGCCCTGGAGACCGGGGAAGACGGCACGGTCGACAGCCCGCGCGTGCTCGGCCCGGGACAGCAGCATCGCCCCGCGTGGCCCCCGCAGGGTCTTGTGGGTGGTGGTGGACACCACGTCGGCGTACGGCGCGGGCGACGGGTGCGCGCCCCCGGCGATCAGTCCGGCGACGTGGGCGACGTCGGCCACCAGTACCGCCCCCACCTCGTGGGCGATCTCGGCGAAGGCGGCGAAGTCGATCGTCCGGGGCACCGCGGTGCCGCCGCAGAAGATCACCTTGGGCCGTTCGGCGCGCGCCAGGTCCCGCACCTCGTCCAGATCGACGCGCCCGGTGTCACGACGCACCCCGTACCCCACGCCCCGGAACCACGTGCCGGTGGCGGAGACGCCCCAGCCGTGCGTCAGGTGGCCGCCCATCGGCAGCGCCATCCCGAGGACGGCGTCGCCCGGCTCCAGGAACGCCATGTACACGGCGAGGTTGGCCGGGGAGCCGGAGTACGGCTGCACATTGGCGTGTTCCATGCGGAACAGCGCCTTGGCCCGCTCGACGGCCAGCGTCTCCACCTGGTCGATGACCTGCTGGCCCTCGTAGTAGCGCTTGCCGGGGTAGCCCTCGGAGTACTTGTTCTGCAGGACGGTGCCGGACGCCTCCAGGACGGCGGCGGACACGTAGTTCTCGCTGGGGATCAGGCGCAGGGTGTCCGCCTGGAGCCGCTCCTCGGCGCTCACCAGGGCGGCGAGTTCCGGATCGGCTGCGGTCAGGGCGGGTCGGCGGTCTTCGGACTGCTGTACGGCCACGGGTTCCTCCCGGGTCGGTCGCACTGCTGCGACGTGGACCCGGATGCCCAGGCGGACGGCCCTCCGGCGATGACGCCCCGGGCGGACCGGGGTGTGCCGCTCCCTCGTGGTCGTTTCCACGGAGCACCCTGCCGGGTACGCGCCAGTCGCGGCACCTCGCACTCTACTGCGCGGCCGGGCGCCGGTCCGGCGCTCCGGCGAATGTCCGGAACTCGCGCGTGAACGGGGAGGAATCGGGGCAGTTTCCCGGCACCTGGCAGGGTGCGACGGTGGGGGGCCGTATGAACGCGCGCGACGAGTGGAGTGTGTCCGATCCCGGATCCGGCTCGGGGCGGCCGCCCGGACCCACGCCTCCGCACGACGGGGAGCCGCCGCCGCCCGCCCGGCCGCCGACGGTCGGTCCTCCCCCGCCGGGGGCCGCGCTGCGTGCCGTCGCCGCCGGTCTGCTCGGCCTCTCCGGGCTGGGGCTCGGACACGTCCTGGTGCGCCGGTGGCGCAGAGCCGCGGTGAGCTGGGCCGCGACCGCCGTGCTGCTGCTCGTCGCGCTGCCCGCCGACCCGGACGGGGTGCCCGCCCCCCTCGTCGCCGGCTATCTCCTCCTGCTCGTCCTCGCCGCCGCGGACGCGGCCCGGATCGCGCTGCGTGCGGACGTCGGCCCGGCACCCCGGCCGGTCCTCGCCGCGGTGCTCGGCCTGATGCTGCTGGCCGTCCCGGTGACCGGCACCGCGGTCCACGCCTCGGCGCGTGAGGAGGCCGCCGAACAGGAGCTGCTCGGCAGGCTGGCGGAAGGCGACGACCTGGTCGCGAAGGCGTCAAAACACCCGTTCGCCCTCTCCGCCCCGGACTACCGGTACGCGCTCACCCTCTACCGGGAGCTGGGTGAGGACCACCCGGGTTCGCGCGCCGCCGCGCTCGTACCCGCACGCCTGGACGCTTTCTACGACACCGTCTCCTCGCCGTACACCGAGAAGAAGCACTGCGCGGCCGTCGAGCCCCTGACCTATCTGCGGACGGTGCCCGACAGCGTGGACCACGAGCTGCTGGGCGACCTCGCCGACCGCCCCGACGCCCCGCTCGCCGAGTCGCTGTACGCCTGCGGTGTCTCCCGGCTGGACGGTGCGGGCACGGCGTCCGGGAGCAAGGAGCTGAGCACGCTGCTGCGTACGTTCCCCGAGTCCTCGCAGGCCGGACAGGTGGGCCCGGCCGTCAGCGGGAAGATACGGGAGCGGGTGGCCGCGCTGAAGGGTGAGGAACCCTGCGCCGTCACCGGGGATCTGCGCCGGATGAACACCCTGGTGACGGAGCTGCCCCGGACCTCGGTGCCGTCGCTGGACGAGCAGGCCGACGCGGGGGTGCGTGACGGGGTGTTCGCGTGCGGTGTGGACCAGTTCGAGGACAGGAGTTTCCCCGAGGCCCGGCAGACGCTGACGGACTTCGCCGACACCTACGGGGAGGACCGGCGCAGGCAGCGCGCCCGTGACATCGCAGTGGCCGCCGAGATAGCCGAGGAACGGCCCTCGGCCGGCAAGCGGCTGCCCGGGAGCGGCAGGCCCGGCGGTGTCCGTATGGAGCTCGTCATCAGCAACGACGCGCCGAACGAGGTCGAGGTGCTCTACACCGGGCCGGTCACCGGCACGGTGACGCTGAAGGCCTGCGGGAGTTGTGAGCGCTACAGCGGCGAGTCCGCCGGCGCCTCACGCGCGTGCAAGGCGAACGGCACGTCGTACCCGAAGGCGCGGCTGCGGCTCCCGGCGGGCGAGTACCACTTCCTCTACAAGCACGGCACGGGAGCGACGTCGGACGTGGACAGCTACGCGTCCGGTTCCAGCGTCAAGCCCGGCTATTCGTACACGAGTTGCACCTACCTCATCGAGCGCGACAAGTACGGCCTGGACCTCCCGCCCCTGTCGGACCTGCTGAAGCCCACGTCGTTCCGGCGGTGAGGGCCGCGGCCGGTCGTCGTTGGAGGGGCGCCGGGACGACGCCCGCCTACCGGCTCTCCGGGCCGGGGACGTCGAGGGTGGTCTCGACGGCGGTCAGGGGCGATGTCCCGGTCGGCCTTCGTCAGGTCGACGACCGGGACATCGCTCGACGTCGGCCTGCCGCCCGCCTCCTGGCCCGCGGCACGGCCCTCGCGGCAGGTGAAGCGGTTGTACGGGCTCGGCGTCGGCCTTCAGCGGCGCCTGGGGCCGAGGCGTGCTCGCCCTGCGGCGTGAGGTCGGAGACCCGGGTGCCGGCCGCGATGCCGTCCCGTGTCCGAGGGAGGGCGCGCTCGCGCCGGGCGTGGGTCCGCCGTCGCCGCCCCCGGACAACAGGTGGCCGGTACATCCACAGGTGACCGGTACATCCACAGGAGGACACCGGCGGTCAGGGTGGTGCCGAAGAGCGAGGAGGTGGCGGCGAGCGATCGTACGGATGGATCCGGTGCCCGCAGCCGGTTTTGCCGGTCGTGCACGGCGCGGGTTCGCCGGTGCCGGGCGGGAAGTGCCCCCGCCTCAGGCCGAGGTGCGCTTCCGCGCGGCCGGGGCCGACTTCTTCGCAGCGGTCTTCGTCGTGCCTTTCGCCGTGTTCTTCGTCGTGCCTTTCGCCGTGCTCTTCGTCGTGGACTTCGTGGCCGCCGTCTTCTTCGCAGCCGACTTCCGGGGCGCGGTCTTCTTCGCCGCCGTCGTCCTCGACGCGCTCTTCCTCGCCGCCGACTTCTCCGGTGCCGACTTCGTGCCGGCCGCCTCCTTCTTCGGCGCCGCCCGCTTCGAGGCCGCCCGCTTCCCGGACGTGCGCTTCGCCTCCGCCCCCGCCTTCTTCGTACCCCCGCCCCGGCCGGACTCGATGGGGTGCACCTCCGCCATCCCGCCCCCGCCGCCCTCCCCCTGGGACTCCTTCGCCGCCCGCACGCTGTTCTCCAACGCCGCCATGAGGTCGATGACCTGGCCGCCGCCCTCGCCCGCGTCCTCCTCCGCCTCCACGCTCTCCCCCGCGGCCTTCGCCGCGACGAGTTCCTCGACCGCCTCGCGGTAGTCGTCGTGAAGGGTGTCCAGGTCGGCCTCGCCGAGGGTGTTCATCAGGGCGTCGGCCAGATCGAGTTCGGCGTCGCGGACCTTCACGCCGGAGTCCGGGGCGACCCCTTCCGGGGCGCGGATCTCGTCCGGCCACAGCAGGCCGTGCATCGCGATGACGTCGTCGACCACCCGCAGCATGCCGAGCCGCTCCCGCCCGCGCAGCGCGTACTTGGCGACGGCCACCTTCTCGCTGCGCCTCAACGCCTCGCGCAGCAGGGCGTACGGCTTGGACGCCGGGACCCCGTTGGCCGAAAGGTAGTAGGCCGAGTCCAGCTGGAGCGGGTCGATCGCGGAGGCGGGCACGAAGCCCTCGATCTCGATCGTCTTGGCCGTGGGCAGCGGGAGCGAGGCGAGATCCTCGTCCGTCACCGGGATGACCGTGCCGTCCGTGTCCTCGAACGCCTTGCCGGTCTCGGCGGACGTGACCTCCTGCTCGTCGAGTTCGCAGACCTTGCGGTACCGGATCCGGCCACCGTCGGCGAGGTGGATCTGCCGGAAGGAGATCGAGTGGTTCTCGGTGGCGTTCATCAGCTTCACCGGGATGCTGACCAGCCCGAACGAGATGGCTCCGTTCCAGATGGACCTCACCGTTCACCCCTTACGCCCGCAAGGCACTCATACGTACGATTTCATGTGATTCTTATCGTATGACGCCGATCACAGAGGTGGAGGGGCGACGCCTGGCGCTCAGCAACCTGGACAAGGTGCTGTACCCGGCGACCGGCACCACCAAGGGCGAGGTGCTGCACTACTACGC
Source organism: Streptomyces sp. NPDC058637 (assembly GCF_042717325.1). Lineage (NCBI taxonomy): Bacteria > Bacillati > Actinomycetota > Actinomycetes > Kitasatosporales > Streptomycetaceae > Streptomyces > Streptomyces sp. NPDC058637. Next base: position 36,833 of record NZ_JBHXRD010000049.1, on the reverse strand, counting down.
GGCCACGGCGGCGGCCGTGATGCTTCCGCACCTGCGCGACCGTCCGCTGTCCTTCCTCCGGTACCCGGACGGCCCGGAGGGGCTGCGCTTCTTCACCAAGAATCCGCCGCCCGGTACACCCGACTGGGTGCGGACGGCCCCGGTGCCCCGCCATGACGAGCCGGAGGCCCGCCAGGTGCTCGTGCAGGACCTGCCCTCGCTGATGTGGGCGGCGAACCTGGTGGTGGAGTTCCACACCCATCAGTGGCGGCAGGACACGCCCGCGGTCGCGGACCGGCTGGTGTTCGACCTGGATCCCGGGCCGCCCGCGAGCATCGTGGAGTGCTGTGCGGTGGCCCGCTGGCTGCGCGGGCGGCTGGCCGCCGACGGGCTCTCCGCGTACGGGAAGACCTCCGGGTCCAAGGGCCTGCACCTGCTCGTCCCGCTGGAGCCCAGCCCGTCCGAGGAGGTGACGGCGTACGCGAAGGCGCTGGCCGTCGAGGCCCACGGCGCGCTGCCTGACCTGGCCGTGTACCGGATGACGCGGGCCCTGCGCCCCGGGAAGGTGTTCGTCGATTTCAGCCAGAACGCCGCGGCGAAGACGACCGCCGCCCCGTACACGCTGCGCGCGAAGGGCAGCCCGGCCGTCTCCGCGCCGGTCACCTGGGACGAGATCGAGGCCTGCGGGGCACCTTCGGAGCTGGTCTTCCTCGCCGGTGACATGGCGGACCGGATCGCCGGGCACGGGGACCTGCTCGGTCCGCTGAACGATCCCGGGCAGGCGCACCCGCTCCCCGCCGGATGAATCGGACAGCGGGAACACAGCCGGCCCACAGCTGTGCCGCCGAAGAGCAGGAAAGGCCACAAGTGGACGGTGGATTGTCCTGACCGTGGTGCACACTCTGCGCAGACGCTGCTTCATGAGCACGGTATCGACCGGGTTCGGAGCAGAAGACGACACGGGGAGGGGATGGGCGTGTTCGCGGGGATCGACGAGGTCGACTGGGCCTCGATGGAGCATGCCTACGGGCCGGCCGACGATGTGCCGGGACTCCTGCACGGACTCGCCTCCGCCGACGCGGCGGAGCGCGAGAGCGCGCTCGACGGGATGTACGGCGCGGTGCACCACCAGGGCGACGTGTACGCGTGCACGCTCGCCTGCATCCCGTTCCTCTTCGAGCTGGTCGTGGACCCGGGCATCCAGGACCGCGGCTCCGTCGTGGAGCTGCTGACCAGCATCGGCGGGATCGACCTGGACGAGGACGACGAGGACGAGCTGGACGAGGACGAGATCGAGGGTGCCGCGAACTACGCGATGGCGGCGGCCGCCGTCACCGCGGGCGCCGGGGTGTTCTTCGAGCTGATCGCCGACGAGGACCCGGGCGTACGGCTGGCGGCGCCGCTGGCACTCGCCACGCTGCACAGCCATCCGGTCAGGGTGCTGGCCCTGCTGCGGGAGCGCCTGCCGGTGGAGGCGGACGACGAGGTGCGGCTGGCACTCGTCGAGGCCGCTGGACGGGTCGCGCTGCGCCACCGCCCGCTGGCCGGGCAGGCGGCGGACTGGCTGAGCCGGCTCGCCGCGGAGGCGTACGCGCCGGGGCTGCGCCTCGCGGCCCTCGCCCAGCTCGCGCGGTGCGCCCCGGACGCCCTGCCCGGCGATGTCGTCCAGGTGGTGGCGGGGCTCCTGAGGGAGCTGCGCTCCGGTCCCGCCCGGCCGGATCCGCAGCCCGTGGAGGCGCCGGGCCCCGAGGCGCCGGTGGCGGAGCGGACCGCCGCGCCGACCCTGGTGGGGCAGCTGCGGGCGCTGTCCGCCGAGGAGTCCGTGGGGCGCAGCACGCCCTGGGCCGCCGATCTGCTGCGGACACTGCACGTCGGCCTGGACGACCGCGTGGAGGACCGTACGGCACTGCTCACGGACCAGCTGCTCAGCCCCGACCCCTGGCAGCGCGTCGACGCCGTACGGATGAGCGGCGGGCTGATACGGGCCTGGCGCGGCTCGTACGACGGGCTGGTGCGGCTGGTCGGTGCCCAGCTCACGGATCCGGAACAGCGGCTGGCGGAGGCCGCCTCGCACGTGCTGGAGGAGCTGTTCGGCCTGGCCGCACCGGCCGCGGACGCCCTGGCCGACCGGGTGGCCGCCGATCCCGGCGGCTGGGTGCGGGAGTGGGCCAGCGGTCCGCCGGGGCTGGGTTCCTCGGTGAAGGCGCTGGCCAGGCTGGGCGACGTCCGGGTGCTGCCCGCGCTGGCTGCGGCGCTGGAGCGGCCCGAGGTGCCGCACGACGTGGGTTTCGCGATCGGGTATCTCGGCGGCACGGCCGTCCCGCTCGCCGGGACGCTGCGGCGCAGGCTCGGCGAGGTCGGTCTGGACGAGGGCGCGTACGACCGGGCGAGTCCGCTGCTCGCCGGGCTGACGGCGCTGCGCGCGGGCGAGGCCGCGCCGGAGGTGCTGCGGGTGCTGCGGGGGGCACCCGAGTACCGGGGCGAGTGGCTGCGGTCGGCGGCGCTGCGCGCGCTGGGGTCGTTCGGGCCCGCGGCCCGGTGCGCCGTGCCCGAGCTGCGGACGCTGATCCGGCGTCCGGGCACGGCCACGGCGACGGAGGCGGCCGAGGCCCTGTGGGCCATAGACGGGGACGCCGACGCGGTGCTGCCGGTGCTGATCGAGGGCCTGCTGACGGATCAGGTGCACGACTGCCGGGCGGCGGCGAGCGCGCTGGGCGGGCTCGGGGAGCGGGCGGCGGTGGCCGCGCCCCGGCTGCGCGCCCTGCTGGGGCACGACGAGCTGTGGCTCCGGGTGGACGCGGCGATCGCGCTGTGGGAGGTCACCGGGCAGACCGGCGGGACGGTTCCGGTGCTCCTCTCGGCCTGGGAGAAGAACCGCCACGTCAGGGTCCGCGTCGCGGAATGCCTGGTGCGGATGGGTACGGCCGGTGCGGGGGCGGAGGCCGCGCAGGTGCTGCGTGCCGAGCTCCTCTCCGTGCGTCGCCACAACGCGATGGACGGCGGCTACGGCAGTCACGACACTTATGAGGACGAGAAACTGCTGGCTCTCTGCCGGCGGGCACTTCCCGACACGACGGGTGAAGGAACCACATCATGATCATTTTCGGTACGCGGGGCTACCTCCAGCAGCTGGCCGTCCTCACGATGGTCTGCGGCTGGTGCGGCAACCCGGCCGCGCACACGCTGCGCAAGCGGGTCACGAAGTTCACGCTGTTCTTCGTCCCCCTGTTCCCGTTCTCCACGAAGTACGCGACGCAGTGCACGTTCTGCGGCGGCGAACGGCAGATACCCAAGGAGCAGGCCGACCAGCTGCTCGCGCAGGCCCACGCGGGGCAGGACGGCAATCCGTACGGCACCGCACAGCAGCCCGGCTACGCGCCCGGCGGCCAGAACCCGCACCAGGGCTGAGGGTGCATGCCACGAAGCTGACATAAGGGAAATAACACCTGCCTCTTGCTACGTTGCGGGGCATGACCGCAACGTCGGCGGAGGCACGCCCGCCCGAGCTACGCCTGCCCAAGCGGCGCGGGGTCGAGCTCTCGCTCCTGATCGGGGCCGTGCTCATCTCCGTCTACGGCTACGCCGCCGTCGGCCTCGCGAGGAACGACGCCGTCCCTCCCGATGTCGCCGGTTACGGCGCCGGTCTCGGTCTCCTGGCCCTGCTCGCCCATCTCGCGGTCCGTTTCCGCGCCCCCTACGCCGATCCGCTGCTGCTGCCCATCGCCGTCCTCCTCAACGGTCTGGGTCTGGTACTGATCTACCGGCTCGACCTGGAGACGCCGAGGGACCAGGCGGCGGCGACGCAGCTGATCTGGTCCACGCTCGGGGTCGCGTTCTTCATCGCCGTCGTCGTGCTGCTGCGCGACCACCGGGTGCTCCAGCGCTACGCGTACCTCTCGGTCGCGACGGCGCTGGTCCTGATGATCGTGCCGATCTTCTTCCCCGCCGTGAACGGGGCCAAGATCTGGATCCGGTTCGGCGGACTCTCCTTCCAGCCGGGCGAGTTCGCCAAGATCCTGCTCGCCGTCTTCTTCGCCGCGTACCTGGCGGCGAACCGCAACGCGCTCGCGTACACCGGCCGCAGGATCTGGAAGCTCCAGTTCCCCACCGGCCGGGTGCTGGGCCCGATCGTCGCGATCTGGCTGGTCAGTGTCGGCGTGCTCGTCCTCGAACGGGACCTCGGTACCTCGCTGCTCTTCTTCGGCCTCTTCGTCATCCTGCTCTACGTGGCCACCGGCCGGACCGGCTGGATCGCGGTCGGGCTGCTCCTCGCCGCCGCGGGTGCCTTCGTCGTCGGGTCGTTCGAGCCCCATGTGCACAGCCGGGTGGAGGACTGGCTGGACCCGTACGCCACGATCCACGCCGGCCAGGGGCCCAGCCAGCTCGCCCAGTCACTCTTCGCCTTCGCGGCGGGCGGCATGCTCGGCACCGGACTGGGACTCGGCCACTCCATCCTCATCGGCTTCGCCGCCAAGTCCGACTTCATCCTGGCGACCGCGGGCGAGGAGCTCGGCCTCGCCGGACTCACCGCGGTCTTCCTGCTCTACGCCCTTCTGGTGGCCCGCGGCTACCGGGCGGGCCTGGCCCTGCGGGACCCCTTCGGGCGGCTGCTGGCGATCGGCCTGGCGTCGATCCTGGCCCTCCAGGTCTTCGTGATCGCGGGCGGGGTGATGGGGCTGATCCCGCTGACGGGCATGGCGATGCCGTTCCTGGCCCAGGGCGGCTCGTCCGTCGTCACCAACTGGATCATCGTGGCGCTGCTGATCCGGGTCAGCGACGTGGCCCGCACCCCGGCGCCGGAGCAGGCGGAGACCGGCGCCCCGGCCCCGGCCGTCGAGGACGAACGGTGAAGCCCCACCGCCCGGGAGGCGCCTCGTGATCCGCTACATCCGGCGGGCCGCCGCCTTCTGCCTGCTCCTCCTCGTGGCGCTGCTGGCGAACGCCGCCCGCGTCCAGCTCTTCGAGGCCGACGAGCTGAACGACAACCCCGCCAACCGCCGCACCACGATCGACCGTTACGACCGTCCGCGCGGGAACATCCTGGTCGGCGGGGAGGCCGTGACCGGTTCGAAGGACACCGGCGAGCAGCTCGCCTACGAGCGCACCTACCGCCACGGCCCGCTGTACGCCCCCGTGACGGGCTACGCCTCGCAGACGTACGGCACCACGCTGCTGGAGAACGCCGAGGACGACATCCTGTCCGGCACCGCCCCGGTCCTGGCCCCGCTCCCCCTGTGGGGCGACCTCACCCGCGGCCGGCAGCCCGGCGGAGATGTCGTCACGACCGTCGAGGACCCGACGCAGCGGGCCGCGTACGAGGGCCTGGCCGGCCGGCGCGGTGCGGTCGCGGCACTCGACCCGGCCACCGGGAGGATCCTGGCGCTGGTCTCCTCCCCCTCGTACGACCCCGGCCTCCTCTCCGGCACCGGCTCCTCGGTCACCGACGCCTGGGCACGGCTCAACCGGTCGGCCGGCAGGCCGATGCTCAACCGGGCCGTCCGGCAGACCTATCCGCCCGGTTCCGCCTTCAAGATCGTGACAGCCGCGGCGGCCCTGGACGCCCGGGTGGTGACCGATCCGGACGCGGCGACGGACACCCCCTCCCCGTACGTCCTGCCGGGCACCACGACGACGCTCCCCGACGAGGCGCGCGGCTGCGGGAAGGCGTCGTTGGCGGAGGCGATCCGGGTCTCCTGCAACACGGTGATGGCGCACCTGGGGGTGGAGGTGGGGCTGGACGGGATGCTGGAGGCGGTGGGCAGGTTCGGCTTCAACGACGACGACCTGAAGATCCCCTCCGGGGTGGCGCGCAGCAACTTCGACCCGGACATGAGCGACGACCAGCTGGCCCTGTCCTCGATCGGACAGTTCGACACGACGGCGACCCCGCTCCAGATGGCGATGGTGGCCTCGGCGGTGGCGAACGGCGGCGAGCTCAACCGCCCCCACCTGGTGGAACGGGTGACCACGCACGACGGGCACACGGTCCGGCAGCAGGGAACCGAGTCGTACCACCGGGCGATGAACCCGGCGACGGCCACGCAGCTGCAGCGGATGATGGTGGACGTCGTGGAGAACGGCACGGGCACGAACGCGGCGATCGACGGTGTCACGGTCGGCGGCAAGACGGGCACCGCGCAGCACGGCGTCGACAACTCCGGTACGCCCTACGCCTGGTTCATCTCCTGGGCGCAGGATCCGGACTCGGGGCGGCCGGCGGTCGCGGTGGCCGTGGTCGTGGAGGACGCCTCGGCGAACCGGGCCGACATCAGCGGCGGGGGCAGCGCGGCGCCGATCGCGCGGGCCGTGATGGAGGCGGCGCTGGAGAGCCGGAACCGACCGTGACTCCGCGGCTCCGCGACTCCGCGGCTCCGCGACTCCGTGGTGACGGAGGCACCGGAAGGCCCAGACTGGTCGCATGACCTCAGCGGTGACGGCGGCCCTGGCCCGGATCGACGAACTGGACCCGGCGCTGCACGCGTTCACGGAGGTCTGGCACGAGGAGGCGTCCGCCCGGGAACGGGCCGCCCTGGACCTCCCGCTCGCCGGGCTGCCGTTCGCGGTGAAGGGCCGCACGGGCCTGGGCTCGTACGCGGCCCGCCGCCTGGTCGCCGCCGGTGCAGTGCCGGTCGGCGCCACGTCCGTCCCCGGGCCCGGCACCCACTGGCAGACCTGGGGTCAGGGCGCGCACGGCCGTACGGTCAACCCCTGGCGGGCCGACCGCACTCCGGGTGGCTCGTCGGCCGGCTCCGCGGTGGCGGTCGCGGCGGGCATGGTGGAGCTGGCGACGGGCAGCGACGGGGCGGGATCGGTGCGGATCCCGGCGGCCTGGTGCGGCGTGTTCGGCCTGAGGACGACGACGGGCCTGCTGCCCTCCCCGGACCGCACGGGCCTCGCCTCCCCGGGCGTGCTCGCGAGTTCGGCGGCGCGGGCACAGACGTATCTGTGCCATGTGCTGGACGGGTACGCGCCCCGGCCGGCCCGGCTACCGGTCCCGGCGGCCTACAGCCCGGACCTGGGCTTCGCGTCAGTCGACCCGGACGTGGCGGAGGTGACACGGGCCGCCGTGGACCGGCTGGCCGCCGCCGGGGTGATCCGTCTCGTCGGCGACCCCGTCACGCTGCTCGACCCGGCGCAGGCGTGGCTCGCGGTGCGCGGGGGGTCACCGACCCACGCCACCCGGGCGCTCCGCGCCGCCAACGACCGGACCCTCGACGCCTTCTTCGCCCGGACGCCCCTGCTCCTCAGCCCGGTCACGCCCAACACGCCGCACGGTCACGAGGGCCCGGGGGACGTCTACTCGACGGCCCTCACCTGGGCGTTCAACCTCAGTGGCCACCCCGCGGCGAGCGTGCCGGCCGGATTCACCCCGGACGGCTGCCCGGCCGGCCTGCAGCTGGTCACCGACCGGGGGACGGAAGCGGAGCTGCTGGGCACGGCGGCGGCGGTGGAGCGCGTCCTGCCACCGCCGCGCCTCAGCCGATCGGCTTGCGGATCTCCGAGCGGACCTTGGCGGTCTCCTCGGCGGTCTTCGCCAGGTCGAGCGACCTGGCGTCCTTGACGAGGTCGTCAGGCCGGAGCACGGCGACCATGCCGGCGGTGTTCCCGTCGCTCCACGCGCACATCGGCGAGTTGGTGGTCAGGCCGATCTCCTTGGACTGCACGACCTGGCACTCCACCGTGATGTCGTACCCCGCGGGCTTGAACTCCTTCGGGGGCACGGGGACCGTCGAGCCCTCCGCCTCGGCCGCCCCCTCCATCATCTTGCTCCGCATGAGCTCCGGGCTGGAGAGCCGCCCGTACATGCCGGAGATCACGAGCATGCCGTTCTCCTCCGAGCCGTACTGGGCGACGACGGCCTTGCCGTCCCGGATGCTCGGGTCGGGGGTGTCCTCGATCTTCTTGCCCTCGGTGTCCGACTCGTCCTTGTTGAGGGTGAACTCCCCGTCCAGCACGGCCTTCTCCACGACGAGCTTGTGGGTGGCCTCGGGGAACACGGCGTCCGCGCCCTCGTCGATCAGTTTGTAGGCGCCGAAGCCGATGGCCAGGACGCCGACGAGCGACCCGGCGACGATGCCGACGACGAGCCCGGTGCGCTTCCTCCGCGGCGGCTGCGGCTGCTGCGGCCAACCGGCCTGCGCCCCCGGCTGCCCCCACGCGCCGGGCGGCCCCTGGGGCGGTTGCGCCGGGTAACCGTAGGCCGGCGTCTGCTGCGGGTGGCCGTACGCGGGCGGTTGCTGCGGGTAGGGGCTGCCGGGAGGCTGCTGCCCGTACGGGTTCTGCTGGGGCTGAGGGGGCCCGTACGGGCCTTGGGGCGGCTGCGGCGGCATGGTCATGCGCTCACGTTACGTCACCGGAGTGAACGCGCATTCGACGCGTCGGCGATCGGTACGAGGTCGAAGGTACGCCCCGTCAGCCCAGCGGCTCCCGCCGCTGACGCCACTCGGCCGGCACCCCGTCCACCCCGGTGACCGCTCCGACCACTCCCCCCGTGATCGCGCAGGTCGTGTCCACGTCGCCGAAGCCCTCGGCCGTCGTCCAGAGCGCCGACTCCAGGTCACCGGGGTGCCGGGCGGCGGTCCACAGCGCGAAGGGCACCGTGTCGTCGGCCCGGATGCGCTGCCCGTTGCCCAGGAGGTCGGCCGCCTTCCACGGCTCCGTGGCGAACGGCACCTCCACGGCCCGCAGAAGCCCTTCCCGCACGAGTCCTCCGGGGGTGCGCTCGGCGACCGCGGCCAGCGTGAACTCGCCGCGCACGGACAGGGCCGCGGCGACCGCGACCGCCACCGCGCCCGCGATCCCCTCCGGATGGGCGTGGGTGACCTCCGCCGACAGCACCGCCTGCTCGGCGGCACGGTCGACGTCCTCGTGGAAGCGGGCTCCGAGGGGCGCGACGCGCATCGCGGCCCCGTTGCCCAGGCTGCCGCCCTCGAACAGTCCGGGGGCCAGGGTGCGCCAGTCGGCGGGTGCCGTCAGCAGCTCCGGCAGCAGCATGTGCATGCCGTGCCCGAACCCGCGGGCCCGGTCCGCGTCGAAGGCCAGGGCGAAGTACAGGGCCAGCCGGTCCTGGTCGACCTCCCCGCACTCGTCGAGGACCCGCTCCAGGGCACGGGCGAGCGCCGTGTCGTCGGTCCAGTGCCAGACGGGCTCGTGCGGGGTCCGGCGTGCCCGGACCTCGTTGTACGCCTGCCGGGGCGGACGGAAGAGCGGGAACCACCGCTCGCCGAACGCGTCACCGAGGGCGAGCGCTTCGAGACTGCGGCGGGCCGCAGCCGAATCACCTTTGCCGGAAGGAGGGTTCATGCCCTCCATCCTCATCCCCGGCGCCCGGTACGTACACCCGATATGAGTACGCGTGCTCACGAACCGCGCCCCCCGTCACGGCAGGCTGGACCCCGTCAGCCACACACCAGAGGGAGCCCGACCATGCGCACGGCGAACCGACTCCGCACCCCGTCCCGCACCACGCTCGGGCTCGCCCTGGCCACCGCCACCCTCGCCCTGCTCACCGGCGCCTGCTCCATGCAGGAGGCCATGTGCGGAGGCGGCGAATACCCGGTCCTGTTCGTGGGCAGCGGCGGAAGGGCGTGCGTGCCCGACGGCGAGGAGCCGCCCAAGGGGTACGCCCGCTACCCGGAGGGCAAGGTTCCCGAGCACGTGGGCGACAAGTGGGACACCTACTGGATGACCCGGACCCTCGACGCGAACGGCGAAACCGTCGGACTCCCGGACGAGAACTAGCCGGAGCCGACTGCCGTGCGGCGGGCGGCCACGGGTCAGCCGTCCGCGCCGCCCTCCGCGATCGCGTCCGCGACCTCCGCCACCCGTGCCTGCTCCTCCTCCGCGAACCGGTCCCGGTCCAGCTGTTCGGCCAGCTCCTCGTCCTGGGCCATCAGCAGGTCCAGGCTGGAGTCGCCGAGTTCGAGGACGCCCATGTCGACGTACGCCTTCTGCAGGCGCTCGCCCCACAGGCCGATGTCCTTGACGCACGGCACGATGCGGCTGAACAGCAGCTTGCGGAACAGCTGCAGGAACTCCGAGTGCTCGGAGAGCTCCTTCGCCTCCTGCTTGCCGATGCCGAAGTTCTCCAGCACCTCGACGCCGCTGAGCCGGTCGCGCATCAGGTAGCAGCCCTCGATCACGAACTCCTCGCGTTCGCGCAGTTCCGCTTCACCGAGCTGCTTGTAGTAGTCGCGCAGCGCCATCCGGCCGAAGGCCACGTGCCGGGCCTCGTCCTGCATGACGTACGTGAGGATCTGCTTCGGCAGCGGCTTGGTCGTCGTGTCGCGGATCATGCCGAACGCGGCGAGCGCCAGACCCTCGACGAGGACCTGCATGCCGAGGTAGGGCATGTCCCAGCGGGAGTCGCGCAGGGTGTCGCCGAGCAGGCCCTGGAGGTTGTCGTTGATCGGGTACAGCATCCCGATCTTCTCGTGCAGGAAGCGCCCGTAGACCTCCGCGTGCCGGGCCTCGTCCATGGTCTGCGTCGCGGAGTAGAACTTCGCGTCCAGGTCGGGGACGGACTCCACGATGCGGGCCGCGCAGACCATCGCGCCCTGTTCGCCGTGCAGGAACTGGCTGAACTGCCAGGAGGTGTAGTGCTTGCGCAGCTCGCCCCGGTCCCGCTCGGTCATCTTCGCCCAGTGCCGGGTGCCGTAGAGCGTGAGGGCCTCGTCCGGCGTCCCCAGCGGGTCGGTGGGGTCGACCTCCAGGCTCCAGTCGATGCGCTTGTCGCCGTCCCACTGCTTGTCCTTGCCCTTCTGGTAGAGGGCGAGGAGGCGTTCGCGGCCGTCGTCGTAGTCCCAGCTGAACCGGGCCGCACCGGTGGCGGGAACCTGCCACGTCGGGGCTTGGGGGGCGGTGATGTAGAGGTCGTGTGTCGACACGGACAGCTCCTTCGCCTGGCGAGGATCGTAAGTTCCGTGGTGCTGACTCCAGTTGGCAGGTTCACACGTTGGTAGACGCGCAGTCAACAAGTCGCGCACAGGGGATTGACGGCCTTGCTGACAGGCAGTCTCATAAAGCATGACCGCCGGTAACCCATGTGCGAGGTGCCTTCAGCCATGACGACAGTGTCCGAAGAGGATGTCCAGGTGCTGCGTGACGCGCTCGGCCCGCTCAGGGACCGCGAGCAGATCGCCGCGCGCCTGCTCGAATCCTCGGCCAAGCACTCCTTCGACCCCGACACCGAGCTCGACTGGGATTCGGCCGTCGAGGAGGGCAAGTGGTTCTGGCCGCCCGAGCTCGTCTCCCTCTACGACACCCCGCTGTGGCGGAAGATGTCCGAGGAGCAGCGGATGGACCTGGCCCGGCACGAGGCCGCGTCGCTGGCCTCGCTCGGCATCTGGTTCGAGATCATCCTGATGCAGTTGCTGGTCAGGCACATCTACGACAAGCCCGTGACCAGCAACCACGTCCGCTACGCCCTCACGGAGATAGCGGACGAGTGCCGGCACTCGATGATGTTCGGCCGCATGATCCTCTGGGGCGGTGCGCCCACCTACCCGGTCCCGCGGGTCTACCACAATCTGGCGAGGGTTCTGAAGACGGTCTCCACCACCCCGGGTTCCTTCGCCGCGACCCTGCTCGGCGAGGAGATCCTGGACTGGATGCAGCGGCTCACCTTCCCCGACGAGCGCGTCCAGGGCCTCGTCCGCGGCGTGACCCGCATCCACGTCGTCGAGGAGGCCCGGCACGTCCGCTACGCCCGCGAGGAGCTGCGCCGCCAGATGGTGACCGCGCCCGCCTGGGAACGCGAACTGACCAGGCTGAGCTGCGGGGAGGCGGCACGCGTCTTCTCCGTCTGCTTCGTCAACCCGCAGGTGTACGAGAACGTCGGCCTGGACCGCCGGGAGGCCGTGGCCCAGGTGAAGGCGAGCGGCCACCGGACCGAGGTCATGCAGTCGGGCTCCAAGCGGCTGACGGACTTCTTCGACGACATCGGGGTGCTGAACGGTGTCGGGCGCAGGCTGTGGCGGCGTTCGGGCCTGCTGGCCTGAGCCGGCCCCCCGTACAGGTGACGGGAATCGGTCCGTCGGACAGGGGGACCGGGTGCGGAACGGGCGCGGGACGGGGTCGGACGCGGGGCGGAGGAGCGGGGTATGACGGAGCCCCCGGCCCCCCAGGGGGTGCGCGGCGGACCCCTGGGGATGCGCGGCGGACCCCGGGACACCCCACCTCGCGCCCCGGCCGGTCTTAGGCTTCGGAGTATGACCTCCGTCCCCGCAGCACCTCCCGCCCGCGCCTACCGACGGCTCGGCGTCGAGGAGCGCCGCGCGCAACTCCTCGGCGCGGCGCTCACCCTCTTCGCCCACCGGGCGCCGGACGACGTGTCGATCGACGAGGTGGCGGTCGTGGCCGGCGTCTCCAGGCCGCTGGTCTACCGGTACTTCCCGGGCGGCCGGCAGCAGTTGTACGAGGCCGCCCTCGGCTCGGCCGCCGAGGAGCTGACGCTCTGCTTCGCCGAGCCGATGGCCGGCCCGCCCACCGAGCGGGTGAGCCGGGTCCTGGACCGCTATCTGGGCTTCGTCGACGAGCACGACGCCGGATTCAGCGCGCTGCTGCGTGGTGGCAGTGTCGCCGAGACCTCGCGTACGTCCACGATCGTGGACGGGGTGCGCCGGGCGGCGGCCGAGCAGATCCTGCTGCACCTGGGCAGGGGCTCCGGGCCGGGCCAGGCGCCCGCGGGGCCACGGCTGCGGATGATGGTGCGCACCTGGATCGCCGCGGTCGAGGCGGCTTCGCTGATCTGGCTGGACGAGGAGAAGCAGCCTCCGGTGCCCGACCTGCGCGGCTGGCTGGTCGACCATCTGATCGCCCTGCTCGCGGCGACCGCCGCCTCGGACGAGGAGACGGCGTCCGTGATGGCGGAGCTGGTGGACCTGGAGACCGCCGACGGCCCCGTCGGCCGGCTGGCGGCGCTGGTGGTCCCGGTGGCACAGCTGCTGAACCCGTAGGCCGGGTGCGCGGAGCCGCACGGCGGTCCGCCGTCCGCCTGGGTCAGACTGACGTGGTGAAAAGCGAGAACACCCCCTTCTCCGGCGGCCCCCTCGACGGCCGGGTCCTGCCCGTGCTCCTCGGCCCGACCGGGCATCCGCCCAAGTGGTACGAGGTCCCGGTGCCGGACGCCGACGGCGGCCCCGCCACGGTGCACGCCTACCGGCGCGCCCCGGCCGGCTACACGAAGAGGCTGGGGCTGCAGCGCGGCTGGGTGTACGAGTACGTCCCCACCGGCCGTGAGCGCCGCACGCTCAAGTGGCCCTGGACGAAGCCGCGCGGCGGCGCCTGAGCGGCGTACGGCCCCGAAGCACCGCACCCTCTAGGATCGGCGGTCAGGTGCCGAGGGACGGTCACAAGGGGGGTGCGCCATGGAGGCGCTGCGTCAGGACGATCCACGCCACTTCGGCCCGTACACCGTGCTGGCACGCTTTCGTGAGACCGCGAGCGCGGTGCAGTACCTGGCCAGGGACGAGGACGGTGGCGACCTGGCCGTGGTGACGGCCGCGCGGCCCGCCCTCGCCGCCGTGCCCGCGTTCCGCCGGCGGTTCCGGGCGGAGGTCCTGAGCGCCGAGCGGCTGTCGGGAGGCTGGGTGCAGCCGCCGCTCACCACGCCGGACGACGACGAGGTGTGGACCGCGGCGGCTTATGTGCCCGCCCTGACGCTGGCCGAGGCGATCGCCCTCACCGGTCCTCTCCCCGAGCGTGCCGTGCGGATACTGGGCGCGGGCCTCGCCGAGACCCTTTCCCGGGTGCACGCCACCGGGGCCGTTCTCCAGGGGCTGGCGCCGGGGACGGTGCTGCTGGCCGAGGACGGGCCCCGACTGACGGCGTTCGGACCGCTGGGTGCCGCCGCCTCGGCGGAGGCCAGACCGGGCGGGCAGCTGTCCGTGCGGCTGGGTTACCTGACGCCCGAACAGGTCGAGGGCGAGGACGTGGGTCCCGCGTCCGATCTCTTCGTCCTGGGACTGCTGCTGGCGTACGCGGCGACCGGGACGACCCCGCTCGCGGACGGGCCGGCGGACGAGGCGGCCGAGCGGATCGCGCACGCCTCGGCCGAACTGGACTCCGTACCCGATGAGTTGCGTGCGCTGATCGCGGGCTGCCTGGCGAAGGATCCGGCCGTCCGGCCGAGCGCGGGGTCGGTCGCGGCGGAGCTGGCGCTGGAGGGGGCCGCGGGTCTCGCCAAGGGCGGCTGGCTCCCGGACGCGCTGTCGGCGGCGGTCATGGACCAGGCGGTACGGGCACGGGCGCTGGAGGTCCCGGCGGACGAGCTACCGGCCCCCGGACCACCGGCCGACGCGGAGCCTGAGGACGCCCGTCCGGACCTGCGGCCGTCGGACGCCGTCCCGGAGGAAGCCACCCCGGCCGCCGACGAACCGGCCCGGGCGGCCACGGCTTCCCGCGCCACGGCGTCGGAGCCGGAACCTGCACCTGGGGCCCAGGAAGGCCCCGGCGCGGACAGCGGCACCACCCGATTCCTGCGCACCGGCCCGCGCGCCCCGGACACCGACCGGGCGACGACCCAGCTCGCCGTCCCCCGCGAACCGACCGGCGCCCTCCCCCCGCGGTCCCCCGCGCCCGGGGTGCCCATGGCACTCGCGCCCGCCCAGCCCTACCCCTCCTACGCGTACCCGGCCGCTCCCGCCGCGCTCGCCCTGCCCGCGCCGGCTCCCTCGCCGGCCGGGCCCCCCGCGCCCGCCACCCGGGCCCCCGCCGACCCCGGCCGACGGGCCCTGCTCACCGCCGTGGCCGCGGGTGCGGCCGGGCTGGTCGTCGGCGGGGGCGTCGTGTTCGCCCTCGGGTCCGACGACTCCGCCGCCGCCTCCGACGACAAGTCCACGCCGGAACCCCGCGCGACCGTCCCCGGCCGGGCACCGGAGCCCCGGTGGACGTACACGCATCCGGCCGCCGAGCCCGCCCCGCTCACCTCCGGCATCTGGCAGGACGAGCTGCTGGTGCTGACCACCGCGGCCGGGGCCACCGGCGTCGATCTGCGGACCGGGCGGAAGGTCTGGCAGTGCGCGGACGCCGCCGGGGCCCAGGCGGTGCTGCCCGCGGGTGACGGTCTCTGCTTCCTGGCGAGCCCGACCGAATTCCTCTGGCTGTCTCCCAGGAAGGGGACGGTCGAGCACCGGGTCCGGTTCGTGGACCAGTTCACCGGCGTACCGGGCATGCGGGTGGCCACGCTCACCGGCCGGTCCGGGTCCGTCGTCTGGTTCACCGGCTCGCACACCGTCACCGTGAAGGCGCCGAAGCCGAGGAAGGGCAAGAGGCCGGGCAAGGACACGCAGGTCGCGAAGGCGTACTTCTTCGCGTACGACATCGTGGCGCGCAAGGAGCTGTGGCGCGTGGCCGTCCCCCCGGGCCGGGCCCCCGGCACCCCCGCCTACCGCCTCACGGCCGTCCGGAAGGCCGACATCCTCGTGCGCCAGGACGCCACGACGCTCACCCCCGCCGATGTCACGGCCGGGAAGGGCAAGGCCTTCTTCCGCTGCTTCGACAGCGCCACCGGCAAGCTGCTGTGGAACCGGCAGTTCGGCGCGCTCACGCCGGCCGGGGCCGCGCTCGGCGACGAGGCGGGCCGGCTGTACGGCGCGGTGGGCGACGATCTGCAGGCCTTCGACACGGCCACCGGGAAGCCGGTGTGGACGCTGAACGGCACCGCCGCGTCCGTGTTCGGCACTCCGGTTCGGGCCGGAGAGCTGCTCCACACGACGAACCGCAACCAGGAGGTCGGCACGGTCGAGCGGGCCACCGGCAAGGTGCTCTGGCGGCGGTCCACGGAGGTACCGCTCGGCGGCAACGCTCCCGCCCTCGCCCTCAGCGGCGGGGGGAAGACCCTGCTCGCCGCGGACCCCACCCAGGTGACCGCGTTCGCGGCGGCCGACGGGCGGCGGCTGTGGAAGTTCCAGGACATCGGCGTGCAGGACCCCGCGGGCGCCACGGTCGGCGTGCCGTACCGGGTGCTGGCCGCCGGGCGGACGGCGGTCGTGCAGCGGGACCGGGCCTTCTACGCCTTCCCCGTGGAGTGACGCGCGGCGGCCGTGCGGCCGTCCGCCGTTCGGAGGGTGCCCGGGGCGCCACACCGGACGGTCCTTGCTTCGCCTGACACCGAGTGACCGGATGGACGAGATCCGAGCATTTGTGGGGTAGTCCGATTTATCGGCACCGCCCCTGTCACCGGAGGTGATGTCGTGTCAGGCAGAGTCGCGCGTACCCTGGGCACCGCGGCGCTGGCCGCGGTCGTCGCCGTCTCCCCCGCCACCGCGGAACCGGCCGGCCCGGACCCCGCGCCCGCCGCCGGTGCCCCGCAGGAGGCCACCCGTGCCCCGCAGGGCGTCGCCGCACTGCTGACGCGGCTGCAGACGCTCTACCGGGAGGCCGAGGAGGCCGGCGAGCTCCACACCGGAGCCGCGGAGGAGCTGAAGAGGCAGAGCGCCCGGTCCGGGGAGCTCGGCACCGAGCTCACCAGGGCCCGCGCGGCCCTGGACAGCAGCCGCCGGGAGGCCGGGCGGCTGGCCCGTGACCAGTACCAGGGCCACACCGGCTTCTCCGTGTACCTGCGGCTGCTGCTGTCCCCCGACCCCCAGCACGCGCTGGAACAGAGCCATGTGATCGAGCGCGCCCAGGCGGGCAGGCTCGCGACGGTGGACCGGCTCACCGACGCGGAGAAGCACGCGGACACCCTGGCCGCGAGGTCCCGTGCGGTGCTGGATCGCCAGCGGAAGCTGGTCGCCCAGCAGAGGAGACACCGCGACACCGTACGGTCGCGGCTCGACGACGTCGAGGCGCTGCTCGCCTCACTCACCCCGGCCCAGCTCGCCGCGCTCTCGGCGCTGGAGGAGCGCAACACCGAAGCGGCCCAGGACGAGCTGGTCGCCTCGGGGGCACTGAGCTCGGCCCGGCCGCCGTCGGCGCAGGGCAGCGACGCGGTCCGGTACGCCATCGGGCAGATCGGCAAGCCGTACGTCTGGGGGGCGGAGGGCCCGGACGCGTACGACTGCTCCGGACTCACCTCGCGGGCCTGGTCCGCGGCGGGCCGCACCGTTGCGCGCACCTCGCAGGAACAGTGGCGGCAGCTGCCGAAGGTACCGGTCGCGTCGCTGCGCCCCGGTGACCTGGTGGTCTACTTCCCGAAAGCGACCCATGTGGCGCTCTACATCGGCGACGGCCTGGTGGTACAGGCACCCAGGCCCGGAGCCTCGGTGAAGGTCTCCCCCCTGGCGTCCAACCCGCTGCTGGGCGCGGTCCGTCCTGACCCGGACGCCGAACCGCTGACCTCGTACACGCCTCCGGAGCTGCCGGAGGGCGCGTCGTCCGGATCGGACTCGGGGTACGACGCCCCGGAGTCGTAGGACCCCGCACCGGGCCGTCACGCCGTCAGGACGGGAGTGACGGCCCGGGTGCCGTGGGTGCGGGGGTCAGCCCCGCGCGCCCGAGATCTCGGCGAGGTACGCGTTCGTCTTCTCGGGCTCGAAGAAGAAGTTGTCGAAGTCCGCCGGGTCGTTGAACCCGTTGGCGAAGCGGTCGGCGGCGGGCTGGAGCCCGCCGGCCGCGCCGATGAGGTTCAGGACGTGCTCCGGCGGCGGGCCCAGCATCGCGTTCGTCCACTTCACGACGTGCTGGGTGTTCTCCCAGTGCCGCTCGAAGGTGGCTTCCATCCACTCCTCGTCGAACTCGCGGTCGCCGTGCTCCAGGATCGAGTGCAGGTAGGAGTGGGCGCACTTGGACGCGGTGTTGGAGCCCTGTCCGGTGATCGGGTCGTTGGCGACGACCACGTCCCCGACACCCAGGACCAGGCCGCCGCCGGGCAGCCGGCCGACCGGGCGGCGTACCGTCGGGGCGTAGCGGCCCGCCAGTGTGGCGTTGGCGTCGGTCAGTTCGACCTTGGTGGAGCGCGCGTACTCCCACGGGGTGAACCGCTCCATGAGCTCCAGCGTCTTCGCCAGGTGCTCCGAGGGATCCTTGATGCCCTGGAAGGCGTCGAGCGGGCCGCCGGGCACGCCCTCCCAGAAGAGGATGTCGGCGCGGCCCGACGTCGTCAGGGTCGGCATCACGAAGAGCTCGCCGACACCGGGGACCAGATTGCAGCGGACCGCGTCGAAGTCCGGGTGCTCGGGGCGCGGGCCCATGCCGTGGACGTACGCGACGGCCAGGGCGCGCTGCGGGGCGTCGTACGGCGAACGGGAGGCGTCCCGGCCGAACATGGAGACGAGCTCGCCCTTGCCGGCCGAGACCATGACCAGGTCGTAGGTGCGGGAGAAGTAGTCCAGGTCGGAGACGGCCGCACCGTGGATGACGAGCTGGCCGCCGCGCTGCGCGAAGGTCTCCATCCAGCCGGCCATCTTCACGCGCTGGTCGACGGACTGCGCGTGGCCGTCGAGCTTGCCCACCCAGTCGATGACGCGCGAGGAGTCCGGTCCGGCGACCGAGACGCCGAGGCCCTCGATGCGCGGGGCCTGCGACTCCCAGAAGTTGAGCTGGAGGTCACGCTCGTGCTGGAGGGCCGTGTGGAACATGCACTGCGTCGACATGACCCGGCCGGACCTGACCTCGTCCGCCGTGCGGTTGGACATGAGGGTGACTTCGTACCCGTGGGACTGCAGCCCGAGGGCGAGCTGGAGACCGGACTGACCGGCCCCGACTATGAGTATCTTCCGCATCGCGGTTCTCCGTTGTGTGAGCGTGGGTGCGTGTGACGACTACGCGGGCGAGACGTCGAGCGCGTGCCCCACCAGGGCGAGCAACGCCTCGACGACCGTGATCCTCTGACGCGCATCCATGATCACGACAGGTACGTGCGGCGGCACGGTCAGGGCCTCCCTGACGTCCTGCTCCTCGTAACCGGTCGTTCCCTCGAAGTGGTTCACGGCGACGATGTACGGGAGCCCACAGCTCTCGAAGTAGTCGAGCGCCGGGAAGCAGTCGGCGAGGCGACGGGTGTCGGCGAGGACGACCGCGCCGATCGCGCCGCGCACCAGGTCGTCCCACATGAACCAGAAGCGTTGCTGGCCGGGGGTGCCGAAGACGTACAGGACGAGGTCGTCGTCGAGCGTGAGACGGCCGAAGTCCATCGCGACGGTCGTGGTGACCTTGTCGGGCGTGGCGGTGAGGTCGTCGGTCTCCTCACTGGCCTGCGTCATCAGCGCTTCGGTCTGCAGCGGGGTTATCTCGGAGACCGAGCTGACGAACGTCGTCTTGCCGACGCCGAAGCCGCCGGCGACCACGATCTTGGTCGCGACCGGCGCACGGGTGTGGTCGAGTTGCCAGGACTGCACCGGGCCGTCGGTCTGGTCCTGCGGGCCCGGCTGACGCGGGGCGAAGAGCGGCGCCTCAGAGACGACGGAGTCCATCGAGCACCCTTTCGAGCAGTGCGCGGTCGGGCTGGCCGGTGCCGTGACCGGTTCCGTACACGCGGATCTTTCCCTGGTCGGCCAAGTCGCTGAGGAGCACCCGGACCACACCGAGCGGCATCTTCAGCAGGGCCGAGATCTCGGCGACCGTACGCATACGGCGGCAGAGTTCGACGATGGCGCGGAGCTCGGGCATGACGCGGGAGGCGAGATTGCCGTTGGTGAGCTCGCGGCGCTCCTCGGGGGCGTCCAGCGCGGCGACGAACGTCTCGACGAGCAGGACGTGGCCGAAGCGGGTGCGGCCACCGGTGAGCGAGTACGGGCGGACCCGCGCGGCCTTGCGGTCCGAACCCCGGACGGGGAGTTTGCGTACGGGGTCAGCGGCAGGGGTCACTGGGCGCTCTCCATCGATTTGCGCAGTTCACTGCGGAGTTCGGGGGTGAGTACGTGTCCGGCGCGACCGACGAAGAGCGCCATGTGGTAGGCGACGACGCTCATGTCGCAGTCGGCGGTGGCGTGCACACCGAGGAGTGAGCCGTCGCTGATCGACATGACGAAGACGCTGCCCTCCTCCATCGCGACCATCGTCTGCTTGACGCCGCCGCCTTCCATCAGCTTCGCGGCACCGATCGTGAGGGAGCCGATCCCGGAGACGATGGTGGCGAGGTCGGCGCTGGAGCCTCTGGGGCCGTCCTGCCGCTGTCCGCCCTCCATGGCGACGGCGAGACCGGGGTCGGAGGAGAGCAGCATCAGCCCGTCGGACGAGACGACGGTGACGGAGTGGACCCCTGGCACCTCCTCCACCAGATTGCTCAGCAACCAGTGAAGATTCCGGGCCTCGGTACTCAGTCCCAATGTGCTCGGCGCGGTCAACTGCGTGCCTCCTCGACTGTGTCCCCCGTCTCATCGATGCGGCCATCGGTCCGGCCGGTCAGCTCGGCGTGGTCGGTCTGTGGGGCGCCCTCGGCGATCTCGGCCTCGACATCGCGCCGGCCGTCCTTCGCGCCCTGGTGGAACCCGCCGAGCCTGCGGCGCAGCGCGTCCTTGTCCAGGCCGCCCTTGCGCTCGGCGGACGGGGCCGCGACGGGGGCGGCGATCTTGGGGGTGCGCTTGGGCAGCCCCTTGTCGGTGAGGCGCTCGGGCACGGGTGCCGGGTCGGGCACCTCCTCGCCCAGACCCGTGGCGGGTGTGGCCGTCAGCGGCCCGGTGACGGGCTGCCGGGGGCCGGGCAGGGCGCCGGGCGCGGGGGCCGGGGCGGGCGCGGGGGCGACGGGGCTCGTGTCGGTGGCCCGCTCGTGGCTGTCGGGGCCGATGTCGTACGGGCCCGGCGCGTCCGGCGGCCTGGGCAGCCGGACCTGCATCGTGGTCTCGGCCTCGGCCTCGACGGGAACGGCCGTCCCGGGGGCAGCCGCAGCCTCGGGGGACGCTTCCGCCCCGGGGGGCGCCGCGCCTTCGGCTGCGGACCCGTGCGCCGGTTCCACGGCGGCGGGCGCGTCCTGCGTGGTCGGCGCCTCGGCGGCCGGTTCCTCGGCGGCGGGCTCGGCGGGCTCAACGGGTGCGGGCTCCCCGGCGGGTGCCGGTTCCGTGCCCGACTCGCTGATCGTCCGCTCGGCCGCCGCGATCATCGGGTCCACCTCAGCACCGGACGAACGCGCGGGCAGTGCGTTGGAGTTGGTCTCGGCCACCGAGCCCGGCAGGTTCAGCGTGGGGGCGTCACCCGGCCGCCGCACGGGCGGCGGGGAGGCCGACGGCGGGGACTTCGGCAGCAGGGCAACGGGAAGCACGACGACTGCGGCCACCCCGTTCCCCTTCAGCTCGCGCAACTGCACCCGGACGCCGTGGCGCGCGGCCAGCAGCGAGGTCACCTGCAGTCCCAGTCCTGCCCCGTCCGCGGCCTGTTCACCCGCCTCGAACGATGCCGGGTCCGCCAGCCTGGCATTGAGCTCGCCCATCCGGACCGCCGACATGCCGATGCCCTCGTCCTGCACGGAGAGCATCACCTCACCGGTCTCCAGCAGCCAGCCGGAGAGCTCGACATGGGAGTCGGGCGGCGAGAAGGCCGTCGCGTTCTCCAGGAGTTCGGCGACCAGGTGGCTCAGGTCGTCGGCGGCGAAACCCGCGACCTGGGCGTGCGGCGGCAGCGACTGGATCGTGACCCGCTCGTACCGCTCGATCTCGCTGACCGCGGCCCGCAGCACGTCGACCAGCGGGATCGGGCCGGCGTGGCCCTGACCGTGCTCGGTGCCCGCGAGGACCAGCATGTTCTCGCTGTGGCGCCGCATGACGGTGGCCATGTGGTCCAGCTTGAAGAGCGTCGCGAGGCGCTCCGGGTCCTGCTCGCGCTCCTCCATGCCCTCGATGACCCCGAGCTGACGCTCGACGAGACCGAGGGTCCGCAGGGAGAGGTTGACGAAGGTGTGGTTGACCGTGTTCCGCAGCTGTCCGAGCTGCTTGGTCAGCTCGGCGACCCGGGTCCGCAGTTCGTCCCGCTGGAGCGTGAGGGTCTCGTGGTCCGCGACCAGTTCGGCCCGCTCGGTCCGCAGGCTCTCGGCACGGCCGGTCACCTCGTGCCGCAGCGTGTGCAGCTTGCCGTGCAGGGCGTTGATGGACCGTACGACCTGGGCGAACTCGTCGTTGCGCCCGGTGTAGCGGACCGGCTCGGCGGTCTCCGGTTCGGCGGCGATCCGGCCGGCCCCGATCCGCAGGACGGCCAGCGGCTGGGTGAGCGTGCGGGCGACGGCGGTGGAGACACCGACGGCGATCAGCAGACAGCCGCCGAGCAGCGCGAGCCGGAGTTCGAGCGCGGTGACGTCGTCGTCGCGCAGCTGCTCCAGCCGCTTGACCTGGGCGGTGCCCAGGGCGGACTCGACGCTCCGCATCCGGTCGATACGGGCGGAGAGCGCCGCGCCGGCCTTCTGCGGGTTCACGGCACGGTCCGTGTCGGAGAGCTCGGGGCGGTCGGTGAGCCGGGTGAGGTACTTCTCCGCGCTGTCGACCTCGGGGCCGGTGACCGTGGAGGCGAGTTTGTCGCGCGCGGTGGGCGCGGCGGCCTGGTCGAACTCGGCGAGCGAGGCCAGTTCCCGCACCCGGGCCTGCTGTGCGGCGGCGCTCAGCTCGTCGCGGAGGCGGTCGTCCTCGCCGGCGCCCTCGTCCTGGACGGGCAGCCCGGTGAACGGGTCGATCTGCGGGTCGGCCGACTCGGCGCCGGGCACGGCGAGCGCGGCCAGGAGCAGGCCCCGGGTGGCGGACGCCTGCTCGACGGCGCCGCCGAGGGCGAGCGGGGCGCGGGTGGCCTCGGCGGCCCGCGGCGGGGTCTTCTCGGCGAGCTCGTCGGCGAGGTCGTGGAGCTTGGCGATGACCTCGGAGTACGCCTGGTGGGCCTCCATCGCCGTGCCCTTGCCGGTGAGGGCGGTGCGGCGCAACGAGGGGATGGTGGAGAGATCGCGTCGCAGCGCGGCGGGGGCGGCCTCCCGGATCTCGTCGACCTGCTGGTCCACCCGGGCGGCGGGATCGCCCTCGCCCTTTCCGTCCTTGTCCTCACGGCCGGCGGCGATGTGGGCGGTGACCGTGTCGCGCTCGTCCGCGAGGGAGTGCGCGAGGGTGATCGCCTGCTGGTTCAGCTCGGCGAGCGTGACCAGCCGCTGGGACTCGTTGAGGTCGGAGGAGGCGCCGAGGGCCGCCGGGGCCCCTGCGGCGATGACGGTGATCCCGACAACGGCGACACCCGCGACGAGCCGGCTGCGCACCCGTACGGTCCGCTTGCCGCCACCCGCTGCCTGAGGCATGGCCCCGGACTCTTCACGCGTGCTGTCCTTGCTCCGAGGCCGCTTCTTCTGCACCGGTGCTCGCAATCTTGACTCGTCCACCCTTGAAGCAGAGGTGACGCACGGTCATGTGAAATAGGCGCCCCCACTACCCCTGGTACGGCTTCTGACCATTCCAGCGCTTTGGAGAGGGGGGCGCGCATCAACCGCTCCGCCACTCGAAGGAGTGAACATCACTCCTGAGTTGGCGAACAAGTCTCCCCACGGGCGCCCCTCACCATGCCAGGACCACCGGGTGGAACTTCGGCCCAGGCTTTGGCAGGATGCCCGCCCGCATATGCGCGGAGCCCGTGCCTCCACCCAGGCCACCCACGCTGACCTGCCGGTACGGGCCAACGGCCGTTTCGTGGAGGCCCCGTGAAGTGATCGTGCAGACTGACCGGATGCGCATCGAACTCGCCACCGGGCCGGGCAGCCCCCAACGCCCCAACGAGGACTGGGCATCGACCGCCGCTCCCGCGGTCGGCCAGGGCGGTGTCCTCGTCCTGCTCGACGGGGTGACACCTCCGAGGGAGGACGACGGTTGTGTGCACTCGGTTCCCTGGTTCACCGCGCGGCTGGGCGGGTCACTGGTCGAACTGTCCGCTTCGCGCCGGGATCTGACACTGACGGAGATCCTCGCGGAGTCCATCAGGCGCACCGCCGACACCCACCGTTCAACGTGTGACCTTTCTCACGTACGGACACCTCAGGCAACCGTCGTCCTGGCGCGGTGGGGCGAACAGGTGGTCGAGCACCTGGTGCTCTCCGACTCGGTCCTGCTTCTCGAGGACCTCGCCGGGGCGGTCCTGCCGGTGATCGACGACCGCCTCGACAGGCTGCCACCTGGCTTTCTCGCCTCCGAGGCCGTCGCCGACACCCGGGCGCGGAACAAGGAGGGCGGCTTCTTCACGGCCGCGGCCGACCCCGGGGTGGCGTCACGCGCGGTGACGGGCAGCACCTCACGCGCCGACGTCCGCGCGCTCGCGGCGCTGACCGACGGGGCGAGCCGCTGGACGGAGAGGTTCCGGGAGGGCGACTGGGCGGCCGCGCTGGGGCTGCTGCGCAAAGTGGGGCCGCAGGGGCTGATCGACCGGGTGCGGGAGCTGGAGCGGGCCGACGCGGACCGCGGGTATCCGCGCCGAGGAAAGACACACGACGACGCGACGGCGGTCCTCGTCGAGCTCTGACTCCCGGCATCGGGGCCCGCCCGGCTCCCACCGGCTCCCGCCGGCTCCCGCCCCGCCCCATCCGTTTCGGGGGCGGGACACCCATCCGCCGGGGACGGGACGCCCCGCCGCCGTGGAGGGGATGCCTCGCAGCCATGGACGGGACGCCCCGCCGCCGGGGACGCGGGACGCCTCGCCGCCGGGGCCTCAGTCCTCGGCACGCTCGTTCAGGTGGTGCAGCAGCCTCGCCAGCTCCGCGACCTCCGCCCGGTCCCAGTCCGCCAGTTTCCGGGCGTAGCGGCCCCGGCGGGCGTCCCGGACGCTGCGGAAGCGCGCGAGGCCCTCGTCGGTGAGGTGGACGAGCGAGGCGCGGCCGTCCGCCGGATCGTCCTCGCGTGCCACCAGGCCGAGGGCCTCCAGGGCGCTCAGCTGGCGGCTCATGGTCGCCTTGCCGACACCGAAGTAGGCGGCGAGCTCCGTGGCCCGCTGACGCCCGGCCGACTCCAGCCGCACGAGGAGGCCGTAGGCCGCGGACTCCAGGTCCGGGTGCACCTCCCGCGCCATCTCCCCCGAGTTGGCGCGCGCCCGGCGCAGGAAGACCGCCAATTCGCGCTCCAGCGCGAGGAACTCGTGGTCCACACCACTCCCGGCCGCCGCACCGGGCCCGCTCCCGATTCCGCTCCCGTGCACGTCAGCACTCCTCATATGCTTTCCTGCCGATGAAAGTTTCTTTCAACTCCGGTCATCGCCGCAGCTCCGCCAGTATTTCGCAGGAGTAGACCTTCGGCAGAGGCCGGGCCCTCTTCCGGAGCCCGGGTCTACGTGCGTAGCTTCGTAGTGTCACAGGTGGCATGACACCGAAAGTGATTCATGACATGCCCATGCCATGCCCCGCCGCAACACGCCACAGGAGCGTCCCGCACCCGCCCCTGGATCCTGAGCTCCCCCACCGAGTCCTCGGAGGCACGAACATGCCCGTGCACAGATCCGGAACCGCATCCGCCCGCCGTCGTCGCCTCGCCGCCGCGGGAACACTGCTGACCTCGCTCCTCCTCCTGCTCGCACTGCCCGGCACGGCCACGGCCGCCGAAGCGTCCGCGATCCCCGAACGCGGTACGGCCAGGATGGGCCAGGGCGTCGCCGCGCACGACGGACAGCGCGGCGGCACCCCCATCGGCACGGCCGCCGTCCAGACCGAGGGCGTGGACGTCAGCGGCCACCAGGGCAACGTCGCCTGGTCGACCCTGTGGAACAGCGGCGTGAAGTGGGCCTACGTCAAGGCCACCGAGGGGACGTACTACAAGAACACCTACTTCACGCAGCAGTACAACGGCTCCTACAACGTCGGCATGATCCGTGGCACGTACCACTTCGCCACCCCGGACACCACGAGCGGCGCCACCCAGGCCAACTACTTCGTGGACAACGGGGGCGGCTGGTCCAGGGACGGCAGGACGCTGCCCGGGGTGCTCGACATCGAGTGGAATCCGTACGGCGCCCAGTGCTACGGCAAGACCCAGTCCCAGATGGTCTCGTGGATCCGGGACTTCGTGAACACCTACAAGGCGCGCACCGGGCGCGACCCGGTGATCTACACCGCGACCAGCTGGTGGAAGGACTGCACGGGCAACAACGCCGGCTTCGGCGCCACCAACCCCCTGTGGGTGGCGCGCTACAACACCACGGTCGGCGAACTCCCGGCCGGCTGGAGCTACTACACGATGTGGCAGTACACGTCGTCCGGCCCCACGGTCGGCGACCACAACCGCTTCAACGGCGCCCTCGACCGCGTACAGGCGCTCGCGAACGGCTGATCCGCCCCCGACGTACGACCGAGCCCCGGTGACGAGCCCCAGGTCACCGGGGCTCGGCGCTGCCCCGCGACCCACTATGCACGATGCGTATACGCGCTATGTATAGTCACATCGTCCCGCACCGCCGGTGTGCGGCCGGCCATGAGGAGTGACCTGCTGTGCCCAGGAAGACGACGCGATTCGGTGCGGGGTTGACCGCGGCTCTGGTGACCGTGCTCACGCTGACGCTGAGCGGCTGTTCGATGGACACGACGGCGCCGGCGACAGCACGCGGCGACGCGGCCCCGGACGCCGAGGGGACGTTCGGCCCGGTCGACTGCCGCAAGGCGAAGTGCATCGCGCTGACCTTCGACGCCGGTCCCGCCGAGGACACCCCGCGCCTCCTGGACATCCTCAAGGAGAAGAAGGTTCCGGCCACGTTCTTCCTGCTGGGCAGGAACCACGTGCTGAAACACCCCGACACCGTGCGCCGCATCGCGGACGAGGGCCACGAGGTCGCCAACCACACGTGGACGCACGAGATCCTGACGGACAGGAAGCCCGACGAGATACGCGCCGAGCTGGAGAAGACCCAGCTGGCGATCGAGGAGATCACGGGGAGGAAGCCGCGGCTGATGCGTCCGCCGCAGGGCCGCACCGACGACACCGTCTCCGGGATCTGCAAGGAGCTCGGGCTGTCGCAGATCCTCTGGAGCGCGACCGCCAAGGACTACTCCACGAACGACTCCGCACTGATCAGGAAGCGGATACTCGACCAGGCCGGCAAGGACGGGGTGATCCTGCTGCACGACATCTACAAGGGCACCGTCCCCGCCGTGCCGGGCATCATCGACACACTGAAGGAGCGCGGCTACACCTTCGTGACCGTGCCGCAGCTGATGGCCCCCGCGGAGCCCGAGCCCGGCACCGTCTACCGCCCCTGACCCGCCGCACGCGCAACGGCCCGCCTTCCGGGGGGGAAGGCGGGCCGTCCGTACCGGCCGTCGGCGTGCTGCCGCGCCCGTCACAGCGCGGCGCCTACGCGGCGGCCGGGATCCTGTCCCCGGCCCTGGCTGTGGCCGGGGCGAGGGCGATCTCCAGGACCTGGCGGACATCGGTCACCGGGTGGACCTCCAGGGTGTCGAGGACCTCGGCGGGGACGTCGTCCAGGTCGGCCTCGTTCCTCTTGGGGATCACCACTGTGGTGATGCCGGCCCGGTGCGCTGCCAGCAGCTTCTGCTTCAGGCCGCCGATCGGCAGCACGCGTCCGGTCAGCGACACCTCACCGGTCATCGCCACGTCCGTACGGACGAGCCGCCCGGAGAGCAGCGAGGCCAGAGCCGTCGTCATGGTGATACCGGCACTCGGACCGTCCTTGGGCACGGCGCCCGCCGGGAAGTGGATGTGCGCGCCGCGGTCCTTCAGGTCCGCGACCGGCAGCTCCAGTTCCGCCCCGTGCGACCGCAGGAAGCTGAGCGCGATCTGGGCCGACTCCTTCATCACGTCGCCGAGCTGGCCGGTGAGGGTCAGTCCGGACGCCCCGGTCTCCGGGTCGGCCAGCGACGCCTCCACGAACAGCACGTCGCCGCCCGCCCCGGTCACCGCGAGGCCGGTCGCCACGCCCGGCACCGCCGTACGGCGCTCGGCCGGGTCCTGGGCGGACTCGGGGACGTGGTGGGGGCGTCCGACGAGCTCCCGCAGGTCCGCGTCGGTCACCGTGAACGGGAGCTCACGGTCGCCCAGCTCGTGCTGGGCCGCGACCTTGCGGAGCAGCCGGGCGACGGCCCGCTCCAGATTCCGTACGCCGGCCTCCCTCGTGTACTCGCCGGCCAGCTTGCGCAGCGCCGACTCGTCGAGGTCCACCTCGTCCTTCTCCAGACCGGCCCGCTCCAGCTGGCGCGGGAGCAGGTGGTCGCGGGCGATGACGACCTTCTCGTCCTCGGTGTAGCCGTCCAGCCGGACCAGCTCCATGCGGTCGAGCAGGGCCTCCGGGATGGCTTCGAGCACGTTAGCCGTGGCCAGGAACACCACATCGCTGAGGTCGAGTTCGACCTCCAGGTAGTGGTCCCGGAACGTGTGGTTCTGCGCCGGGTCGAGCACTTCGAGCAGGGCGGCGGCCGGGTCGCCCCGGAAGTCCGAGCCGACCTTGTCGATCTCGTCGAGCAGGACGACCGGGTTCATCGAACCGGCCTCCTTGACGGCGCGGACGATACGTCCGGGGAGCGCCCCGACGTACGTGCGCCGGTGGCCGCGGATCTCCGCCTCGTCCCGCACCCCGCCGAGCGCCACCCGGACGAACTTGCGGCCCATGGCATGGGCGACGGACTCGCCGAGCGAGGTCTTGCCCACGCCGGGCGGTCCGACCAGGGCCAGCACGGCACCGCCGCGCCGGCCTCCGACCACGCCCAGTCCGCGGTCCGCACGCCGCTTGCGCACCGCGAGGTACTCGGTGATGCGCTCCTTCACGTCCCGCAGGCCGGCGTGTTCGGCGTCGAGGATCTCCCGCGCGCCCTTGATGTCGTACGCGTCCTCGGTCCGCTCGTTCCACGGGAGTTCGAGGACGGTGTCCAGCCAGGTGCGGATCCAGGAGCCCTCGGGGCTCTGGTCGGAGGAGCGCTCCAGCTTGTCGACCTCCTTGAGCGCGGCCTCACGGACGTGGTCGGGAAGGCCGGCGGCCTCGACGCGCGCCCGGTAGTCGTCGGACTCGTCCTCCGGGTCGCCGTTGAGTTCGGAGAGCTCCTTGCGTACGGCGTCGAGCTGGCGCCGCAGCAGGAATTCGCGCTGCTGCTTGTCGACGCCCTCCTGGACGTCCTTGGCGATGGACTCGGCGACGTCCTGCTCGGCGAGGTGCTCGCCGAGCCACTGGACGGCGAGCTTCAGGCGGGCGACCGCGTCCGCGGTCTCCAGGAGCTGCACCTTCTGCGCGGTGGTGAGGAAGGGCGAGTAGCCGGAGTTGTCGGCGAGCGCCGAGATGTCCTCGATCTGCTGCACCCGGTCGACGACCTGCCAGGCGCCGCGCTTCTTCAGCCAGCTGGTGGCGAGCGCCTTGTACTCCTTGGCGAGCTCGGCGGCGGAGCCGGGCAGGGGGTCGGGCAGGGACACGTCGATCCTGGTGCCCTCGACCCACAGGGCGTTCCCCGGGCCGCTCGTCCCGGCACCGATCCGCACCCGGTCACGGGCCCGGATGAGGGCACCCGGGTCGCCGTCCGAGAGCCGGCCGACCTGCTCGACGGTGCCCAGGACGCCGGTCCCGGTGTAGTTCCCGTCGATACGAGGCACGAGCAGCACCTCGGGCTTGCCGCCGCCAGGGCGTGCGACGGCCTGCGCGGCCTCGACGGCGGCGCGCACCTCGGCGTCCGACAGGTCGAGCGGCACCACCATTCCGGGCAGCACCACCTCGTCGTCGAGCGGCAGCACAGGCAGGTCGACCGGCGTGAACGCCTGGGACACGGTGGACTCAGCAGTCATGATCTCCCCTTCGGCAAGCAAGTTGAGTTACATGGACTCAATGCTAAGGAGCCGCCAAATGTTCCCCATGCCGCGTTCGCTCTGAGCGATCACGCGCGTCGTGCGGCGCTCCGTACGACTGCCTCTACGGCAGCGCCGCGCAGGGCACCTCCATTCCCGGAGGCACCATCCGGTTACGCCGCACGCCCCGCCCCACCTCCGGCCGCCCCCGTCGCCCGCCCGCACTCGTCGCGGCCGTGGCTCCAGGGGGTGACCCTGAGGGAAATCGCTGGTCCCGGTGGGCCGCGTCCGGGGAGGATGGACCGGATCAGGACCGCCGCCGACCGGAGACCGGAGACCTCGCCATGCCCACCGCGGACACCCACCGCCCCGTGACCCTCGACCGGCGCGAAGGCCCCTTCGGCGAGGTCGTCCTGCGGGAACGCGGCGACGACTTCGAGATCATCGCCAACGGCTGCTTCCTGATGGACACCTCCGACGGCCGCTCCGAGCGGCTGCTGATCGACGCCGCACTCGCCGCCCTGCCGCCCGGCCGGCCCCGCCCGGCCCTGCTCATCGGCGGGCTCGGCGTCGGGTTCTCGCTCGTCCGCGCGGCCGAGGAGCGGCGCTGGGGCGCCATCGCCGTCGTCGAGCGGGAACAGGCCATCGTGGACTGGCACCTGGAGGGCCCGCTCGGCCGGATCTCCGCCGCGGCCCTCGCCGATCCGCGGACCGAGATCCTCCGTACGGACCTCGTCGAGCACCTCGGAACGACCACGGAGCGTTACGACGCACTGTGCCTGGACATCGACAACGGACCCGGCTGGACCGTCACCGAGGACAACGGAAGCCTCTACTCGCCCACCGGTCTGGCGGCCTGCCACGCGCGTCTGGCCCCCGGCGGAGTCCTCGCCGTCTGGTCCGCGCAGCCCTCCGCGGTCTTCGACGAAGCACTGCGGAATGCCGGATTCCACGCGGTACGGACCGAAGAAGTAGCGGTTGCCCGAGGTGTTCCCGACGTGGTCCATCTCGCACTCCGGGGTCACTGAACCCCCACCCGGTATGCGCACCCCCGGCGGACCACGGGCCAAGTGGCACAAGGCCGACGATCCGCCGCTCGCGCGGGGGTAACAGTTCGCGCCGGACAACACCCTGCGTAGCCGGGAGCCGTCCTCTGCCTTTACGCTGCTGAGCGGCACAAGGGATCACGACGACATCCACAAGCGATAACCGTGCCTCCGGGGGAGTGGCCTCCGCGAGAACGGGCAGGGGCGGGGCGATGGAACAGACACACACCACCCACAGCGGCGTCGCTGCCACCCCCGGGGCTCAGCGCCGGGTTCTGGTGGTAGAGGACGACGCGACGATCGTCGACGCCATTTCCGCCCGGCTGCGAGCCGAGGGCTTCCTGGTGCAGACAGCACTGGACGGCCCCGCGGCCGTGGACGCGGCCGAGGCCTGGCAGCCCGACCTGATGGTGCTCGACATCATGCTTCCCGGCTTCGACGGCCTGGAGGTCTGCCGCCGCGTGCAGGCCCAGCGCCCCGTGCCGGTGCTGATGCTCACCGCACGCGACGACGAGACCGACATGCTGGTCGGGCTCGGGGTCGGCGCCGACGACTACATGACCAAGCCGTTCTCCATGCGTGAGCTGGCGGCGCGGGTGCACGTCCTGCTGCGCCGGGTCGAGCGGGCCGCGCTGGCCGCCGTGACCCCGCGCAGCGGGATCCTGCGTCTCGGCGAGCTGGAGATCGACCACGCGCAGCGCCGGGTCCGGGTGCGCGCCGACGACGTCCACCTGACGCCGACGGAGTTCGACCTGCTGGTCTGCCTGGCCAACACACCCCGGGCGGTGCTCTCCCGTGAGCAGCTGCTGGCCGAGGTCTGGGACTGGGCGGACGCCTCCGGGACCCGTACGGTCGACAGCCACATCAAGGCGCTGCGCCGGAAGATCGGCGCCGAGCGGATCCGTACGGTCCACGGCGTCGGTTACGCCCTGGAGACTCCCGCGCCATGACGCGGCCCGGCTCCGGACTGCGGCCCTTCTCGATCAAGGCCAAGCTGGGCACGCTCGTCGTGATCTCCGTGTTCATCACGACCGGACTGCTGATCGTCGCCCTGCGGACCCGGACGGAATTCCGGTTCATCACGGTCTTCTCCGTCATCGCCACGCTGCTGATCACCCAGTTCGTGGCGCACGGCCTGACCGCGCCGCTGGACGAGATGCGGGCGGTGGCCCGGTCCATCTCGCACGGCGACTACACGAGGCGGGTGAGCGGCGCCGGGCGGCGCGACGAGCTCGGCGACCTCGCGCAGACGATCAACCGCATGGCGGACGACCTGGAGGCGGAGGACCGGCACCGCAAGGAGCTGGTGGCCAATGTCTCCCACGAGTTGCGCACGCCCATCGCCGCGCTCAGAGCCGTGCTGGAGAACGTGGTCGACGGGGTGTCCGCAGCCGATCCCGAGACCATGCGCACGGCCCTGAAACAGACCGAGCGCCTGGGCAGACTCGTGGAGACCCTGCTGGAGCTCTCCCGGCTGGACAACGGAGTGGTGACGCTCAAGGCGCGCCGCTTCGAGGTGTGGCCGTACCTCTCGGGCGTACTGAAGGAGGCCAATCTCGCGGCCTCGCGGCGCCGGCTCTCGTCGGGCTCCGGGAACCACTCGCGTACGGACGTCCATCTGCACCTGGACGTGTCGCCGCCCGAGCTGACGGCGCACGCGGACGCGGAACGGCTGCACCAGGTGGTCGCCAACCTCATCGACAACGCGGTCAAGCACAGCCCGCCCCACGGCCGGGTCACGGTGCTCGCGCGGCGCGGGCCCCATCCCGAGTCGCTGGAGCTGGAGATCGCCGACGAGGGGCCCGGCATCCCGGAGGCGGAGCGCCACCGGGTCTTCGAGCGCTTCAACCGCGGGCAGGCGCCCTATCCGCACGGCCCGGGCAGTGACGGCGGTACGGGACTGGGGCTGGCCATCGCCCGCTGGGCGGTGGATCTACACGGCGGTCATATCGGTGTGGCCGAATCCGCCCGGGGCTGCCGCATCCGAGTCACCCTTCCCGGGGACTCTTGACTTGCGCGGTTGACCCGGAGTTCGAAAGCCGCAGCGTCACCCTGTGCGTGCGGACGGTCACATTCTACGTCGCGGCCGGGAAAGAGATACGGTCCAGGTGGGTCGTAGCACCGGCCCCGCGTACCCGAAGTGCAGCGGAACCCCGCTTGTTTCCCGCCATTTCATGCACCGAAACCCGGTTTCCGATGTGATGTGCACGACGAAGACCGGCCCGGCCTGCACGTAACGGCTGGGGAGGCGTAGCCTTGATTTCCGCTGTCCATCACCTTGTGAAGCGGAAGAGGGCGGTTCACGCCGTGTCGTCTCAGTCCCCCAGTAACTCGAGCATCTCGACCGATCAAGAAGTCGGCTCCGGGTCCAACCCCGCCGCCGCTTTCGGCCCCAACGAGTGGCTTGTCGACGAGATCTACCAGCAGTACCTCCAGGACCCCAATTCGGTCGATCGCGCCTGGTGGGACTTCTTCGCCGACTACAAGCCGGGTACCTCCGGCACGGCGGACAAGCCCGTCCCCACAGTTGCGGAAGCGGTGACCCCGGCCCCGGCCGCCGCCGCTCCGAGCACCGTCAGCACCGCCCCGGCGCCGGCCCAGCCCGCCACGCCGCCACCGGCGCCCGCGGCCGTCGCTCCGGCGAAGGCAGCGGCTCCGGCCGAACCGGCGAAGGCAGCGGCCCCGGCCCAGGCCGCACCGGCGAAGGCGGCGGCCCAGGCCGCACCGGCCGAACCGGCGAAGGCGGCGGCCCCGGCCGCCCCCGCGAAGGCAGCCCCGGCAGCCGCCGAGGCCCAGGCTCCGGCCGACGCCCCGGCCGGCCCGGAGTACGTGACGCTGCGCGGCCCTTCGGCCGCCGTCGCCAAGAACATGAACGCCTCGCTGGAGCTGCCGACGGCCACGTCCGTCCGCGCCGTTCCCGTGAAGCTGCTGTTCGACAACCGCATCGTCATCAACAACCACCTGAAGCGCGCCCGCGGCGGGAAGATCTCCTTCACGCACCTCATCGGGTACGCGATGGTGCAGGCCCTCAAGGCCATGCCGTCGATGAACTACTCCTTCGCGGTCAGGGACGGCAAGCCGACCCTGGTCAAGCCGGAGCACATCAACCTCGGCCTGGCCATCGACCTGGTGAAGCCGAACGGCGACCGCCAGCTGGTCGTCGCGGCCATCAAGAAGGCCGAGACGCTCAACTTCTTCGAGTTCTGGCAGGCCTACGAGGACATCGTCCGCCGTGCCCGTGTCGGCAAGCTCGGCATGGACGACTTCGCCGGGGTCACCGCCTCGCTGACCAACCCCGGCGGCATCGGCACCGTCCACTCGGTGCCCCGCCTGATGCCCGGACAGGGCCTCATCATGGGCGTCGGCGCGATGGACTACCCGGCCGAGTTCCAGGGCACCTCGCAGGACACCCTGAACAAGCTGGGCATCTCGAAGGTCATGACCCTGACCTCGACGTACGACCACCGGGTCATCCAGGGTGCCGCGTCCGGCGAGTTCCTGCGCGTCCTGGCCCAGCTCCTGCTCGGCGAGAACGAGTTCTACGACGAGATCTTCAAGGCGCTGCGCATCCCCTACGAGCCGGTCCGCTGGCTCAAGGACATCGACGCCTCGCACGACGACGACGTCACCAAGGCCGCACGGGTCTTCGAGCTGATCCACTCCTACCGGGTCCGCGGCCACGTCATGGCCGACACCGACCCGCTGGAGTACCGCCAGCGCAAGCACCCCGACCTGGACATCACCGAGCACGGCCTCACCCTGTGGGACCTGGAGCGCGACTTCGCGGTCGGCGGTTTCGCCGGCAAGACGATGATGAAGCTCCGCGACATCCTCGGTGTGCTGCGTGAGTCGTACTGCCGCACCACCGGCATCGAGTTCATGCACATCCAGGAGCCGAAGGAGCGCAAGTGGCTCCAGGACCGGGTCGAGCGTCCGCGCCCGGCTCCGGAGCGCGAGGAGCAGCTGCGGGTCCTGCGCCGCCTCAACGCCGCCGAGGCGTTCGAGACGTTCCTGCAGACCAAGTACGTCGGCCAGAAGCGGTTCTCGCTGGAGGGCGGCGAGTCCGTCATCCCGCTGCTCGACGCGGTCATCGACTCCGCCGCCGAGGCCCGCCTCGACGAGGTCGTCATCGGCATGGCCCACCGCGGCCGGCTGAACGTCCTGGCGAACATCGTCGGCAAGTCGTACGCGCAGATCTTCCGGGAGTTCGAGGGCAACCTCGACCCGCGGTCGATGCACGGCTCCGGTGACGTCAAGTACCACCTGGGCGCCGAGGGCACCTTCACCGGTCTGGACGGTGAGCAGATCAAGGTCTCGCTGGCCGCCAACCCCTCGCACCTGGAGGCGGTCGACCCGGTCCTGGAGGGCATCGCCCGCGCCAAGCAGGACATCGTCAACAAGGGCGGCACTGACTTCACGGTCCTGCCCGTCGCGCTCCACGGCGACGCGGCCTTCGCGGGCCAGGGCGTCGTCGCCGAGACGCTCAACATGTCGCAGCTGCGCGGCTACCGCACCGGCGGCACCGTGCACGTGGTGATCAACAACCAGGTCGGCTTCACCGCCGCCCCGGAGTCCTCGCGCTCCTCGATGTACGCCACGGACGTGGCGCGCATGATCGAGGCGCCGATCATCCACGTCAACGGCGACGACCCGGAGGCCGTGGTCCGTGTCGCGCGGCTCGCCTTCGAGTACCGGCAGACGTTCAACAAGGACGTCGTCATCGACCTCATCTGCTACCGCCGCCGCGGTCACAACGAGGGCGACAACCCGGAGTTCACCAACCCGCAGATGTACACGCTGATCGACAAGAAGCGCTCGGTGCGCAAGCTCTACACCGAGTCCCTCATCGGTCGCGGCGACATCACGCTGGAAGAGGCCGAGCAGGCGCTCCAGGACTTCCAGGGTCAGCTGGAGAAGGTCTTCGCGGAGGTCCGCGAGGCCACCTCGGCGCCGTCCCAGCCGCATGTCCCGGACGTCCAGGCCGAGTTCCCCGTGGCGGTGGGCACCGCGATCTCCTCGGAGGTCGTGAAGCTGATCGCCGAGTCCCAGGTGAACATCCCCGACGAGATCACCGTCCACCCGCGCCTGATGCCGCAGATGCAGCGTCGCGCCGCGTCGGTGGAGAACGGCACGATCGACTGGGGCATGGGCGAGACCCTGGCCATCGGCTCGCTGCTGATGGAGGGCACCCCGGTCCGGCTCGCCGGCCAGGACACCCGCCGCGGCACGTTCGGCCAGCGCCACGCCGTTCTCGTCGACCAGAAGACCGGCGAGGACTACACCCCGCTGCTCTACCTCTCCGACGACCAGGCCCGTTACAACGTCTACGACTCGCTGCTCAGCGAGTACGCGGCGATGGGCTTCGAGTACGGCTACTCGCTGGCCCGTCCGGAGTCGCTGGTCATCTGGGAGGCGCAGTTCGGTGACTTCGTCAACGGCGCGCAGACCGTCGTCGACGAGTTCATCTCCTCGGCCGAACAGAAGTGGGGCCAGACGTCCGGCGTCACCCTGCTGCTGCCGCACGGCTACGAGGGCCAGGGTCCGGACCACTCGTCCGCCCGCCCGGAGCGTTTCCTGCAGATGTGCGCGCAGGACAACATGACGGTCGCGATGCCCACCCTCCCGTCGAACTACTTCCACCTCCTGCGGTGGCAGGTGCACAACCCGCACCACAAGCCGCTGATCGTCTTCACCCCGAAGTCGATGCTGCGCCTCAAGGCCGCGGCCTCGAAGGTGGAGGAGTTCACCACCGGCGGCTTCCGTCCGGTCATCGGCGACGAGTCGGTCAGCGCCGAGGCGGTCCGCAAGGTCGTCTTCTGCGCGGGCAAGCTCTACTACGACCTGGACGCCGAGCGCGAGAAGCGCGGTGACACGGAGACGGCGATCATCCGTCTGGAGCGTCTGTACCCGCTGCCGGGTGCGGAGATCCAGGCCGAGATCGCCAAGTACCCGAACGCCGAGAAGTACCTGTGGGCACAGGAGGAGCCGGCCAACCAGGGTGCGTGGCCGTTCATCGCGCTCAACCTGATCGACCACCTGGACCTGGCCGTCGGCGCCGATGTGCCGCACGGTGAGCGCCTGCGCCGCATCTCGCGTCCGCACGGTTCGTCCCCGGCGGTCGGTTCGGCCAAGCGTCACCAGGCCGAGCAGGCACAGCTGGTCGCCGAGGTCTTCGAGGCCTGATCAGCCGCTGTACACGCCGAAGGGCCCGGTTCCGTGAGTC
>NZ_JBHXRD010000048.1:0-47636 GCF_042717325.1 Streptomyces sp. NPDC058637 | reverse complement strand
GAGCCGATCGGCTCCGGGGGCCCGGTACGTACGGGGGAGGCCGGCACACGCTTCCTCTCCTCATGGAGACGGCGGGGACGCCGTCCGTGGCGGAGTGGGTCGAGGCCGGTCGAGGCCGCTCACGGGTCCTGCGCCGAGAGGGCGATGCCGAGCGGTGTGCGCTCGTACAGCACCTGATGGCCGTAGCGCCGCGAGGTGAGCAGGCCCGCGGCGCGCAGCACCGACAGATGCGCGGACACGGAGGACGGGGCGAGCGCGAGGCGGTGGGCCAGCGCGCTCGTCCCCGCCGGTTCGCCGAGGGCGCACAGCACGTCGGCGCGGGCCCTGCCGAGCAGCCGGGCGAGCGTGTCCGGGGTGCGTTCGGAGGCCTCCGTCCACAGCCCGCCGATGCCACGCGCGGGGTAGACCACGGCGGGCAGCCAGGGCGGCTCGTAGCCGCCGACCACATCCGGCCACACGAAGACACTGGGCATCAGGACGAGCCCCTGGCCGCCCAGGACCCGGCTGTGGTTCCCCCGGGTGCCGACCACCGTCAGGGTCGAGTCCGTCCAGCGCAGCTGCGGGCTGACCTCGCCGAGCAGCCGCTCGAACCCGACCTCGGCGAGGCGCCGCGAGTGGAAGGCGATGTCCGCCTCCAGCAGGGCGCGCAGCCGGGGCCAGTGCGGCTCGATCATCACCTGCCACGCGCGCTCCAGCAGGTCCGCGAGCTCCTGGACCGTTCGGGCCGGATCGGCCAGCATCCGTCGCGCGGCCGGGGAGTGCGGGCCGTGCGGGGTGTCGGCGAGCGCCAGTGCCATGTCGTCGCGGGCGGTGCGCGGATCCGTCGCGCGTACCGCGGCCACCTCCTCGGCGAAGGTGGCGAGCGGTCCGAGCGGCGGCGGGCAGATGAAGTCCGGGTTGTGGCCGTGCTCCGGCATCAGCAGCCACAGCGGCGTGAGGTCCAGCCCCGCGGCACCCTCCTCGATCCGCCGGAGCCACGGCAGGTGGTAGCCGTGCCGGGCGGGGCGGCGCAGCGTGCGCACGGCCTCCTGCGTCTCCCAGAGCGGTGAGAGCGCGAAGCGGCAGCGGAGCAGATCGCTCTCGTCGAAGTACAGATGGAACGGCATGGCCCACTCAAGTTTCGGTGTGAGCCGAAAGTCTACGGAGGGCCGGATCGTTCCTCCAGGCTGCGTCCATGCCGAGTGACACCACCACCCCGGCGGGTACACCCCGCGAAGAGCCCGTCGTGAAGGCGCTGTCCCCGGCCCTGCCTCCGGAGCGCGCCGCCTCACCCGACCCGGGCCCCGCCCCGGAGGCAGGCCCCGACACCGGGGGTTACCGCGCCGTGTTCGCCGTGCGGGAGTTCCGGGCCGTGTTCGCCGCCCATCTGCTCTCCCTCCTCGGGGTCGTCGTCAGCGAGCTCGCCCTCACCGTGCTCGTCTACGACCTCACCGGCTCGCCCCTGCTCTCCGCCCTCGCCTTCGCGCTCGGCTTCCTCCCGTACATCGTCGGCGGAACCCTGTTCGCCGGGGTCGCCGACCGCTACCCGGCCCGCCGGGTCCTCGTCACCTGCGACCTGATCTGCGCCGGCTGCGTCGCCGTGATGGTGCTGCCCGGCACCCCCGTCGGCGGACTCCTCGCCCTGCGCTGCCTCGTGGCCGCCGTGGCGCCCGTCTTCACCGGGACCCGGATGGCGGCCCTCACCGACATCCTCGGCGAGGGCGACCTCTACGTCCTGGGGCGTTCGCTGCTGCGGCTCGTCTCGCAGAGCGCCCTGCTCGCCGGCTTCGGTGCCGGCGGTGTGCTGCTCGCCGTGCTGTCCCCGCGCGGGGCGATCACCGTCACCGTCGTCACGTTCCTCTGCTCGGCCGCGCTGCTGCGCCTGGGCACCCGCGCCCGGCCCGCCCGCATGTCCGGGGACGGCGGCGGCGCGCTGCTCAAGGATTCGCTCGCCGGGGCCCGCACGGTCCTCGCCGACCGCCGGATCCGGGCCCTGATGCTGCTCTTCTGGGTGCCCGCCCTCTTCGTGGTCGCCCCGGAGGCCCTCGCCGCTCCTTACGCGGACGCCATCGGCGTCGGCCCGGCGGCGCTGGGCCTGCTGATGTGCGCGATGGCCGTCGGCCACATCGGCGCCGAGCTGTACGCGGGTTCCGTCCTGCGCCCCCGTACCCGCTCGCGGATCGTGCTGCCGGTCGCCGCGCTCGGGCTGCTGCCCCTGGTGCTGTACGCGTTCCGGCCGGGCCTGGCCCTGACCGTGGCCGCACTCGTCCTGGCCGGGGCGGGGGCCGCGTACATCATCGGGCTCGACCAGTGGTTCGTCGACGCGGTGCCCGAGCATCTGCGGGGCCGGGCCATGACGCTGCTCACCGCGGGTCTGATGACGGTCCAGGGCATCGGCATGGCCCTCGCCGGACTGGCCGCGGAGTTCTTCCCGGTGCACCAGGTGGTCGCCGCCTCCGGCGCCGTGGGCACCGTGTGCACGCTCCTGCTCGTCGTCGAGGTCCGTAGAACAGACGTCCGGTACCGAAGTGCGAGACACGGCTGACCAGTATGTGACCAGTGGGTAAGGTCGTCCCGTGCCGAAGCCGCTCAGCCTTCCCTTCGATCCCATCGCCCGCGCCGAGGAACTCTGGCACCGGCGCTGGGGACCGGTGCCCTCCATGGGCGCGATCACCTCGATCATGCGGGCGCAGCAGATCCTGCTCGCCGAGGTGGACGCGGTGGTCAAACCGTACGGGCTGACCTTCGCCCGCTACGAGGCACTGGTCCTGCTCACCTTCTCGCAGGCCGGTGAGCTGCCGATGTCCAAGATCGGCGAGCGCCTCATGGTGCACCCCACCTCCGTCACCAACACCGTCGACCGGCTGGTGCGGTCCGGGCTGGTCGCCAAGCGGCCCAACCCCAACGACGGGCGCGGGACCCTCGCCTCCATCACCCCCAAGGGCCGTGAGGTCGTCGAGGCGGCCACCCGGGACCTGATGGCGATGGACTTCGGGCTCGGGGTCTACGACGCCGAGGAGTGCGCCGAGATCTTCGCGATGCTGCGCCCGCTGCGGGTGGCCGCCCAGGACTTCGAGGGCGAGTAGCGCGGTGGGCAGGGCGCCGAAAGATCGCCCTGAGCCTCCGGCTACGCTCGATGTCATGAAACGCAGCGTGCTGACCCGCTATCGGGTGATGGCCTACGTCACCGCCGTCATGTTGATGATCCTGTGCGTGTGCATGGTCTTCAAGTACGGCTTCGACACCGGCGAGAGCCTGACCTTCGCGGTCTCGCAGCTCCACGGCGTCCTGTTCATCATCTACCTGGTCTTCGCCTTCGACCTGGGCTCCAAGGCGAAGTGGCCGGTCGGCAAGCTGCTGTGGGTGCTGGTCTCCGGAACCATCCCGACGGCCGCCTTCTTCGTGGAGCGCAAGGTCGTCCGCGAGGTCGAGCCGCTGATCACGGACGGTGCCGCGCAGCCCGTCAAGGCCTGACCGCCCGGCGTACCGGCCGGACCGAACCGCCCCGCGTGAAAGCGCCGGGCGGTTTGCCATCGACATTTACTAGGACGTCCTAGTAAATTCGTCCCATGGACGCTCACGCGATCGAGGAAGGCCGCCGCCGCTGGCAGGCCCGTTACGACAAGGCCCGCAAGCGCGACGCGGACTTCACCACGCTCTCCGGGGACCCGGTGGAGCCCGCGTACGGGCCCCGCCCCGGTGACACCTACGAGGGCTTCGAGCGGATCGGCTGGCCCGGCGAGTACCCCTTCACCCGCGGGCTCCACCCGACCGGCTACCGCGGCCGGACCTGGACCATCCGCCAGTTCGCCGGCTTCGGCAACGCCGAGCAGACCAACGAGCGCTACAAGATGATCCTGGCCGCGGGCGGCGGCGGGCTCAGTGTCGCCTTCGACATGCCGACCCTGATGGGCCGCGACTCCGACGACCCCCGCGCCCTCGGCGAGGTCGGGCACTGCGGGGTCGCCATCGACTCCGCCGCCGACATGGAGACGCTCTTCAAGGACATCCCGCTCGGCGACGTCACCACCTCGATGACCATCAGCGGGCCCGCCGTCCCCGTCTTCTGCATGTACCTGGTCGCCGCCGAGCGCCAGGGCGTCGACCCGGGCGTGCTCAACGGCACGCTGCAGACCGACATCTTCAAGGAGTACATCGCGCAGAAGGAGTGGCTCTTCCAGCCCGAGCCGCACCTGCGCCTCATCGGCGACCTGATGGAGCACTGCGCGCGGGACATCCCCGCCTACAAGCCGCTCTCGGTCTCCGGCTACCACATCCGCGAGGCCGGGGCGACGGCCGCGCAGGAGCTGGCGTACACCCTGGCCGACGGCTTCGGCTACGTGGAGCTCGGCCTCTCCCGCGGCCTGGAGGTCGACACCTTCGCCCCGGGGCTCTCCTTCTTCTTCGACGCGCACCTCGACTTCTTCGAGGAGATCGCCAAGTTCCGCGCCGCCCGCCGCATCTGGGCCCGCTGGATGAAGGAGACGTACGGCGCACGGACCGACAAGGCGCAGTGGCTCCGCTTCCACACCCAGACCGCCGGTGTCTCGCTGACCGCCCAGCAGCCGTACAACAACGTCGTCCGCACCGCGGTCGAGGCGCTCTCCGCCGTCCTCGGCGGCACCAACTCGCTGCACACCAACGCCCTGGACGAGACGCTCGCCCTCCCCTCCGCGCAGGCGGCCGAGATCGCGCTGCGCACCCAGCAGGTGCTCATGGAGGAGACCGGCGTCGCCAACGTCGCCGACCCGCTGGGCGGTTCCTGGTACGTCGAGCAGCTCACCGACCGTATCGAGGCCGAGGCCGAGAAGATCTTCGACCAGATCAAGGAGCGCGGCACCCGGGCCCACCCGGACGGCAAGCACCCGATCGGCCCGATGACCTCCGGCATCCTGCGCGGCATCGAGGACGGCTGGTTCACCGGTGAGATCGCCGAATCGGCCTTCCAGTACCAGCAGTCGCTGGAGAAGGGCGACAAGCGGGTCGTCGGCGTCAACGTCCACCACGGCTCCGTCACCGGCGACCTGGAGATCCTCCGCGTCAGCCACGAGGTCGAGCGCGACCAGGTGCGCGATCTCGCCGGACGCAAGGAGGGCCGCGACGGCGCCCGGGTGAGCGCCGCACTCGACGCGATGCTGGCCTCCGCGCGCGACGGCTCGAACATGATCGGGCCGATGCTGGAGGCCGTACGGGCCGAGGCGACCCTCGGTGAGATCTGCGGCGTCCTGCGCGACGAGTGGGGCATCTACACGGAGCCGCCCGGCTTCTGACCCGCCGCCCCCGCCGGCCGGGCCGCGGCTCCCAGCCCCGAGAGCAGCAGGAGGGTGAAGCGCCGGGCCCAGTCGGTGTCGACGGGTTCGGCGCTCACCAGTGCCCGGTGCACCACCGCGCCGGCGATCACGTCGAAGACCAGATCGGCGGTCCGGGCGGCCATCGCGGGATCCGGCTCGGAGGGCAGCTCGCCGCGGTCCTGCGCGCGCTCGCGCCCCCGCAGGACCAGCCGCTTCTGCCGGGTCACGATCGAATCCCTGATCCGGCCCCGCAGCGCCTCGTCACGCGTCGACTCCGCGACCACCGCCATCAGTGAGGTCTTGGTCTCCGGCCGCTCCAGCAGCGCCGCGAACTGCAGCACCACGGCCTCCACATCGGCCGCGAGGCTGCCGAGGTCGGGCAGCTCCAGCTCGTCGAAGAGGACCGCGACCGCGTCCACGACCAGCTCGTTCTTGCCGGCCCAGCGGCGGTAGAGAGTCGTCTTGGCGACCCCCGCCCGTGTCGCCACGTCACCCATCGTCAGCTTCGACCAGCCGAGGTCGACCAGCGACGCGCGGGTCGCCTCCAGGATCGCGGCGTCGGCCGCGGCGCTGCGGGGACGTCCGGATCGGGTGGGTTCGGCAGGGGGGCGGCTCGGCATGCGGCGACCATACCGGCCGGTAAGTACCGCTGACCGGCCCCGGGGCCCGTGAGACAGATCACCGGACGCTCTTGCCCTGGAGGGGGTCCGGCCAGTTACGCTACGGGTCGTAGCGTAAGGAGGACGGTTCGCCCGTCGCCTCGCTGCGACCGATCGACAGCCATGTGCCGGGTGGGGACCCGGTGTCGAGTACGGGGTTTTTCAGGGCCCTGTGACCGTGTCCGTCCGTCCGCCCCGCACACCGGCGTGGCTGTGGACGGAGGCGGTTCGCGGATCGCTTTCCGGAACAGTGGGCCCAGGGGGGAGGATGTACGTATGCAGCCTAGGAACATGTCCATGAGCGGCGTCGTCGACCTCGCCGCTGTCAAGGCGGCCGGCGAGGCCAAGACGAAGGCGGAGCAGGCACGCGCGGAGTCCGCCCGGCAGGGTGGCGGCGGTGCCGTCGCCCCCTCCTCCCTGGTGATCGACGTCGACGAGGCCGGCTTCGAGCACGACGTCCTCCAGCGCTCCACCGAAGTCCCCGTAGTCATCGACTTCTGGGCCG
Source organism: Streptomyces sp. NPDC058637 (assembly GCF_042717325.1). Classification (NCBI taxonomy): domain Bacteria; kingdom Bacillati; phylum Actinomycetota; class Actinomycetes; order Kitasatosporales; family Streptomycetaceae; genus Streptomyces; species Streptomyces sp. NPDC058637. The sequence goes on along the minus strand of NZ_JBHXRD010000048.1, from coordinate 41,202 downwards.
AGTGGTGTGAGCCGTGCAAACAGCTCGGCCCGCTCCTGGAGCGTCTCGCCGCCGAGTACAACGGCCGCTTCGTGCTGGCCAAGGTCGATGTCGACGCCAACCAGATGCTGATGCAGCAGTTCGGGATCCAGGGCATCCCCGCGGTCTTCGCCGTGGTGGCCGGGCAGGCCCTGCCGCTCTTCCAGGGGGCCGCCCCCGAGAGCCAGATCCGTCAGACGCTGGACCAGCTGATCCAGGTCGGCGAGGAGCGCTTCGGTCTCACCGGGATCGTGGTCGACCAGGACGCCGCCGGGGGAGCCGAGGACGCGGCCCCGGCCGAGGTGCCCGCGGGGCCGTACGACGCGCTTCTGGAGACGGCCGTGACGGCCCTGGACGCCAACGACTTCGACGGTGCCGTGCGGGCGTACAAGAGCGTCCTCGCCGACGATCCGGTCAACACCGAGGCCAAGCTGGGCCTGGCCCAGGCCGAACTGCTGGGCAGGGTCGCGGCCCTGGACCCGCAGCAGGTCCGCAAGGACGCCGCGGAGAGTCCGGCCGATCCGGCGGCGCAGATGGCCGCCGCGGACCTGGATCTCGTGGGCGGTCACGTGGAGGACGCCTTCGGCCGGCTCGTCGAGACGGTCCGCCGCAATTTCGGTGACGAGCGGGACGCGGTGCGGCTGCGGCTGCTGGAGCTCTTCGAGGTGATCGGCCCCGAGGACCCCCGGGTCACCGCCGCCCGGACGGCCCTCGCGCGGGTCTTGTTCTGAAGTGACAACACGGCCGTGGTGCCCCCCGGGGCGCCCCGGCCGTTTTCGCGGGCGAACGACAACGTACGCCTTCGCTTTACCAAATCTTGACAGAAGTACGTGCTGTTACTGGCAGTAAATCATCCCCAGGAATCTGTCCGATTTCGGGCGTCAATCTCCGCATTCGAGCGTCCCTCCGGTGCCACCCTGTGTGGCCGGGCGGTATCCCCCTGTCGTGCCCCGGTTATCGGGTCGTTACTAGCGAGTAACGACACCCCTTGTGCCGCGCCCCGGAATGCACCACGATCGGCCACGCCCGCTCCAATGCCCGCCATCCCGACAGCCAGTCGGCACCGGCGGCCTGTTGGGTCCCCACCGGGTGGTCGGCGGCAGTGGCGCCGATCGCGGACAGGGGGGTTCCTGCCCTCGGCAGGGCCTGTCCGAACCGGTCGCGCAGACGCGCGGCCAGTGGTTGTCGCTCGGGGGTGATCGCCGGTGATTCGGATGCGGTACGCGCCTCCGGTCCGGGCGCTCTCCTTCCCGAGGACGTAGCACTTCTCCCATCCCAGGACGGGCACGATGCCCGTACCGGAGATGTACGTCCGAGAAGGAGGAAATTTATGAGTTCCCAGGTTCGCGGTGGTACCAGATGGAAGCGTTTCGCTCTGGTCATGGTGCCGAGCGTCGTCGCGACCGCCGCGGTCGGCGTCGGCCTCGCGCAGGGTGCGCTGGCAGCGTCGTTCAGCGTCTCCGGACAGAGCTTCAAGGTCAGCACCGACAAGCTCGTCGGTGAGGACTTCGTCCAGTACGGCAGCGTCGCTGTCGGAACGGACATCGAGGGCGAGAAGGCCCAGGCGCACCCGGTGGCGGTGTCGGGCTTCAGCAAGGCCACGATCACCAACATGTGCCAGTCGGTCGTGACGCCGAACCTGCCCTTCGGTCTCGGCAGCGTCAGCCTCAACCTGACGGCCGGCACCGACCCGAAGAAGCCGGTCGAGGCGACCAACCTCTACCTCGACATCGCTCAGCTCGACGCGGACGCGTACTTCGAGCAGATCGACATCGGCGTCGGAGCCGGTTCCGTCGGTGCACCTGGCATCCAGCCGGGTACGGAGAAGGCCGTCAAGGCGGGCGGCTTCGCCCAGCGTGCCAAGAGGGCCACGCTCACCGACGTGGAGCAGACGGCGTGGGCAACCACCGCCGGCACCTTCAAGCTCAGCAACCTGAGCCTGAAGCTGCACAAGGGCGTCAAGGAGTGCTTCTAGCACTCGCCCGGGTGGCCGGAACGCTCCCTGAGGGCCTCCGGCCGCCCACCCTTTCTCTTCTCACGGCAGTACCGGTTCCAGGGAGCTGTTTTCCATGAGCCCCGAGTCCACAGGGCAGAACGAGCACTACCTCACCGTCTTCCGGCGGGGATTCCGCACCTGGCGGGGTAACCGGCCGTTCTGGGCGGGCCTGTTCACCATCCTGGGTGGTGTACCCATCGCGTACTTCCCGTACGCGAACATGCACCTCGGCAACATGACGATCGCGATGTCCACGACCGCCGGCGCGGGTTCGCTGATCATCGGGATCCTGCTCATCACGCTGGGCCTGACCATGTGGTTCCACCACATCGTGAGGGTCTTCGCCGGTGTCGCGGCGATCCTGCTGGCACTGATCTCGATACCTGTCGCCAACATCGGCGGATTCCTGATCGGTTTCGTCTTCTCCCTTCTCGGCGGAGCTCTCTCCGTCTCCTGGGCCCCCGCCGATCCGGAGGCCGGCACCACGGCTCCCGAGCCGAAGGCGCGGGCCTTCGAGGACGCACCGGAGGCGGAGAGGACCGCACCGCAGTACTACGACCCCACCGCGGCCCCGCAGCAGCCGTCGCCGTACGAGAAGTCGGCCGAGGTCGAAAGCGGGGGACATCGTGCGGGGTGACGAGACGCGGACGGGCGACGCCGGTCCGGAGGGTCTCCGCGAGCGCACAGGACCCCGGCACGCGGCGCCCAGGAAGTCGCTGCTGACGAAGCTGAACATGCCTTCGGGCAAGAAGGCGTTCGCGCTCGCCGCGATGCCCACGGCCGTCTTCGTCGGCATGGGACTCACCCCCAGGCTCGCGCTGGCCGACGACAACGACATCCCGTTCGCCCCCGGCCCCTGTGTGACGCGCTCCGACGAACCGGGCGAATCCGAGGAACCGAAGGCGACGCCGACCCCGAGCGCCACGTCCACCGGTGAGGCCGAGGGCGGCACGGACACGGACGAGAAGCCGGACACGGGCGAGAAGCCGGACACGGGCGAGACCGAGGCCCCGGAGCCCTCCGCGAGCGCGAGTGCTCCCGCGGAGACCGCACCGTCCGAGAACAAGGCCCCGACGGCGCCCGGCGCGACGCCCACGCCCACCAAGCCGGTGAACCCGCTCGACCCGCTGGGTGTCGGTGACGCCATCAAGGACCTCCTCGACGGCGACAAGGAGACGGCGAGCCCGTCCCCGAGCGCCACCACACCGGCCCCGGAGCCGGAGCCGACGAGGAGCGCGACCACCGATCCGGTCGAGGAAGCCACCGAGGAGGCGAAGGACGAGGCCGACGGCACCGCCGACGCCATCCGGGAGGCGGCCGACGAGGCCGGCCAGGACGTCGAGGAGCTCGACGAGGACCTCAAGGGCCTCGACCCCGTCAAGGACGAGGACGTGCCGGACGGCGCCAAGGAGCGCTTCCCGTGCCCGACCGCCGACCCCGAGGCGCTCGCCGCGGCCGACCTGGAGCAGGGCCTGCCGCTGCTCCCGGACGACCCGTGGATCCTGGAGTCGTCGCTGCTCACCCTCACCGGGCTGGACTACGCGGGCATCGTCGAGGTGAAGACGTACAACGGCACGGTCAAGAAGGTGCTGAAGTTCACCGCGAGCACCGTCGACATCAAGGACCTGCACCAGCTGACGACGGGTCCGACGGCCGGCACCACCGGCCACGTCAAGGCGGCGTCGGGTTCCACGTCGACCATCCGCAACGGCACGGTGACGATGTACACGGAGGAGCTGAAGGGCAACCTCTTCGGCCTCATCCCGATCACCTTCAGCCCTGGGACCCCGCCGCCGCTGAACGTTCCGTTCGCCTTCTTCACCGACGTGAAGGTGACCCAGGCCGGCCAGTTCGGCGGCTCGCTCAAGGTCCCCGGCCTGCAGAACTACTTCACCGGCGGCAACAGCTGACCCGGAGACCCGTTCGGGAGCCGCACAAGAACTGTGGCCCGCACCCCTGTTGTCCAGGGGCGCGGGCCACAGTCACGGGCACGGCGCGTCAGTCGCGCTTCTCCCCGCCCAGGTGGTGGACCCGGACCATGTTCGTGGTGCCGGCGACACCGGGGGGCGAGCCGGCGGTCATCACCATGATGTCGCCGGTGGTGTAGCGGTTCAGCTTCAGAAGCTCCTCGTCGACCAGGTCGACCATGGCGTCCGTGTTGTTCACGTGCGGGACCACGTGGGACTCGACGCCCCAGCTCAGCGCGAGCTGGTTGCGGGTGGACTCGTCCGTCGTGAAGGCCAGGATCGGCTGGGCGGCACGGTAGCGGGAGAGGCGGCGGGCGGTGTCACCGGACGAGGTGAACGCGACCAGCGCCTTGCCGTCGAGGAAGTCCGCGATCTCGGCGGCGGCGCGGGCGACCGAACCGCCCTGCGTACGGGGCTTCTTGCCCGGGACCAGGGGCTGGAGGCCCTTGGAGAGGAGCTCCTCCTCGGCGGCGACGACGATCTTCGCCATCGTCTTGACCGTCTCGATCGGGTACGCGCCCACCGAGGACTCCGCGGACAGCATGACCGCGTCCGCGCCGTCCAGGATCGCGTTCGCGACGTCGGACGCCTCGGCGCGGGTCGGCCGCGAGTTGGTGATCATCGACTCCATCATCTGGGTCGCCACGATCACCGGCTTGGCGTTGCGGCGGCACAGCTCGATGAGGCGCTTCTGCACCATCGGGACCTTCTCGAGCGGATACTCGACGGCCAGGTCACCGCGGGCCACCATCACGCCGTCGAAGGCGGCGACGACGCCCTCCATGTGCTCGACGGCCTGGGGCTTCTCGACCTTGGCGATGACGGGGACCCGGCGGCCCTCCTCGTCCATCACCTTGTGCACGTCCTTGACGTCCTCGGCGTCCCGCACGAAGGACAGCGCGACCAGGTCGCAGCCCATCCGCAGGGCGAACCGCAGGTCCTCGACGTCCTTGGCGGACAGCGCGGGAACGTTCACCGCCGCACCGGGCAGGTTGATGCCCTTGTGGTCGGAGATGACACCGCCCTCGATGACGATGGTGGTGACGCGCGGGCCGTCGACCGAGATGACCTTGAGCTCGACGTTGCCGTCGTTGATCAGGATCGGGTCGCCCTTGGTGACGTCCCTGGGGAGCCCCTTGTAGGTCGTACCGCAGATCGACTTGTCGCCCGGGACGTCCTCGGAGGTGATGACGAACTCGTCCCCGCGGACCAGCTCGACGGGACCCTCGGCGAACTTGGCCAGGCGGATCTTCGGGCCCTGGAGGTCGGCGAGCACACCGACCGCGCGGCCGGTCTCGGCTGCGGCCTTGCGGACCCGGTCGTAACGGCCTTGGTGCTCCTCGTGGGAGCCGTGACTGAAGTTGAAACGGGCCACGCTCATGCCGGCCTCGATCAGAGCGACGAGCTGCTCATGGGAGTCGACGGCGGGACCGAGGGTGCAGACGATTTTGGAACGGCGCATGAGGCGGATCCTATCGGTTTGTTTCGTTGCGGAATATTCCGTCTGGTGGAAGATACAAAGGGGCGCGGGCCCGCTCAGTTGTGGACCAGTGCGAAGGTCTGGCCGGCGATCTCCAGCTCCTCGTCCGTGGGCACGACGGCGACGGCGACCCGTGCGCCGTCGGGGGAGATCAGCCGCGGCTCGCCGGACCGCACGGCGTTACGGTCCGGGTCCACCGCGAGGCCGAATACCTCCAGCCCCGCGATCGCAGCCTCCCGCACCGGAGCCGAGTTCTCCCCGACCCCCGCCGTGAACACCACGGCGTCCACCCGGCCGAGGACCGCCGAATAGGCACCGATGTACTTCTTCAGCCGGTGGACGTAGATGTCGAAGGCCAGCGTGGCACGCTCGTCGCCCTCCTCCACCCGGCGCCGGATCTCCCGCATGTCGTTGTCGCCGCACAGGCCGACCAGGCCGCTCCGCTTGTTCAGCAGGTCGTCGATCTCGTCCGCCGACATGCCGGCAACGCGCCTGAGGTGGAAGGTGACGGCCGGATCGATGTCCCCGGAACGCGTACCCATGACCAGCCCCTCCAAGGGGGTCAGTCCCATGGACGTCTCCACGCACCGGCCGCCCGCCACCGCGGAGGCCGAGGCGCCGTTGCCCAGGTGCAGCACGATCACGTTCACGTCCGCCACCGGCCGGCCCAGCAGCTCGGCCGCCCGCCGCGAGACGTACGCGTGGGAGGTGCCGTGGAAGCCGTACCGGCGGATGCGGTGCGCGTCGGCGGTCTCCACGTCGATCGCGTACCGTGCCGCGTGCTCCGGCATCGTCGTGTGGAACGCCGTGTCGAAGACCGCCACCTGCGGAAGGTCCGGGCGCAGTGCCCGTGCCGTGCGGATCCCGGTGATGTTCGCCGGGTTGTGCAGCGGGGCCACCGGGACCAGCCGCTCGATCTCCTCCAGCACCTCGTCGGTGACCACGGTGGGCTCGCTGAACCTGAGCCCGCCGTGCACCACCCGGTGGCCGATCGCCGCGAGCCCGGGGGAGTCCAGGCCGAGCCCGTCGGCCGCCAGCTCCTCGGCCGCCGCCTTCAGCGCCTGCTCGTGGTCGGCGATCCGGCCGGTGCGCTCACGGGCGGCGCCGGCCGACGGCGTGTGCACCAGCCGGGAGGTCTCCTCGCCGATCCGCTCGACCAGCCCCGTCGCCAGCCGGGCGCGGTCGCGCATGTCCAGGAGCTGGTACTTCACCGAGGAGGACCCCGAGTTCAGGACGAGCACCCTGCTCGCCTCGACGGTGCTGTGCGTGGGGGTCATCCGGTCCGCTCCTCGTCCTGTGCCTGGATCGCCGTGATGGCCACGGTGTTCACGATGTCCTGTACGAGAGCGCCGCGCGAGAGGTCGTTGACCGGCTTGCGCAGCCCCTGCAGTACCGGGCCGACCGCGACGGCGCCCGCCGAGCGCTGGACGGCCTTGTAGGTGTTGTTGCCCGTGTTGAGGTCCGGGAAGATCAGCACGGTCGCCCGTCCCGCCACCTCCGACGTCGGCAGCTTGGTCGCGGCGACGGACGGTTCGACTGCCGCGTCGTACTGGATGGGGCCCTCGATCCTCAGGTCCGGCCGGGAGGCGCGTACCCGCTCGGTCGCCTTCCGCACCTTGTCGACGTCCGCACCCGTGCCCGAGGTTCCCGTCGAGTACGACAGCATCGCGATCCGGGGGTCCACACCGAAGCGTGCCGCGGTGACCGCCGACTGCACCGCGATGTCCGCGAGCTGCTCGGCGTCCGGGTCGGGGTTGACCGCGCAGTCGCCGTACACCAGGACCTTGTCGGCGAGGCACATGAAGAAGACCGAGGAGACGATCGACACGTCCGGCTTCGTCTTGATGATCTCGAAGGCGGGACGGATGGTCGCCGCCGTGGAGTGCACCGACCCGGAGACCATGCCGTCGGCCAGGCCGTCCTGGACCATCAGTGTGCCGAAGTAGTTGACGTCCGAGACGACGTCGTACGCGAGCTCCACCGTCACGCCGCGGTGCGCGCGGAGCAGGGCGTACTGCTCGGCGAAGGTCTGGCGCAGCTCGGAGGTCTGCGGGTCGATGAGCTGTGTGTCCGCGAGGTCGATGCCCAGGTCGGCGGCCTTCTTGCGGATGACGTCCACGTCACCCAGGAGCGTCAGGTCGCAGACGTCGCGGCGCAGCAGCACGTCGGCGGCGCGCAGGACGCGTTCCTCGGTGCCTTCGGGCAGGACGACCCGGCGCCGCTTCGAGCGGGCCTGTTCCAGCAGTTCGTGCTCGAACATCATGGGGGTGACCCGGCCGCTGCGGGCCACCGAGATCCGCTCCAGCAGCGCGCCCGTGTCCACGTGGCGCTCGAAGAGGCCGAGGGCGGTCTCCGCCTTGCGGGGCGTGGAAGCGTTCAACTTGCCTTCCAGTGCGAAGAGTTCCCCCGCCGTGGGGAACGATCCGCCGGCCACCGCGACGACCGGGGTGCCGGGGGCGAGGCGGGCGGCCAGCCTGAGGATCTCCTCGCCGGGGCGCTCGTCCAGCGTCAGCAGGACGCCGGCGATGGGCGGGGTGCCCGCACTGTGCGCGGCGAGCGAGCCGACGACCAGGTCCGCCCGGTCGCCGGGGGTGACGACCAGGCAGCCCGGGGTCAGGGCCTTGAGGAGGTTCGGCAGCATCGCGCCGCCGAAGACGAAGTTCAGCGCGTCCCGGGCCAGGCCCGATTCGTCGCCGAGGAGAACCGTTCCACCCAGTGCCGTGGTGATCTGCGCGACGGTCGGCGCGGAGAGCGCCGGATCGTCCGGCAGCACCGAGCAGGGCACCGGCAGCCGGGCCGCCAGCCGCTCGGCGATCTCCGTGCGGTCCTCGGACGCCACCCGGTTCACGATCATCGCGAGGACGTCGCAGCCCAGGCCCGCGTACGCCCGGTAGGCGTTGCGCGTCTCGGCCCGTACGGACTCCGCGTCCTGGCCCTTGCCGCCGACCACCGCGATCACCGAGGCGCCGAACTCGTTGGCGAGCCGGGCGTTCAGCGCCAGCTCGTCGGGGAGCTGGGTGGCGGCGAAGTCGCTGCCGAGGACCAGGACGACCTCGTAGTCGCGGGCCACCCGGTGGAACCGCTCGACGAGCCGGGAGACCAGTTCGTCGGTACCCTGCTCCGCCTGGATCGCCGACGCCTCGTGGTAGTCGAGGCCGAAGACCGTCTCCGGGCTCTGCGAGAGCCGGTAACGGGCCCGCAGCAACTCGAACAGCCGGTCGGGCCCGTCATGGACCAGCGGCCGGAAGACACCGACCCGGTCCACCTGGCGCGTCAGTAGCTCCATGACTCCCAGATCGACGACCTGGCGGCCGTCTCCCCGGTCGATTCCGGTCACGTACACGCTGCGCGCCACGCGTGCTCTCCCGTCCTGTTCGGCTGGTCATGCCCTCTTGACGATACCTACGTGGGCAGGTATGCCGCCCGCCGGGAGGAGGCCGCTCCGCGCGCCGCTCCGACAGGGGCCGGAGCAGCAGGGAGCGCGGTGGCCGGACCCGGCGTGGGACAATCGTGATGGCTCACGGTACGGGGGTTCTCGAATGGCTCCCGGCATGGACCGGCCCTAGCGAGCAGGAGACAGAGCACGATGCGCATCGGAATTCTCACCGCAGGCGGCGACTGCCCCGGCCTGAACGCCGTGATCCGGTCGGTCGTCCACCGTGCCGTGGTGGGGCACGGCGATGAAGTCATCGGGTTCGAGGACGGCTTCAAGGGGCTGCTCGACGGCCACTTCCGCCCCCTCGACCTCAACGCCGTCAGCGGCATCCTGGCCCGCGGCGGCACGATCCTCGGCTCCGCCCGGCTGGAGCGCGACCGGCTGCGCGAGGCCGCCGAGAACTGCGAGGAACTGTCCCGCCGTTACGGCATCGACGCCCTCATCCCGATCGGCGGCGAGGGCACACTGACCGCCGCCCGGATGCTCTCGGACGCGGGAATGCCCGTCGTCGGCGTCCCGAAGACGATCGACAACGACATCTCCGCCACCGACCGCACCTTCGGCTTCGACACCGCCGTGGGTGTCGCGACCGAGGCCATAGACCGTCTCAAGACCACCGCCGAGTCGCACCAGCGGGTCATGGTCGTCGAGGTCATGGGCCGCCACGCGGGCTGGATCGCGCTGGAGTCCGGCATGGCCGGCGGCGCCCACGGCATCTGTCTCCCCGAGCGGCCCTTCCAGATCGACGACCTGGTGAAGATGGTCGAGGAACGCTTCGCGCGCGGCAAGAAGTTCGCCGTCATTTGCGTCGCCGAGGGCGCGCACCCGGCGGAGGGCTCCATGACGTACGCCAAGGGCGAGATCGACCAGTTCGGCCACGAGCGCTTCCAGGGCATCGGCAACCGGCTGGCCACCGAGCTGGAACGGCGGCTCGGCAAGGAGGCCCGGCCGGTCATCCTCGGCCATGTGCAGCGCGGCGGCACGCCGACCGCGTACGACCGGGTGCTCGCGACCCGCTTCGGCTGGAACGCGGTGGAGGCCGTGCACCGGGGCGACTTCGGCCGGATGACGGCCCTGCGCGGCACCGAGATCGCCATGGTCCCGCTGGCGGACGCGGTGACCCGGCTGAAGACCGTGCCCAGCGACCGGGTGTACGAGGCCGAGTCGGTCTTCTGACCGGGGCGGCGGCCCCTGGGTCCCCCGTGTCCCCTCCGGCCCGGCCGGAAGGGGGCACGAACAGCCCCCGGCCGTCCTCACGGGCGGTCGAGGTGGCTCGGCCACGGGTCGCAGCCGACAGGCCGGCCGGGTCAGATCCCCGCGGTCCGCCAGAACTGCTCGACCACCCGCACCAGGAACTTCCGTGCGTCGCTCTCCGCCTCCGTGCGCTCCCGGCCGGCGCTGTTCCATGCCTGCGTCGACACGATCAGGGCCTGGTAGTCGGTGTGAAGCTGCTCCAGCACGTTCTGGACCAGGACCTTGTCCAGCGGCAGCATCTTCGCCACCGGCTTGACGTACGCCTGCCAGCGCGTCGCCACCGCCTTGTTCAGGAGCTCCGCCAGCTCCTCGTTGCGGCCGGTCGCGGTGAGGAACTGCGCGGCCGACATGTCCAGCGCCTGGCAGAGGGACAGTGCCTGACGCTCGTTGCCCCGCCAGCGTCCCGAGTCCTCGATCCGCTGGTACGCGGCAGCCGTCATCCCCAGCGACCGCGCCAGGTCCTCCACCTCGACGTCCCGCGACTGCCGGTGCTCGCGCAACGTGCTGGCCGCGGCCAGCAGTTCCTCCGGCGCGCACCACAGCACACCGGCGAGGGCCATCAGTTCGCGTTCGCCCGGCAGGGCCACACCACGCTCCCAGGCCATCACGGTCTCGGCGGTTATCTGAAGTCCGTACTGGGCGCCGAGGCCGTACGCAACATGTCCGGGAGCCATTCCCAGCGCTTCGCGAAGTCGGCGAGCGGCAGGGGCGTTGAAGGGCGGAGTCGTGTGCACGGCTTCACCGTATGAGCACAAGAACCCCCTGGCTACAGGCTGTTCCTAACAGTTCACCCTTCGTACGATCCTCCTAGAAGTGTTTCGCCCGGGTGTCTTCCTCTAGGGGCGTGTTTCAGCCACCCAGGTGTAGTGCAGCTCAGGGCGGCCGACCTGACCGTAGCTCGGCCTCCGGACAGCGCGGCCCGCCGTCACCAGGTGCTCCAGATAGCGGCGGGCGGTGATCCGGGACATCCCCAGCTCCTCGCCGGCGGCCGACGCCGTGACCCCGCCCGGGGACTCCCGCAGCGTCCGCGTCACCACTTCCAGCGTCGGACCGCTCAGCCCCTTGGGCAGGCTGGCCGGGTCCGCGACCCGCAGCGCCCCCAGCGCCCGGTCCACCTCCTCCTGGCCGCTCGCCTCACCGGCCGCCGCCCGGAACGCGGCGTAGCGCAGGAGCCGGTCCCGCAGGGTGGGGTACGTGAACGGCTTCAGCACGTACTGGACGACGCCGAGCGACACGCCTTCCCGCACCACCGCCAGATCGCGCGCCGACGTCACGGCGATGACGTCGGCCCCGTGTCCGGCGGCCCGCAGCGAACGGAGCAGCTGGAGGCCGTGCCCGTCGGGCAGGTACAGGTCGAGCAGCAGCAGGTCGACCGGCATCCGGTCCAGGGCCCGCACGGCCGCCGCCCTGGTGTGGGCGACGGCGGCCACCTCGAAACCCGGCACCCGGCCCACGTACAGCTGATGGGCGTCGGCGGCCACCGGATCGTCCTCCACGACCAGCACGCGGATCACCCCACCCGCCCCACCTGTCCCGGTGCCACCCCCACCACCTGGGCCACCTCTGCCCGCCGTGTCACCCGCGCCGCCCGCGCCACCCACCCCGTCCGTTCCGCTCATGCCGTGGCCACCTCCGCCGTACGGCCCACGAGCGGCAGCCGCACCGTGAACTCCGCGCCGCCGTCCGGCCCCCGGTCGAGGGTGACCGTCCCGCCGTTGCGGTGCACCGCCTGCCGTACGAGGGCCAGGCCCAGCCCGCGCCCCGTGCCGTGCGTCGTCCAGCCGCGCCGGAACACCTCGTCCGCGTCGTCCGGGCCGATCCCGCCCCCGGTGTCGGCGACCCGCAGCAGCAGCTCACCCCCCTCGGTGAGCGCGGTCACGGTCACCAGGGCCCGCGTCGCCGTGCGCTGCGCGGGCAGCGGCGCCTCACCGCCGCCCGTCACCGACTCCGACGCGGCGTCCACCGCGTTGTCGATCAGATTGCCGAGGATCGTCACCAGATCACGCGGCGCCAGTGAACGCGGCAGCGCCCCGTCGTCGATCAGGCTGTCCTGCGCGAGCACCAGCTCCACACCGCGCTCGTTCGCCTGCGCCGCCTTGCCGAGCAGCAGCGCGGCCAGCACCGGCTCCGCCACCGCCCCGACGACCCGGTCGGTGAGGACCTGCGCCAGCTCCAGCTCCGCCGTCGCGAACTCCACCGCCTCCTCGACCCGGTCCAGCTCGATCAGCGAGACCACGGTGTGCAGCCGGTTCGCCGCCTCGTGGGCCTGCGAGCGCAGCGCCAGCGTGAAACCCCGCTCCGAGTCGAGTTCGCCCGACAGCGCCTGCAGCTCCGTGTGGTCCCGGAGGGTCACCACCGTGCCGCGCTGCTCGCCGCCGACCACGGGACTGGTGTTGACGACGATCACCCGGTCCGCCGTCAGGTACACCTCGTCCACCCGCGGCTCGGACGCCAGCAACGCCCCGGTGAGCGGCGCGGGCAGGTCGAGCTCGTCGACCCCGCGCCCGACCGACCCGGGCGTCAGACCGAGCAGCTCCCGGCCCGCGTCGTTGACCAGAGCGATCCGGCGCTGCCCGTCCAGCATCAGCAGCCCCTCGCGCACCGCGTGCAGGGTGGCCTCGTGGTAGTCGTGCATCCGGCCCAGCTCACGGGCGTTCATCCCGTGCGTGTGCCGCCGCAGCCTGGCGTTGATCACGTACGTCCCGAGCCCGCCGAGCGCCAGCGCCGCGCCCGCCGCCATGGCCAGGGCGCCGAGCTGCTCGCGTACCTGGGTGGAGACCCGCTCGACCGTGATGCCGGCGCTGACCAGGCCGACGATCCTGCCCCCGTCACGGATCGGTGTGACCACCCGTATCGAAGGGCCCAGGGTGCCGGTGTACGTCTCCGTGAACGTCTCCCCGCGCAGCGCGGGAGCGGTGTTCCCGATGAAGGTCCGGCCGATCTCCGCGGGATGCGGATGGGTCCAGCGGACCCGGTCCCGATCCATGATCGTGACGAAGGCGATCCCGGTGTCCGCGCGGACCCGCTCCGCGTACGGCTGGAGTACGGCGGACGGATCCGGGGTACGGATCGCCTCCCGCACGGACGGGGAATCGGCCATGGCGAGTGCGGCGGCCCGCACCTGCCGGTCAGCGGTCTCCTCGGCCTGGGCCCGGCCGGAGGCGTACGCGAAGAAGGCGCATCCGGCCACGACCGCGGCCACGAGCAGGGCCTGCATCGCGAAGAGCTGGCCGGCCAGGCTGCGGGGGAACGTACGGGACAGGCGCATGGCCCTCAGTCTGCCTGGCGGGGCCCATCGGCCCAAGGTGGCTCGAAAACGTCCGTGAACGATATGAACGCAAGGGTGACCGCCGTCACAGGGAAGTGAATAGTCACCGGGGCCCCCAGGGACGGGGGAGCGACCGCATACCCGAGGAGGCCCCCGTGGCAGAGAAATCCGCACGACGGGACCGCACGCACTATCTCTACCTGGCCGTGATCGCCGCTGTGGTGCTGGGCATCACGGTGGGCTTCGTCGCTCCCGGCGTGGCCGTGGAGCTCAAGCCCATCGGCGCCGGCTTCGTCAACCTCATCAAGATGATGATCTCGCCGATCATCTTCTGCACGATCGTGCTGGGAGTCGGCTCCGTACGCAAGGCCGCCAAGGTCGGCGCCGTCGGCGGTCTCGCCCTCGGATACTTCCTGGTGATGTCGACCGTGGCCCTGGCCATCGGCCTCGTCGTCGGCAACATCCTGGAGCCCGGCTCCAGCCTCCACCTCACCGACGCGGCACGTGCCGCCGGTGAGCAGCAGGCGTCGGGGGCCAGCGAGTCCACCGTGGACTTCCTGCTCGGCGTCATCCCGACGACCATGGTCTCGGCCTTCACCGAGGGCGAGGTCCTGCAGACCCTGCTCATCGCCCTGCTCGCGGGCTTCGCCCTGCAGGCCATGGGCTCGGCCGGTGAGCCGGTCCTGCGCGGCATCGGCCACATCCAGCGCCTCGTCTTCCGCATCCTCGCCATGATCATGTGGGCGGCCCCGGTCGGCGCGTTCGGAGCGATGGCGGCGGTCGTCGGCGAGACGGGTGTGGACGCGCTGAAGTCCCTCGCGATCATCATGGTCGGCTTCTACGTCACCTGCGCGCTCTTCGTGTTCGTGATCCTGGGAGCGATCCTGCGGCTGGTGGCCGGGGTCAACATCCTCTCCCTGCTGAAGTACCTGGGCCGTGAGTTCCTGCTGATCCTCTCCACCTCCTCCTCCGAGTCGGCCCTTCCGCGGCTGATCGCGAAGATGGAGCACATGGGCATCAGCAAGCCCGTCGTCGGCATCACGGTGCCCACCGGCTACTCCTTCAACCTCGACGGCACCGCGATCTACCTCACGATGGCGTCGCTCTTCATCGCCAACGCGACGGGCGACCCGCTGAGCATCAGCGAGCAGATCTCGCTGCTGATCTTCATGGTGATCGCCTCGAAGGGCGCAGCCGGCGTCACCGGTGCCGGACTGGCCACCCTCGCGGGCGGCCTGCAGTCCCACCGCCCCGAACTGGTCGACGGTGTCGGCCTGATCGTCGGCATCGACCGCTTCATGAGCGAGGCCCGCGCCCTGACGAACTTCGCGGGCAACGCGGTCGCCACGGTCCTGGTCGGCACCTGGACCAAGGAGATCGACCGGTCACGCGTGGACCAGGTCCTCTCCGGCGCTCTGCCGTTCGACGAGAAGACGATGACGGACGACCACCACCCCGCCGACGCGGACGCCGACGTGGACGTCCCGGAGGCCAGGGACGGCGGCGGGGACAAGCCGTCGCTCGCGAAGGTCTGAGCCCCTCGATCCTTTTGACCGCGAGGCTCCCCGGTCGTCGGACTCCCCCCGGACCGCGACCGCCTCGCCCCGGCCCGCCCTCCCCTCCTCTTGCCTTGACGTCGGCGTCAAGGATTACGGTCGCGGTATGCGAATCGGGGAACTGGCCGAGCGCGCCGGAACGACGACACGGACGCTGCGCTACTACGAGTCGCGCGGCCTGCTGCCCGCACGCCGCGCGGAGAACGGCTACCGCACGTACGACGAGGGCGACCTGCGGCTCATCCAGCAGATCCGGACCCTGCAGGACTTCGGGTTCGACCTGGAGGAGACCCGCCCCTTCGTCGACTGCCTGCGCGCCGGCCATCCGGCGGGCGACGCCTGCCCCGCCTCGCTCGCCGTCTACCGGCGCAAGCTCGGCGAGCTGGACGCGCTCATCGGTCAGCTGCAGTCGGTGCGTACGGAGGTGGGTGCCCAGCTGGCCCGCGCCGAACTGGAGGCGTCGGCCGAGCTGCCGGGCGGCCCCGAACCACGATGTGAACTCGGAGGATGACAGATGATCCACGCAGAAGGTGTCGCAGAGGTCACCGACACGACGTTCGACGCGGAGGTACTGGGAGCCGGTCTCCCCGTCCTGGTCGAATTCACCGCCGACTGGTGCGGCCCCTGCCGTCAGCTCGCCCCCGTGCTCAGCGCGGTCGCGGCGGAGGAGGCCGACCGCATCAAGGTCGTACAGATCGACGTGGACCACAACCCGGCCGTCGCCGGCCGCTACGCGGTGCTGTCGATGCCGACGCTGATGGTCTTCCGGGACGGCGAACCGGTGAAGTCGATGGTCGGCGCCCGCCCCAAGCGCCGCCTGCTCCAGGAGATCGAGGACGTCTTCACTGCACCATAGGGGCGACGTGCCTTATGCCCCATTGTGGCCGTCCGTGGCTTCCCGTCGACCTGTCGCTTGGGCCGGCTGTCGCACACGGCACCCCCGGGCGGAACCGTCGCCCCGGGGTGCCGTGTGCGTGGAGGGGCGGACGCCCCGGTCCCCGCGCCGGTCAGGCGGGGCGGAACCACACCGTCGCCAGGGGCGGCAGTGTCAGCGTCACGCTCGTCTCCCTGCCGTGCGCCGGTACCGCCTCCGGCTTCAGCGGCCCCTCGTTGCGCACGTCACCGCCGCCGTACCGCGCCGCGTCCGTGTTCAGGACCTCCACCCACGCCTCGGGACCGTCCGGTACGCCGATGCGGTAGTCGTGCCGCACCACCGGGGAGAAGTGGGAGACCGCCAGCAGCGGCGAGCCGTCCGCGTCGTAGCGGACGAACGCGAACGCGTTGTCCTCCGCCGCGCCGCCGTCGATCCAGGCGAAGCCCTCCGGAGAGGTGTCCCGCTGCCACAGCGCGGGCAGCGCCCCGTACACCGCGTTCAGGTCCGTGACCAGGGTGCGTACGCCCCGGTGGTCGGCGGAGGCCTCGTACGCCGGGTCGAGCAGCCACCAGTCCGGGCCGTGGCCCTCGGACCACTCCGCCCCCTGGGCGAACTCCTGACCCATGAAGAGGAGTTGCTTGCCCGGATGGGCCCACATGAAGCCGAGGTAGGCCCGGTGGTTGGCGCGCTGCTGCCACCAGTCACCGGGCATCTTGCTGACCAGAGCCTGCTTGCCGTGCACCACCTCGTCGTGAGAGATCGGCAGGACGTAGTTCTCGCTGTACGCGTACACCATCGAGAACGTCATCTCGTCGTGGTGGTACTTGCGGTGCACCGGCTCCTTGCCGACGTACACCAGCGAGTCGTGCATCCAGCCCATGTTCCACTTCAGGCCGAAGCCGAGACCGCCCTGGTCGGTGGCGCGCGTGACGCCGTCCCAGGCGGTGGACTCCTCGGCGATGGTGACGACTCCGGGGTTGCGCCGGTAGACCGTCGCGTTCATCTCCTGGAGGAAGGCCACCGCGTCCAGGTTCTCCCGGCCACCGTGTTCGTTCGGTGACCACTGCCCGTCCTCACGGGAGTAGTCGAGGTAGAGCATCGAGGCCACCGCGTCGACCCGCAGGCCGTCGATGTGGAACTCCTCGCACCAGTAAGTGGCGTTGGCCACCAGGAAGTTGCGGACCTCCGTACGGCCGTAGTCGAACTCCAGGGTGCCCCAGTCCGGGTGCGCGGCCCGGTTCGGGTCGGAGTGTTCGTACAGGGGGCGGCCGTCGAACTCCGCGAGCGCCCAGTCGTCGCGCGGGAAGTGCGCGGGCACCCAGTCCATGAGGACGCCGATGCCCGCCGCGTGCAGCGCGTCGACCAGGAAGCGGAAGTCGTCCGGGGTGCCCATCCGGGACGTCGGCGCGTAGAAGCCGGTGACCTGATAGCCCCAGGAACCGCCGAAGGGGTGCTCCGAGACGGGCATCAGCTCCACGTGTGTGAAGCCGAGCTCCCGCACGTAGGACGGCAGTTGGGAGGCGAGCTGGCGGTAGGTGAGGCCGGGGCGCCAGGACGGGAGGTGGACCTCGTACACCGAGAACGGGGCCTCGTGCACCGGGCGGTCGCCCCGGTGCGCCATCCAGTCGTCGTCCTGCCACGTGTGGTGCGAGGCGGTCACCACCGAGGCGGTGGCGGGCGGCACCTCCGCGTGGCGGGCCATCGGGTCGGCGCGCTGGGTGTGCGAACCGTCGGGACGGCAGATGTCGAACTTGTAGACGGCGCCCTCGCCGACGCCGGGGAGGAACAGTTCCCAGACGCCGGTGGAGCCGAGGGACCGCATGGGGAAGGCCGTGCCGTCCCAGTAGTTGAAGTCACCCGCGACGCGGACCCCCCGCGCGTTCGGCGCCCAGAGGGTGAAGCGGGTGCCCGTCACGCCCTGGTGCTCCATCGGCTGCGCGCCGAGTGCCTTCCAGAGCTCCTCGTGCCGGCCCTCGCCGATCAGGTGCAGATCGAGCTCGCCGAGCGCGGGGAGGAAGCGGTACGGGTCCTCCACCTCGATCGTGTCGTCGTCGTAGGCGACCTGGAGCCGGTACGCGGAGGGTACGGCGGGCAGCGGCAGGACCCCGGAGAAGAAGCCGTCGCCGTCGCTCTGCAGTTCGGCCCGCAGCTCCTCGGCGAGCACGGTCACCGTGCGGGCGAACGGGCGCAGCACCCGGAATTCCACCCCGCCCCCGGCCGGATGGGCACCCAGGACGTCGTGCGGGGCGTGGTGCTCACCGGCGAGCAGCCGGCCCCGGTCCCCGTCGTCCAGGACCGTGGCGGGCAGGGCCCCCTTGCCGCCCCCGCCGCGCCGTGGCCGGGGCGGGGTGGTGGCCGTCTTCCTGGCCCTGGCGCGCTTGACGGGGGGAGGGGTGACGGGTTCGGCGGCCGGTGCGCTGACCTCGGTGGTCACCGGCTGCGGGGCGGACGGGACCTCGATGGGCTCGGGCGACTTGCGGGACGGCTTGCGGGCGGTCACAGGGAAGGCCTCCTCGGAGGGGGAGAGGTGGGAGGAAGGGAGGGAGCGGGAGGAAGGGAGGGAGCGGGAGGTCACTCGGTCGTCGTGGCCAGGCGGTGGATGGCGGCCATCGGGACGGGCAGCCAGTCGGGGCGGTGCCGGGCCTCGTACAGCACCTCGTACACCGCCTTGTCGGTCTCATGGGCGCGCAGCAGCTCCGGTTCGCCGCGCGGGTCGGCGCCCGACACACCGGCGTAGCCCTCGCAGAACGCGGTGCGGCAGCGGGCCGCCCACTCCGGGCTCCACGGGCGGTGCGACCGGGCCGCGTAGTCGAAGGAGCGGAGCATCCCCGCGACGTCGCGCACCGGAGGCTGCGGGCTGCGGCGCTCGGGCAGGGGCTTGGCGGGCTCGCCCTCGAAGTCGATCAGTGACCAGAAGCCGTCGTCCCCGCGCAGCGTCTGGCCCAGGTGCAGATCGCCGTGGACCCGCTGCGCGGCCCAGCCGCCGCCCGTGTGCCCCAGTGCGGTAACGGCGTCGAAGGCGGCACGCAGCCCCGGTACGTAGGGGACGAGGGCCGGGACCGCCTGCGCGGCGGCCTCCAGCCGCTCGACCATCCCGGCCACCAGGCTCCGGGTCTGGGCGTGGGCGAGGGCGGGTGTCGGCAGCGCGGCGGCGAGTGCGGTGTGCACCTCGGCCGTGGCCCTGCCGAGCGCCCGTGCCTCGGGGACGAAGTCCCGCCCGGCGCGGAGCGCGGCGAGGGCGAGCTGCCAGCCGTCCTGCGCACCGCGCAGGAAGGGCTGCAGCACACCGAGCGTGAGCGGTTCCGGGGCCGTCGCCTCGAACCAGGCGACCGGGGAGGGCACCCGGCCGCAGCCCTCGCGGCTCAGTGCGAGCGGCAGCTCCAGATCGGGGTTGGTGCCCGGGAACACCCGGCGGAAGATCTTGAGGATGTACGCGTCCCCGTAGACGAGCGAGGAGTTGGACTGCTCGGTGTCCAGGAGGCGAGGGATGAGCCCCGCGGGGACCGGCGCCGTGCGGTCGAAGCGGAGGGGTCCGAGTGACCCGGGGTTACGGAATCGTTCCAGCAGGAGACCGGCGACGCGCGGGTCGTGCAGCCCTTCGTACAGGGTGCGGCCGGCCAGCGGACCGTCCGTCACCTGGCCGATCAGGGCCGGGGCCAGGCGCGGGGGCAACGTGGTGCGTACGCCGAGCAGCAGTTGGTAGCAGTCGCCGAGCGACCGCTCGGGGCCGCCGGGCTGGTGGGCCCGGACGAGCAGGTGCAGCAGCCCGGGGCCCGCGGCGGAGGCGTCCAGGGGCAGTATCTCGGTCGCCGAGACGAGGGAGAAGCCGGTGACCGGCTGCCCCTTGCCGGCGAACCAGCGCTGCCGCGGCAGCCACTCATGGAGCAGCGGGGCGAGCGACGGCAGCAGGGCCGTCGTGCCCGTGGTGCTCGTCGTGCCTCGTCTTGTCGTCTTTCGTTTGGTCGTGCTCTTCGCCAGGGCGACTCGAGTGGATGCAGCCTCCGACATGGCATCGCGTCCTTTCCCCGGGCACACCACAGGATGCGAAGAGTGTCCCGGATTGCGGCAATGGCTGTCCGGCTGTGCGGGACGTGTCGGGTGAGGAAAGTCCGTACGGACTCGATCAAACGGGCCCCGAAGAGCCTGAAGGGCCCGGAAGCGCTCGATATGGGGTCAGGGTGCCCCCTGCGGGGCGGCGGAAACCGCCCCGCAGCCGGTGCCGGAAACCGCCCCGGAGCCGGTGCCGGAAACCGCCCCGGAGTGCCGGGGCCGGGGCACCGTCAGCTGTCCGTCACCCGGCCTCCCCGGCGGCCGGAGCGCCCTTCCGCAGCCGGAACCAGTAGAAGCCGTGGCCCGCGAGCGTCAGCAGATAGGGCCACTGGCCGACAGCAGGGAAGCGCACCCCGCCGATCAGCTCCACCGGATGGCGTCCGTTGAACGCCCGCAGGTCGAGCTCCGTCGGCTGTGCGAACCGCGAGAAGTTGTGGACGCACAGCACGAGGTCGTCCTTGTACTCCCGGGTGAACGCGAGCACCGCGGGGTTCGACGAGGGCAGTTCGTTGTACGTGCCCAGACCGAAGGCCGGATTCTGCTTGCGGATCTCGATCATCCGCCGTGTCCAGTGCAGCAGCGACGACGGCGAGGCCATCGACGCCTCCACGTTGGTGACCTGGTAGCCGTAGACCGGGTCCATGATCGTGGGGAGGTAGAGCCGCCCCGGATCGCTGGAGGAGAAGCCCGCGTTGCGGTCGGACGTCCACTGCATCGGGGTGCGTACGGCGTCGCGGTCGCCCAGCCAGATGTTGTCACCCATCCCGATCTCGTCCCCGTAGTAGAGGATCGGGGAGCCGGGCAGGGACAGGAGCAGGGCCGTGAACAGCTCGATCTGGTTGCGGTCGTTGTCCAGCAGCGGCGCCAGGCGGCGGCGGATGCCGATGTTGGCCCGCATCCGCGGGTCCTTGGCGTACTCCGCGTACATGTAGTCGCGCTCTTCGTCCGTGACCATCTCGAGTGTGAGCTCGTCGTGGTTGCGCAGGAAGATGCCCCACTGGCAGCCGGACGGGATCTCGGGCGTCTTCGCCAGGACTTCCGAGACCGGGTAGCGGCTCTCGCGCCGTACGGCCATGAAGATCCGCGGCATCACGGGGAAGTGGAACGCCATGTGGCACTCGTCGCCGCCGGCCGGGAAGTCGCCGAAGTAGTCGACGACGTCCTCCGGCCACTGGTTGGCCTCGGCCAGCAGCACGGTGTCCGGATAGTTGGCGTCGATCTCCTTGCGGACCCGCTTGAGGAAGTGGTGGGTCTCGGGGAGGTTCTCGCAGTTGGTGCCCTCGCGCTGGTAGAGGTACGGCACGGCGTCGACCCGGAAGCCGTCGATGCCGAGGTCCAGCCAGAAGCGCAGGGCCGAGATGATCTCCTCCCGCACCGCCGGGTTCTCGTAGTTGAGATCGGGCTGGTGCGAGAAGAAGCGGTGCCAGTAGTACTGCTTGCGTACCGGATCGAAGGTCCAGTTGGACGTCTCCGTGTCGACGAAGATGATCCGCGCGTCCGGGAACTGCTTGTCGTCGTCGGCCCAGACGTAGTAGTCGCCGTAGGGCCCGTCCGGGTCGGTGCGGGACTGCTGGAACCAGTCGTGCTGGTCGCTCGTGTGGTTCATGACGAAGTCGATGATCACGCGCATGCCGCGCTGGTGCGCGGCGTCGACGAACTCCACGAAGTCGGCGAGGTCGCCGAATTCGGGCAGCACGGCGGTGTAGTCGGAGACGTCGTAACCGCCGTCGCGCAGCGGTGACTTGAAGAACGGCGGCAGCCAGAGACAGTCGACGCCGAGCCATTGCAGGTAGTCCAGTTTGGCGGTGAGACCTTTGAGGTCGCCGACGCCGTCGCCGTTGGAGTCCTGGAAGGACCGGACGAGTACCTCGTAGAAGACGGCGCGCTTGAACCAGTCGGGATCGCGGTCCTTGGCGGGAGTGTCCTCGAACAGGTCGTGGACAGGCTCGTTGACGGTCATGGTGTGGGTGACCCTCCGGTCGGCGGGGACGGTCGCAGAACGACGATGTGCGCGGGTGTCACACCCGGTTCGAGGCGCACGTAGAAGGTTCTGCCCCAGTGATAGGTGGCGCCGGTGAGCTCGTCGCGCACCGGCACGCTCTCGTGCCGGTCGAGGCCGAGGCGCTGCATGTCCAACGAGACCGTGGCCTCGTGGGTGTGGTGGGGGTCGAGGTTGACGACCACCAGAACGGTGTTCGAACCCGAGCGCTTGCTGTACGCGATCAGCGCCTCGTCGTCGACGGAGTGGAAGTGGACGTCGCGCAGCTGCTGGAGCGCCGGATGGCGTCGCCGGATCCGGTTGAGGGAGGTGATCAGGGGTGCCAGCGAGCGGCCCTCGCGTTCCGCCGACTCCCAGTCCCTGACCTTGAGCTGGTACTTCTCGGAGTTCTCGTACTCCTCGCTCCCGGGATGCACCGGGGTGTTCTCGCACAGCTCGAAGCCCGCGTACACACCCCAGGAGGGGGACAGGGTCGCGGCGAGCACGGCCCTCGCCTCGAAGGCCGGACGGCCGCCGTCCTGGAGGTAACCGGGAAGGATGTCGGGCGTGTTCACGAAGAAGTTGGGCCGCATGTACGAGGAACTGTCGCCCGAAAGCTCGGTGACGTACTCGGTGAGCTCCTGCTTCGTGTTACGCCAGGTGAAGTAGGTGTACGACTGCTGGAAGCCGACCGCGGCCAGCGTCCGCATCATCGCGGGGCGGGTGAAGGCCTCCGCCAGGAAGATCACGTCCGGATCGGTGCGGTTGATGTCGGCGATCACCTTCTCCCAGAAGACCACCGGCTTCGTGTGCGGATTGTCGACCCGGAAGATCCGCACGCCGTGGTCCATCCAGAACCGCAGGATGCGGGTGGTCTCCGCGACGATCCCGGGCAGATCCTGGTCGAAGGCGATCGGATAGATGTCCTGGTACTTCTTCGGCGGGTTCTCCGCGTAGGCGATGGACCCGTCGGCGCGGTGGTGGAACCACTCGGGGTGCTCCTTCACCCAGGGGTGGTCCGGGGAGCACTGGAGTGCGAAGTCCAGCGCGATCTCCATCCGCAGTGTGCGGGCCGTCTCCACGAAGTGGTCGAAGTCGTCGAGCGTGCCGAGGTCCGGATGGACGGCGTCGTGGCCGCCCTCCGCAGAACCGATCGCCCAGGGCACCCCCGGGTCCCCGGCGCCGGGGGAGAGGCTGTTGTTGGGGCCCTTGCGGTGGGTGGTGCCGATGGGGTGGACCGGGGGGAGGTAGACGACGTCGAACCCCATCGCGGCGACGGCCGGAAGACGCTCCGCGGCGGTACGGAAGGTACCGCTGACGATCCCGCTCGACACCGGGGGCAGCTGCGCCGTCACCGCGGCGCCCTTCTTCTTCGCGGCGACGGCAGCGGAGGCGGCAGAGGTCTTCGCGGTCTTGGCGGTCTTGGCGGCCTTCGTCGTCCGGGGCGCGCGGGCCGGCTTCGCGGGAGCGGCCGGCTCCGTCCGCGCGCCCTCGGAGCGCGGGAACAGTTCGTACCAGGACCCGTACAGGGCGCGCCTGCGCTCGACGACCAGCGGCAGCGGGCGGGAGGCCGTGACCAGTTCGCGCAGGGGGTGCCGGGCGAGCGCCTCGTCCACCTCGGGCGTGAGCGCGGCGGCGAGCCGGGAGGCCGCCGGGCGGTTCGTGTCGCGCAGCGCGTCGACGGCGGCCAGCACCGCCTCGCGCCCGTCCCGCTTCGGTACGCCGTCGGCGGCGCGTTCGTACAGCTCGGCGCCCTCCCGCAGGACCAGCGCGGTGTCGATCCCGGCGGGAATCTTGATCCGCGCGTGCCCACGCCAGGTGCTGACCGGATCGCTCCACGCTTCGACGGTGTACGTCCAGTGGCCCTCGGCGCCGGGGGTGACATCCGCGCCCCAGCGGTCCGTCCCGGGGGCGAGCTCGCGCATCGGCGTCCACGGGCCGGGCCGTCCGCTCGGATCGCACAGGACGACATTGGCGGCCACCGCGTCGTGGCCTTCACGGAAGACGGTGGCGCTGACCTGGAAGGTCTCGCCCGCGACGGCTTTGGCCGGCCGCCTGCCGCAGTCGACGAGGGGGTGGACGTCCAGGACGGGAATACGACCGATCACGAAATCACCTGGGGGCAGTAGCTCGGCATGCACGGGGCGCGGCGTGGGCGTGAGGGGCTGACCGCGCGCGCCGCGATGGTGGGGTTGCGTCCTTTGTAGCTGCTCGGTTGTCGGCTGGCGGGCTGTGTGCATGGCCGCTCCTGTCCGCGTTCACTCGAATGGCACTCGAATGGCAGGTGCGCGGGGGGTTCGTGCTCGGATCGGGGGCACCTGGGGTGTGCTGCGCGGGCCGTGGTCGGGCTGAGTACCGGGGAAGCCTTCCCACCGTTTCCGGGCGGCCAACCCGGCGGCGTGTTAACTCCTGGGTGCTCTCCCGTGCACGCGCTGTGCGCCGCGCGCCGGTCCCCCGGCCGCCGTAGGGCGCACCACGCAGCTTTGCCTGTGGTGCGAAGCACCACAAGGTCGCGTGAGGAGGGGAAATCAGCCATATCGCCCGTGACGGATGTGTGCGCATCTGGCCCATGCGGTCACCGGGGCGGCCGGGACCCGTGCGACAGGGGGTGCGGGAGCCGGCGCGGGCGGGGCCGGGGGAGGGCGCGCCCGGTGCGAGGGCCGGGCCGGAGGCGGTCGCGCCGGTCCTGGCGGTGCCCAGCGAGCCGGTCGTGCGCCGTGGTCGCGTACGGCGGCACGCCGCTACCGTCGAGGGTGACGGAGAGGGCGTACACCGTGGTGCGTCCCCTCGGATCCGTACGTCCCCTGTAAAGGTGGGATACGTGAAGGCCATTCGTCGATTCACCGTGCGCCCCGTCCTCCCCGAACCCCTGCGACCGCTCAGCGACCTCGCCCGCAACCTGCGCTGGTCCTGGCACACCGAGACCCAACAGCTCTTCCAGGCGGCCGACCCGGAGGGCTGGCGGCCGGCGGACGCCGATCCCGTGCGCCTGCTCGGCGCCGTGTCCGCCGGACGCCTCGCCGAGCTTTCCTTCGACCAGCACTTCCTGCGCCGGCTCACCGAGGTCTCCGAGGACCTCCAGGAGTACCTCGACGGCCCGAGGTGGTATCAGAACCAGCTCTCCCAGGGCGCGGAACTCCCCGCGGCCGTCGCCTACTTCTCACCCGAGTTCGGGGTCACCGCGGCCCTGCCCCAGTACTCCGGGGGGCTCGGAATCCTGGCCGGGGACCATCTGAAGGCCGCCAGTGACCTGGGCGTGCCACTCATCGGGGTCGGCCTGCTCTACCGCCACGGCTACTTCCGCCAGAGCCTGTCCCGGGACGGCTGGCAGCAGGAGCACTACCCCGTCCTCGACCCCAACGAGCTGCCGCTCACCCTGGTGAGGGAGGTGGACGGCACCCCCAGCCGAGTGGTGCTGGCACTGCCCGGCGGCCGTTCGCTGTACGCCTCGATCTGGCAGGCCCAGGTGGGCCGCGTCCCCCTGCTGCTGCTCGACTCCGACGTCGAGGAGAACGCCCCGGGCGAACGCGACGTCACCGACCGGCTGTACGGCGGCGGCGGCGACCACCGCCTCCTCCAGGAGATGCTGCTCGGCATCGGCGGGGTGCGCGCCGTGCGGACCTACTGCCGGCTGACCGGACACGCGGCCCCCGAGGTGTTCCACACCAACGAGGGACACGCCGGATTCCTCGGCCTCGAACGGATCCGGGAACTCTCCGAAACCGGTCTGGACTTCGACGCCGCCCTCGAAGTGGTGCGGGCCGGGACGGTCTTCACCACGCACACCCCGGTGCCCGCCGGGATAGACCGATTCGAACGCCAGCTCGTGGCCCGTCACTTCGGTGACGACGGAGAGCTGCCCGGCGTCGGCGTGGAGCGGATCCTGCGCCTCGGCATGGAGACCTACCCCGGCGGTGAGCCGGGACTCTTCAACATGGCGGTGATGGGCCTGCGGCTCGCCCAGCGAGCCAACGGCGTCTCCACCCTGCACGGGGCCGTCAGCCGGGAGATGTTCTCCGGGCTGTGGCCGGGATTCGACCCCTCGGAGGTGCCGATCACCTCCGTGACCAACGGGGTGCACGCGCCGACCTGGGTCGCGCCCGAGGTCCTGCGGCTCGGCGCCAGGAAATTCGGCACCGAGCGGGCTTCGAGCGCGCTGGCCGGCGCCGAGGTCGGCGAGACGTCCGGCACGGGCACCGCCGACGGCGGCCGGCCCGGCACCCCCCGGCGCTGGGACGTCGTGGCAGCCGTCCCCGACCGGGAGATCTGGGACCTCCGCAGGGGGCTGCGCGAACAGCTCGTGACCGAGGTCCGCAAACGGCTCTACGCCTCCTGGCGCCGGCGTGGCGCGGGCACCGCCGAACTCGGCTGGATCGACGGCGTGCTCGATCCGGACGTGCTGACCATCGGCTTCGCCCGCCGGGTGCCCTCGTACAAGCGGCTGACGCTGATGCTGCACGACCGCGACCGGCTGCGGGCGCTGCTGCTGCACCCCACGCACCCGATCCAGATCGTCGTCGCCGGCAAGGCCCACCCCGCCGACGACGGCGGGAAACGGCTGGTCCAGGAGCTGGTGCGGTTCTCGGACGACCCGCGGGTCCGCCATCGCATCGTCTTCCTGCCGGACTACGGCATGGGCATGGCGCAGAAGCTCTACCCGGGCTGCGACGTCTGGCTGAACAACCCGCTGCGCCCGCTGGAGGCCTGTGGCACGAGCGGGATGAAGGCGGCCCTCAACGGCTGCCTCAACCTCTCCGTGCGCGACGGCTGGTGGGACGAGTGGTTCGAGCCGGACTTCGGCTGGGCGATCCCCACCGCCGACGGTTCCGCCACGGACGAGGAACGGCGTGACGAGCTGGAGGCCAACGCCCTCTACGCGCTGATCGAGGACCGGGTCGCCCCGCGCTTCTACGACCGCAACGCCGACGACCTGCCCGAGCGGTGGATCGAGATGGTCCGCCGCACCCTGGTCACCCTGGGGCCCAAGGTCCTCGCCGGCCGCATGGTCCGCGAGTACGTGGAGCGGCTCTACGCGCCCGCGGCGCTCGCCCGCCGGGCCCTGCGGCCGACCGCCGCCCGGGAGCTCGCCGAGTGGAAGGCCCGGGTCCACGCGGCGTGGCCGGATGTGGCCGTCGACCATGTGGAGGCCGCGGCCGACACGGTCGTCGGCGGCTCCGCGGAGCTGGGGTCCACCCTGGCGCTCCGGGTCCGGATCGCGCTGGGCGGCCTCGATCCGGACGACGTGGAGGTGCAGGTGGTCGCCGGGCGCGTCGACTCCGGTGACGCGATCGCCGAGGCCCAGACGTTCCCGCTGAAGCCGGCCGGCGGCCACGACCTGGAGGGCCGCTGGCTGTACGAGGGCCCGCTCGCCCTCGACCGCACGGGCCCGTACGGCTACACCGTGCGCGTCCTGCCCTCGCATCCGCTGCTCGCGTCGGCGGCGGAGCTGGGCCTGGTCGCGGTGCCGAACGAGTCGACGGGCGACGGCGGGGGCGTGCTGCTGCGCTGACGCCCGCGCCCGTCGGGCGGGCCCGGCGTCCCACGGGGCGCCGCGCCCGCTGCCGCGCGGGTCCGGTTCCCGGGATCGGCGGGGCCCGGCAGGGGTGTTTTCACCGTGATCTGGCTAACATGACAGCCGGTGCCGGTGTGGCTCTCGGGCCACCCAGGTGACAGCGAGGCGTCCCACGGGCGCGAGTGGAGGTCGGCACGGTGAACGGCGGCGGAGGCCCTGCGAGACGCCTGACCCGTCGGCTGGCCGCGCAGGGCGGCACCTCCCGGCAGCTGCAGCCACGCCGTGCGGAGACCGTCGGCGCACGACGGGCCGACCGCTTCACGACCGCCGCCCGGCTGCGCTGGCTCCACGCGGCGAGCACCCGCATCGGCACGAGCCTCGACCTGGAACGCACGGCGCAGGAGCTCGCCGACTACAGCGTCCCGCGCCTGGCGGACGCCGCGGCCGTCGACCTGCTGGAGTCCGTCATGCTCGGCGAGGAGGGCGAGCGCGTCACCGGCGCGGCGGTCCCCGTGACCCGGGCCATGGCCGTCACCTCCATCGACGCGCTGACCGAGCTCGAGCCCTCCCCGGTCGGCGAAGTGGTGGACCGCAGCAAACGCCGCGAGACCCTGCTGATCACCGAGTGCCTGCGCAACGGACGGCCGGTCCTGGTCAGCCGGATGACGGACGAGGACTACTCCCGTGTCGCGCCGACGGACAGTGCCGCCGCGGCGATGCGCCGCCAGGGCGTCCACAGCTACATGGCCGTGCCGCTGATCGCCCGCGGTGTCCTGCTGGGCTCCGCCGACTTCGTGCGCGCCGGGGCCAGCCCGCCCTTCAACCGGTCCGACGTGGAACTCGCGGGGCAGCTCGGCGCCATGGCCGCGGTCTTCATGGACAACGCGCGCCTCTACGGGCGCGAGCGCGAACACGTCGTCTCGCTGCAGCGCAGCCTCCTCCCACGGGCGACGCCGTACACCCCCGGTCTCCAGGTGCACGCCCACTACGTGCCCGCCTTCGACGCCCACGGGGTGGGCGGCGACTGGTACGACGTGGTGGCGCTGCCCGGCGGGCGTACGGCCCTGGTCGTCGGTGACGTCACCGGACACGGTCTGCCCGCCGCCGCCACGATGGGCCGGCTGCGTACCGTCGCCCGTACGCTCATGACGCTGGACATCGCGCCCGACCGGGTGCTCGCCCGGCTGGACCTGGCCACCCGTGACCTGGAGGACGACCAGGTCGCCACCTGTCTGTGCGCGGTCTACGACCCGGCCGACTCCAGCTACACCATCGCGAGCGCGGGCCACCCGCCGCCGCTGCTGGTGGACGGCGACGGGCAGGCACGCTTCCTCGACGTGCCGGTCGGGGCCCCGCTGGGCGCCGGGGTCATCCCGTACGACCCGCTGAGGCTGCGCGGTCCGGTGGGCAGCCGGCTGGTGCTCTACACCGACGGTCTGATCAAGACGCGCGTCGAGGACGTGGACGTCCAGCTGGAGGGGCTGCGCTCGGCGGTCTCGGCGATGACGCCCGAACAGCTCGACGACGGCGGTCTGCTCACCTCGCCGAAGCCGGACGACGGCCGCTTCGACGAGGCGGTGCTGCTGGTCGCCGGTGGCCATGAACTGCCCCCGGAGGTAAGGCTGCAGGTGTGGGACCTGCCGACGGAGGGCAACTCCGCGTCCACCGCCCGGAAGCTGGTCACCGAGCAGCTCGCCCGGTGGAACCTCGCCGAACTCGCCGACGTCACCGAGCTGGTCGTCAGCGAACTGGTCGGCAACGCCCTGCGCTACGGCGGCGGACCGGGCCGGCTCCGGCTGCTGTGCGACGAGCGGCTCCGGGTGGAGGTCGCGGACACCGGGCCCGACCTGCCGCAGATCCAGCACGCGGACGTGAGCGACGAGGGCGGTCGCGGCCTTCAGCTCATCAACCTGCTCTGCCGCAGGTGGGGTTCGTGCCGCACGGCGATCGGCAAGGTCGTCTGGGCCGAGCAGGACATCCCGGGCTGACCGGTCCCGTTCCCGCCGGTCGCCTCCGGAACGCGCTCGCCCGAAGGGGCGTACGACCGGATGCCGGCGAGCGGGTGCGCCTTCCCGCCTGCTCGGACAGTCTGTTCGTGACCCGGGAGACCCTGACCCACGCGGACAGCCCGCCCGACGGCGCACGGGAACGGCCCGGGAGGGAGCTCCCGGACCGTTCCCGTGCGATGCGTCAGTGCCTGTTCTGCGGCACTGCCTGCTCAGTGCCCTCGGCGGGCGCTCAGAAGGTGAGCTTGACGCTGTTGAAGGTGCCGGTGTCGCCCGAGTAGGCGTCCTGGACCTTCAGGTTCCACGTGCCGTTGGCCACCTCGGACGAGGCGTTGACCGTGTAGGTCGCCACCACGTTGTCCGCGGAGTCGCTCGACGAGGAGTTCTTCAGCCGGTAGGCCGTGCCGTCCGGGGCGACCAGGTCGAGCACGAGGTCACCACGGTAGGTGTGGGTGATGTTCACCGCGACCGAGAGGTCGCTCGGCGCGTTGCCGGTGACGCCGGTGACGGCGACCGGGATGTTGGTGGTGCTCCGGTCGGCGAGTGCCTTGACGGTCGTGTTCTGGAAGACCGCGCCGCCCGGGTCCGGGTCGGTGCCACCGGGGCGGGTGCCCACGTTGATGCCGGCCCAGGCGTGGGCGACCGCGGTGTACTCGGCGCTCGTGGTGCCGTACAGCTCACCGGCCACGGCGAGGGTGCCGGTGCGGGCCGCGGCGTAGTTCGTCGTCGAGGTGAACTTGGTGGTGAGTGCCTTGAACCAGATCTGCGCGGCCTTGTCGCGGCCGATGCCCGTCACCGGAAGGCCGTCCGAGGTCGGGGAGTTGTACGCGACACCGTTGACGGTCTTGGCTCCGCTGCCCTCGGAGAGCAGGTAGAACCAGTGGTTCGCCGGGCCCGAGGAGTAGTGGACGTCGACCGAGCCGATGCCCGAGTACCACGAGTCCTTGGACGCGCCGTCCTTGCTCGGCTTGTCCATGTAGCGCAGCGGGGTGCCGTCGCCGTTGATGTCGATCTTCTCGCCGATGAGGTAGTCGCCGGGGTCCTCCGCGGTGTCGGAGTGGAACTCGACGGCCGCGGCGAAGATGTCGCTGGTCGCCTCGTTGAGGCCGCCGGACTCACCGCTGTAGACCAGACCGGCGGTGTTGGAGGTGACGCCGTGCGTCATCTCGTGGGCCGCCACGTCGAGGGAGGTCAGCGGCGAGGCGTTGCCACTGCCGTCCCCGTACGTCATGCAGAAGCAGCTGTCGGACCAGAAGGCGTTGACGTAGTTGTTGCCGTAGTGCACGCGGGAGTACGCGCCGACACCGTCACCCCGGATGCCGGTGCGGCCGTGGATGTTCTTGAAGTAGTCCCAGGTCTCGGCCGCGCCGTAGTGCGCGTCGGCGCCCGCGGTCTCCAGGTTGGACGCGGTGCCGTCACCCCAGATGTCGTCCGTGCCGGAGAACAGCGTCCCGGTGCCCGACGTGCCGCGGTTCAGGTTGTACGTCTTGGTGTTGCCGCGCGCCGTGTCGGTCAGGTTGTACGAGCCCGAAGTGCCCAGCGTGACCTGGCCGTTGTACATCGTGTTGCCGGTGCCGGTCTCGATGGCCTGCCACTCGTAGAGCTTCGCGCCCGACGAGGCGTCGGTGACGACGTGCAGCTCGTTCGGCGTGCCGTCGTGCTGGAGGCCGCCGACCACGGTCTCGTACGCGAGCTGCGGGGTGCCGCTCGCCGTCCAGACGACCTTGCGCGGGGCCTTGCTGGCCTCCGTCTTCCGCGACCCCTCGGCCTTCGCCGCGCTCAGGGCCTGCTTCTCGGCGGTGGCGGCCGCGATGTCGGCGGTGGTGCCGACGGCCTTCAGCTGCGCGCCGGTCGCCCTGGACGCCTTGGTGACGCTCTCGGTCTTCCCGGCCTTGGTCTCGGCCACGACCAGGTCGCCGCCGAGGACGGGGAGGCCGCCGAGCGTGCGCTCGTAACGGGTGTGCGTGGTGCCGTCGACGTCCTGGACGACATCGCGGACGACCAGCTTCTCCGTGGCGCCGAGGCCGAGTTTTTCGGCGGTGGCGGCCTTGGTGGCGTCGGCCTCGCGGATCAGTTCGGCGCGCTGGGCGGGGGAGAGCGTCGCGGGGAGGGAGCCGCGGTCGGCGCCCTCGGCGACGGCGGCCGGGGCCGCGCCGGTGTTGTCGGCGGCGGTCGCGCCGCCGGTCTGTACGCCGACGGCGAGGAGGGCTGCGGTGGCTATCAGAGCGCCGGTCGCGGTGGCACGACGGCTGGGCGTGGATCTCACGCGGACTCCTTCTGCGAGGGGGGTGACGGGCCGGCCTGGGTGAGCCGTCCGGGCAGAGCAAGCGGTGCGCAGAACGGGGGAAGAGTGCCAGCCGAAGCGTGGGTATGTCAGGACCGCGTCAACACATTGGCCGGAATTCGTCCGTTGCCGGAATGGTCATGTTCGTTAAGCGGACGTTTCGCCATGTGTCATCCCCGTGTGGCAAGGGGGGTTCCAGGGCGGTCCGTCGCCAGAATTCGCAGGGTGGGTTGAGATTTCGTTCGAATTCAGGGTGTTCGAACAACGGATCGGGAAGCGGATGATGACCACGGGCTGAGACGCTGCGGAACTGTGGCCAGTTCTGCGCCGTCGCGTACGGACGTGGTCGTCGGGGCCGCCCGCAGCCGGTGCGCCGGGCCCGTCCCCGGGGCAGGCGGCGTGGAGCCGGCCGACGGGGCGGAGACCGGGAGGAGGCCGCGAACGGCGGCTCGGGTGGGGCCGTTCGGCCGCGCCGCGGACCATGACCGGAGGGCCCCCCGCAGCGTGCGGGGAGCCCTCCTCGTGCCGCCGCGGCCCTCAGGCCAGGCTCTCCCGCCACGCGCGGTGCAGCCCGGCGAACCGGCCGGTCCCGC
The DNA here is from genome assembly GCF_042717325.1 of Streptomyces sp. NPDC058637. Taxonomy (NCBI): domain Bacteria; kingdom Bacillati; phylum Actinomycetota; class Actinomycetes; order Kitasatosporales; family Streptomycetaceae; genus Streptomyces; species Streptomyces sp. NPDC058637. The sequence goes on along the minus strand of NZ_JBHXRD010000048.1, from coordinate 8,930 downwards.
CGATGAGTTCGGCCGGGGTGCCGTCCTCCACGATCCTGCCGTGCTCCATCACGAGCACCCGGTCCGCGATCTCCACCGTCGACAGACGGTGTGCGATCACCACCGCCGTACGGCCGTGCAGCACGGTGTCCATGGCCCGTTGCACCGCCCGCTCACCGGGGACGTCGAGCGAGCTCGTCGCCTCGTCCAGGATCAGCACCGCCGGATCCGCGAGCAACGCGCGGGCGAACGCCACCAGTTGGCGCTGGCCCGCGGAGATCCTGCCGCCCCGCTTGCGTACGTCCGTGGCGTACCCGTCGGGCAGGGCGCTGATGAAGTCGTGCGCCCCGATGGCCTTCGCCGCCTGCTCGATCTCCTCGGGCGTCGCGTCCGGCCGGCCGATCGCGATGTTCTCGGAGATCGTCCCGGAGAACAGGAAAGCCTCCTGGGTCACCATCACCACACCCCGCCGCAGCTCCGCGGTCGCCAGATCGCGCAGGTCGGTGCCGTCGAGCAGAACCCGGCCCTCGGTCGGATCGTAGAACCGCGCCAGCAGCTTGGCCAGCGTCGACTTCCCCGCACCCGTCGAGCCGACCACGGCCACGGTCCGGCCCGCCGGGATCGTCAGATCGAAACGCGGCAGGACCTCGCCGCCCGTCCGGTACGCGAACCGCACCCCGTCGAACGTCACCTCGCGGCCCGGGTGGTCACCGGCCAGGGCCGGCAGCTCCTTCGGCGCCACGGGCTCCGGGACGGCGGGCGTCTGCGCGAGGAGACCCGCGATCTTCTCCAGCGAGGCGGCGGCCGACTGGTAGGAGTTGAGGAACATCGCGAGCCGGTCGATCGGGTCGTACAGCCGGCGCAGATACAGCACCGCGGCGGCCAGCACACCGAGCGCCAGCGTCCCCGAAGCCACCCGGTACGCGCCCCACAGCACCATCGCGGCCACCGCCGTGTTCGCGACCAGCCGGGATCCGACGACATAGCGGGCCATCTCCAGCAGCGCGTCGCCGTTCCGCCGCTCGTGACGGCGGTTGAGCACCGCGAAGTCCGCGTCGTTGGCCCGCTCCCGGCGGAAGGCCTGCACGGGACGGATCCCGTTCATCGTCTCCGCGAACTTCACGATGACTCCGGCGATGGCCGAGGAACGGGCCGAGTAGGCCTCGGACGCCCGGCGCCGGTACAGCCGCACCAGCAGATACAGGGGCCCGAACGACGCCACCGCGATCGCACCGATGCCGAGGTCCAGCCACAGCAGCACGAGGGAGATCGACACGAAGGACAGGACCACCCCGAGGAGCTCCTGCAGCCCCTCGCTCAGCAGCTCGCGCAGCGACTCCACGTCCGTCGTCGAACGGGAGATCAGCCGGCCCGAGGTGTAGCGCTCGTGGAAGTCCACACTGAGCGCCTGCGCGTGACGGAAGATCCGGCCGCGCAGATCGAGCAGCACGTCCTGGTTGATCCGCGCCGCCGCCCGGACGAACACGTACTGCAGCAGCCCCGCACCGACCGAGCACACCGCGTACCCGATCCCCACGGCGGCCAGCGGCCCGTAGTCGTGGTCCCGGAACGCGGGCACACCGCTGTCGATGGCGTACGCGACCAGCAGCGGCCCCGCCTGCACGGCGGCCTGCTGGACCAGCAGCACGAGGGACGCCACGACCACCCGGGCCCGCAGCGGGCCGAGCAGTGAGAGGAGCAGCGCCCAGGTCGCACCGCGCGGGGCGGGCAGGTCGTCCCGGTCGAACGGATCCCCGGGGCCCGGCTGCGGCGGCCCCCCACCCTTCGGTTCCTCGTCGGCGAGGGCGGGGCCGTCGGTGGTGGTAGTGGTCATCGGGAGCTGCCCTCCTCGGCAGTGAGCACCCGGGCGCCGTCCTCGGCCCCGGACATCAGCCAGGCGTACTCGGCATCGGTGCGCAGCAGCTCCTGATGGGTGCCCACCGCGCTGATCCGGCCACCGGACAGCAGTGCCACCCGGTCGGCCAGCATCACCGTCGACGGCCGGTGCGCCACGACCACGGCCGTCGTCCTCTCCAGTACCCGCCGCAACGCCGCCTCCACCAGGGCCTCCGTGTGCACGTCCAGGGCGGAGAGCGGGTCGTCCAGCACCAGGAAGCGTGGCTCGCCGACCACGGCACGTGCCAGCGCGAGACGCTGGCGCTGGCCGCCGGAGAGGCTCAGGCCCTGCTCGCCGACCTGGGTGGCGATGCCCTCGGGCAGATCGTGCACGAAGTCGGCCTGCGCGACGGACAGGGCCCGGCGCAACTGCTCCTCGTCCGCGCCCTCCGCACCCATCAGGACGTTCTCCCCGACGGTCGCCGAGAAGAGCGTCGGCTCCTCGAAGGCCACCGACACCAGCTCGCGCAGCCGGGGCCGCTCCATGGCCGCGATGTCCTCGCCGTCCAGCAGGATCCGGCCCCCGGTGACCTCGTGCAGCCGGGGGACGAGCGCCGTGAGCGTCGTCTTCCCGGAACCGGTGGCCCCCACCAGCGCCATCGTCTCGCCGGGACGGATCCGCAGATCGATCCGGGCCAGCACCGGCTCGGAGCCCGGCGCGGCGTCCGGGTAGCGGAACTCGACGCCGTCGAAGACGATGCCCGACTCCTTTCCGGCCGCCTTTCCGGCCGCCCCCGAAGGGGTGTCCGAGGCGGGTTCCTCCGGCACGTCCATGACCTCGAAGTACCGGTCGGCGGCCGTCGCCGACTCCTGGCTCATCGCCAGCAGGAAGCCGATCGACTCGACCGGCCAGCGCAGCGCGAGGGCCGTCGAGAGGAACGCGACGAGCGTGCCCGCCGACAGGTCGCCGTCCGCGACCTGGATCGTGCCGAGCACCAGCGCGGCACCGATCGCCAGCTCGGGGATGGCTGTGATGAGGGCCCAGATCCCGGCGAGGAGCCGGGCCTTGCCCAGCTCCGTACCGCGTAGCCGCTGGGCGAGCGCGCGGAAGGCCTGCGCCTGGCTGCGGTGCCGGCCGAAACCCTTGACGATGCGGATGCCCAGCACGCTCTCCTCGACGACCGTCGTCAGATCGCCGACCTGGTCCTGCGCCGTGCGCGCCACCACCGAGTACTTCGTCTCGAAGAGCGAGCACAAAACCATCAGGGGCACCGCGGGAACCAGGAGCACCAGGCCGAGCGACCACTCCTGCGCGAACAGGACGAAGAAGCCGACCAGGATCGTCGTGCCGTTGACCAGCAGGAACGTCAGCGGGAAGGCCAGGAACATCCGCATCAGCATCAGATCGGTGGTCCCGCGCGACAGCAGCTGCCCCGAGGGCCAGCGGTCGTGGAAGGCCACCGGGAGCCGTTGCAGATGCCGGTAGAGGTCCGCGCGCATCGACGCCTCCACCCCGGCCAGCGGCCGTGCCACGAGCCACCGCCGCAGCCCGAACAGTCCGGCCTCCACGATGCCCAGCAGCAGCAGGTACAGCGCGCCCAGCCACACCCCGCCCGGATCCCGGTCGGCGACGGGACCGTCCACCATCCACTTCAGGACGAGGGGGATCACCAGGCCGAGACAGGACGCCAGGACCGCCACGAAGGCGGCGCAGAACCAGCGCGTCCGAACGGGGCGGACATAGGGCCACAGACGCATGAGGGAGCGCACGGCGGACCGGTCCGTGGGCTCTGCAGGTTTTTCGGGCATCAGGAGCGAGCTTATGGTTCACCACTGACATCGCTCATCTGGTTTTCCGGTCACGTGCCACGGGTCCGCGCGGCGACCGTGGCTGCCCGCCGGTCCCGCCCCTCACCCCGCCACCCGCAGCAGCAGCACCGACCTCCCCGGCACCGTCAGCGTCGTGCCGCCCCGGTGGACCGTGCCCGGAACCGTGGTCTGGTCCTCCAGCGAGGTGTCCAGCACCAGTTCGTACGACGCGGCCCAGGGCGGGCCCGGCAGATGGAAGTCGCAGGGCAGGTGCCCCGCGTGCAGGACCGCCAGGAAACTGTCGTCGGTGATCTGACCGCCCCGTGCGTCCCGGCCCGGGATGTCGCGCCCGGAGAGGTACAGGCCGAGCGTCGCCGCCGGCGCGTACCAGTCGCCCTCCGTCATCTCCGCGCCCTGGGGCGTGAACCACGCCAGGTCCCGCAGCCCGTCCGGGGCCTGTGGCGTCCCGGAGAAGAACGCCCGGCGCCGCAGCACCGGGTGGCTGTGGCGCAGGGCCAGCACCCGGGAGGTCAGCTCGGTGAGCTGTCGCCATTCGGGCCGCTCCAGCAGTGACCAGTCCAGCCAGCTGACCTCGTTGTCCTGGCAGTAGGCGTTGTTGTTGCCGCCCTGCGTACGGCCCATCTCGTCGCCCGCCACCAGCATCGGCACGCCCGTGGACAGCAGCAGGGTGGTGAGCAGGTTGCGCAGCTGGCGGCGGCGCAGCGCGTTGACGTCCGGGTCCTCGCTCCCGCCCTCGGCGCCGCAGTTCCAGGCGCGGTTGTCGTTCGTGCCGTCGCGGTTGCCCTCGCCGTTGGCCTCGTTGTGCTTGCGCTCGTAGCTGACCAGGTCGCGCAGGGTGAAGCCGTCGTGCGCGGTGACGAAGTTGACCGAGGCGTACGGCCGCCTGCCGCCCCAGGCGTACAGGTCGCTCGACCCGGTGAGCCGGTAGCCGATGTCCCGTACGTCGGGCAGCGCGCCGCGCCAGAAGTCACGTACGGCGTCCCGGTAGCGGTCGTTCCACTCCGTCCACAGCGGCGGGAAGGCGCCCACCTGGTAGCCGCCGTTGCCGACGTCCCACGGCTCGGCGATCAGCTTGACCCGGCGCAGCACCGGGTCCTGGGCGATCACCGCGAGGAACGGGGAGAGCATGTCGACGTCGTGCATCGAGCGGGCCAGCGCCGCCGCCAGGTCGAAGCGGAAGCCGTCGACGCCCATCTCCGTCACCCAGTAGCGCAGCGAGTCCGTGATCAGCCGCAGGACCTGCGGCTGCACCACGTGCAGGGTGTTGCCGCAGCCGGTGTAGTCGGCGTAGCGGCGGGCGTCCGGCTGGAGGCGGTAGTAGCCGCGGTTGTCGATGCCGCGCAGGGACAGCATCGGGCCGAGCTCGCCCGCCTCCGCGGTGTGGTTGTAGACCACGTCGAGGATCACCTCGATCCCGGCGTCGTGCAGGGCGCGCACCATCTTCTTGAACTCGCCGACCTGCCCGCCCGCCGTGCCGCTCGCCGCGTAGCCGGCGTGCGGGGCGAAGTAGCCGATCGAGTTGTAACCCCAGTAGTTGTGCAGACCGCGCCGCAGCAGGTGGTCCTCGTGGGCGAACTGGTGGACGGGGAGCAGTTCCACGGCCGTCACGCCGAGCCGCCGGAGGTGGCCGATCGCGGCGGGGTGGGCGAGACCGGCGTAGGTGCCACGCAGCTCCGGCGGGATGTCGGGGTGGAGCTTGGTGAAGCCGCGCACGTGCAGTTCGTAGATGACCGAGTCCGCCCACGGTGTCTTCGGCCTGCGGTCCTCCACCCAGTCGTCGTCGTCGTGGACGACGACGCCCTTGGGCACGTGCGGCGCCGAGTCCCGGTCGTCGCGCACGGTGTCGGCGACGTGCTGCTGCGGCCAGTCCCTCACATGGCCGTACACCTCGGGCGGCAGGGTGAACGAACCGTCCACCGCGCGGGCGTACGGGTCCAGGAGCAGCTTCGCCGCGTTCCAGCGGGCGCCCGTCCAGGGGTCCCAGCGGCCGTGCACCCGGTAGCCGTACCGCTGTCCGGGGCGGACACCGGGGACGAAGCCGTGCCAGATCTCATGGGTGAGCTCGGTCAGCGGGAGACGGGTCTCGGTGCCCCGCTCGTCGAAGAGGGAGAGCTCGACGGCCTCCGCCCCACCGGCCCAGAGGGCGAAGTTGGTGCCCGCCACACCGTCCGGTCCGACCCGGAAGCGTGCTCCCAGCGGCATGGGAGTACCCGGCCATACGAGTGGTTCGTCCGGTCGGTCCTTCCGGTCCGGCCGGGGCGCTGCCACCCGGCCCGTCGTGCGCGGTGCTTCCTCCTGCTCGGCTGTGCTCGACACCTCTCAGCCTCCCGCGGCTCGTCGGACCGGCCACCCGGGAGGAGGGCGCACGGCGTCCCGGCCGTGGCCTTCCCGGTGTGGTCCTCCCTCTGTTCTGCCCACGGCGGGGCCCGCACTCACGTTTCCCCCGGGCGGCCCCTGTCGTTGGGGGAGCGTGAACCACGTAGCGAAGAGAGCACGGGCGGGTTCGGCCGCCATGCTGACATGGGCAGGACTGTTCACCGTGCTGGCCGTACTGACGGGCTGCACCGGGTCGACGCCGTTCTTCGGGGACAGCCGTTCGCCCGGGGACGCCATCAGGATCGTCCCGAAGGACGGGGCCGAGAACGTCGGTGCCGACAGCCGGATCGAGGTAACCGTCCCCGACGGACGGCTCGAACGGGTGAAGGTGACACGGATGGAGGACGCGGAGCAGGAGGAGGTGCCGGGCCGGATCGCCGAGGACGGCCGTTCGTGGGCCCCCGAGAAGGGCGCACGGCGACTGGGGCTCGCCGGGAAGTACGGCGTCGAGGCGGTCGCCGTGGACGGTGACGGCCGCCGCTCGGCCCGGAACACGAGCTTCACCACCCTGGTCCCCGAGGACCGCTTCATCGGCTACTTCAAGCCGGAGAACCGCTCCACCGTGGGGACCGGAATGATCGTCTCCTTCGACTTCAACCGGCCGGTCACGAACCGGGCGGCCGTGGAGAAGGCCATCAGGATCACCACGGAGCCCGCGGTCGAGGTGGCCGGCCACTGGTTCGGCAAGGAGCGCCTCGACTTCCGTCCCGCCTCGTACTGGGAACCGGGCACCGAGGTCACCGTCGACGTGGGACTGCGCGATGTCGAGGGCTCGCCCGGGGTGTACGGGAGCCAGCGGAAGAAGGTCACCTTCCGGGTGGGCCGTTCCCAGACGTCCTTGGTGGACGCGCGGGCGCACACCATGGAGGTACGCCGTGACGGCGAGCTCGTCAGCACGGTGCCGATCACGGCGGGCGCCGCGAAGACCACCACGTACAACGGGAAGATGGTGGTCTCCGAACTGCACGAGGTGACGCGGATGGACGGCCGCACGGTCGGCTTCGGCGGCGAGTACGACATCAAGGACGTCCCGCACGCCATCCGGCTGACCAAGTCCGGCACCTTCCTGCACGGCAACTACTGGGAGTCGCCCGACATCTTCGGCACCGACAACACCAGCCACGGCTGCATCGGTCTGCGTGACGTGAAGGGCGGCAGTTCGGACAGCCCGGCCGGCTGGTTCTTCGAGCGGACGCTCGTGGGCGACGTGGTCGAGGTGGTCAACTCCACCGACAGGACCGTCGCCCCGGACAACGGCCTCGGGGGCTGGAACCTCGGGTGGGCCCAGTGGAAGGCGGGCTCCGCGCTGAGCCGATAGGCCCTGGCGCACGGGGAGTTCGGGCATCGCGCCCGATCCCCGGTCCGACCTGCGGGGGGTCCCGGGAGAAGGCCCGCGGGACCCCCGGCGGCGGTGCGGGACGTCTTGGGACGGAACGGTGACATTCCGGGGGAGTTCTCCCCACGCGCGGTGTGATTATCTTGCGCCGAGCGTGCATGTACAGCGCGCGGGGGTGCGGGCCATGGCGGGGCCAGGCCGTGCGAGGGGAGACGACCACATTGAACGGGCAGCCGATATCGGGGGCATCGGCCGGGGCGAGCAGAGGACGGCGCGGGCGCGGAGCCCCCGGACTTCTCGCACTGGTACTGGGTGCGCTGCTGTTGCTGGTGACGGCATGCGGCGGCAACGGCAACGCCGGCGGGACGAAGGACGGCAAGGGGGCGGGCGTGCGGGTCGACGACACCAGCGCCTCGCAGGCGGTGGTGACCGTCGCACCGAAGGACGGCGCCGATGACGTGGCGACGAGCGGGGCACTGAAGGTCTCGGCCGCCCAGGGCAAGCTGAGCACGGTCAAGGTCGCCGATCCCAAGGGCAACGAGGTCGACGGCAAGATCGCCGCCGACGGGCTGAGCTGGGTGCCCGACCGGCACCTGGCCGCCGCGACCAAGTACACCGTGCACGCGGTCGCCAAGGACGACGAGGGACGCCAGTCCGCGAAGGACACCACCTTCACGACACTGGTGCCGGAGAACACCTTCATCGGGCAGTACACACCGGAGGACGGCTCGACCGTCGGCGTCGGCATGCCGGTGTCGATCCACTTCACCCGGGGCATCACCGACCCGGAGGCCGTCGAGAAGGCCGTCGAGGTGACGGCGGTTCCCGACGTCCCGATCGAGCCCCACTGGTTCGGCAACGACCGCCTCGACTTCCGCCCCGAGGAGTACTGGGCCGCGGGCACCAAGGTGACGCTGCGCCTGGACCTCGACGGTGTCGAGGGGCGGCCGGGGGTCTACGGCAAGCAGGCCAAGACGGTGAAGTTCACCATCGGCCGCAGCCAGGTCTCCACCGTCGACGCGAGCTCCCACCGGATGAAGGTCGTCCGTGACGGCGAGCAGATCAAGGACATCCCGATCTCCGCGGGCGCCCCGTCGACGACCACGTACAACGGTCAGATGGTCATCAGCGAGAAGCTCAAGGTGACGCGGATGAACGGCGACACGGTCGGTTTCGGCGGTGAGTACGACATCAAGGACGTGCCGCACGCCATGCGCCTGTCCACGTCGGGCACCTTCATCCACGGCAACTACTGGGGGGCGTCGAGCATCTTCGGTACGACCAACACCAGCCACGGCTGTGTCGGTCTGCGGGACGTGCGCGGGGCCTGGGACGGCAAGACCCCGGCCGCGTGGTTCTTCGACAACTCCCTCATCGGTGACGTGGTGGTCGTGAAGAACTCCGAGGACAAGGTGATCCAGCCGGACAACGGCCTCAACGGCTGGAACATGGACTGGTCGGAGTGGACCGCGTAGGTCCCGGACCGATCGCGTGGGTCCTTGGCGGACCACGTGGGTCCTTGGCGGACCGCTCAGGTCCCCCTCCCGGCGGCGGGCCCGGTGCTGTGACCAAC